>JANMQQ010000262.1:0-10377 GCA_031370545.1 Gammaproteobacteria bacterium
CAAAATTCCGCATTCTTTTCATTACAAATCTCCTTCGAGTGGACAACTCAATCGCTGTGAATAATATGTGAATAATAAAGGATAGTAGAAAATAGTCGCTCGTCGGCAGGTCACCGCTACTCTGCAACATGACCCATCAAATTTTTTGCGACACACATCGCGAAAATGCGTGGTTTCAAAAATTCAGACCCAGCGTCAAACCAAAATTATTGCCGCTGTATTTAGTGGCATCCGCGTCGGTAGTTTTGTATTCAATCAGCGTCATGCGCGCACCCATCCACAGTTTAGTCGGGCGCGGTTCTTCGGCGCCCACCACACGCGTGACGACACCGCCGAACAGCCAGTCCGCTTCGACAACTAAACCTTTGGCGTTCTTGAACGCGCTGCTGGGCTGCGCGCAAGTGTCCAGGGTACAGCGGCGTTCGGGCTGCACATGATAGGTCAACCCGCCCAACACACGCCAGCTTTTGTCGAAGCTCCGCGCCAGTAATACGTCGATAGGCACACGCCGGAATCGCATCTCGCGACCACCCGTCTGCACGCTGTCAAACCAGTAGCCAATCGACGATTGCACTTCCCAATCGCCGGGTTCCGGCAAGGCCACCGTGGCACCTGCGGAGAAATACATGAATTGTCCAGCCTTGATACTTTCTGTTTGGTTTTTCTTCGGATCGCCGACCACGGTTTCGTCCAGCGTGTCGCCACCGAACGTCACTCCCATGCTGACAAACGGACTGATATCAAATGCCAATACCTGACCCGATAACAGCAAAGCTGCGGCACCGATGCCAAATCTGCGCAGCGCGCGTGAATAAATCTGCATTACTCTACGACTCCTTTTAGTTGCATGTAGATACGCCGCACCACGGCATCACCCCATTGATGCAGCCCCAATCCACCCAGAATGGCCGCTGTACCTAGCAACAATTGCACCGTGAGCGGTTCGCCGTTGAGGGTCCGGCCGAGCAGCAAGGCGAACACCGGCGTGATCAAAGTGATGAGCGCCGCGCTCGCCGCCGCCATATGCTGAACCACGTAGAAGTACAATACAAACCCCAGCACCGAACCCAACGCGCCGAGATACACGATAGACCACGCGGCGCGCGCGTCGAGGTGTTGCGGCACGTTCCCGTCCACCCTCAGCCAGGTGAGAAAAAACAGCGGCAACGTCACCAACAACGCGCCGGTGGTCATCGCCAGCGGCGAGATCGGCGCCGCGATGCGTTTGATCGCCACCATGCTGGCCGCTTGAATCAACACGCCCACCAACAATACTGCGATGCCGACTGCAACCTGCACACTCATATGCAAGCCAGACGCAAAAATCACCGCGAGCCCTACCAGTCCCAGTAACAGTCCACCGATCTTCGCGGGGCTGAGGCTGCGCTCATGCAACCAAAAATACGCCAGCACGCCGGTGAACAGCGGCATCAGCCCGTACATGACCGAAATCCAGCCCGACGGGACAAATTGCGCAGCCCAGTAGCTGGTGATGATGGAACCGAAAATGCCAAGACCCGCTGCCAAATAAGTTTGCCGCGCGGCACGTGTCCACGGCAGCGGTTGACGCGACGTGCGCATCAATATCAGGCACAGCGCAGCACCCAGTAGCATGCGACTGAACGACGCGAACGCGTACCCGGCACCGACCGTGCTCCACTGGATCGCCAGCGGCGTGGTCGACCAGATCAAGATGACACCTACGTAGGCGGCGGGTACGGACATTTTTTGACTCCTGATTGCTAACTGATTGATGCCCGGTTGTTGATAGTTCGTTCCCACATCTACCAAAACCACCCCACCTCTGCGAGGCACCCCTCCTTGAAATAAGGAGGGGTGAGCAGCTTTTTTACTCCCCTCCTTATTTTCGAGGAGGGGTGGACGCGCAGCGGACGGGGTGGTCCGGTGGGCGTATTAACTACCCCGTGAACCCTAACCAAAAACCATCCCCCAAAAGCAAAAAGGCCACAGAGATTTTCAATCTGTGGCCTTCGGGATTTCAAAAGACGGTTCGCTTGTTATGCTGCAATCATCCTGTTTCTCGTCGGCGCACATGCGCGATCCAGCGCGGCAGGCGATGAATGTTACGGACGACGGGAATAAAACATTGGCAGTTCATGACGTAGCAGTGTGCGTGGGCGCTCGAAATTCTGTCAAACAATTTCTGTATCAAAGTTTGAACAGGTGCTGCCGGTAATAACGCAACTCGCGCACCGACTCGCGGATGTCGTCCAACGCCATATGCGGCGCGTTCTTGCTGAAGCCCTTGTAAACCTCGGGCGCCCAACGCCGCGCCAGTTCCTTGATAGTGCTCACGTCGAGATTGCGATAATGAAAAAAGGCCTCCAGCTCCGGCATCAAGCGGGCGAGAAAGCGCCGGTCCTGACAAATACTGTTGCCGCACATCGGTGATGTACGCGGCACCACATGGCGCTGCAAAAATGTCAAGGTCGCCTGCTGCGCGGCGGCAGTATCGTAGATGCTGGCCTGCACGCGTGCGATCAAGCCCGACTTGGAATGAGTTTTCTTGTTCCAGTCATCCATCGCGTCGAGCGCGGCTTGCGGTTGATGCACCGCGATCACCGGGCCTTCTTCAATAAGATTTAAATCGCGATCGGTCACGATGGTTGCCATTTCGATAATCGCGTCGGTTTGCGGATTGAGACCGGTCATCTCCAGGTCGATCCAAATCAGGTGCTCGGCGTCTTGTGCCATAATGAATCCATAGTAGTAAACGATGAATGAATTGTAGTTGACCGAAACTCTTTGTGCCGAGGTGCCCCCGATGAGTGCTCTGAAAAATCGTAGTTGTACTGCCTGTAAAAAAGGCGATCCCGCGCTGACGCCACTGCGCGTAACAAAACTGCTGCGCGATATTCCCGATTGGAAACTCAATAGCGAGGCGCAGATGATCAGCCGCACGCTGCGCTTCAAAAATTTCTACGAGACCATGGCCTTCGTCAATGCGCTCGCGTGGATTGCGCATCGCGAAGATCATCATCCCGATCTCGAAGTGGGCTATAACCGCTGCGTGGTGCATTACCGCACCCACGAAGTCGACGGCCTGTCGGAAAACGACTTTATCTGCGCCGCCAAGATCAATGATCTGACTGCCAAGTCATGACACTTACCCATGTCTAAACGCAAACTCACGCCGCGCCAGACCGAACGCGTGCGTGAGCACCATCAGCAACGCCTGACCCGCTCGGCTGCACGCACCGCATCGCGCGCAACCTCCGAAGAAGAACTCACCGATCTCGGCCCCGAACAACCGGGTGTTGTCATTGCCAATTTTGGCGCGAGCCTGGAAGTCGAAGACGCGCACGGCAGCGTAGTCTTGTGCAACACCCGCCAGAATTTAGGCGACGTGTTTTGCGGTGACGACATCGCGTGGCGCGCCGGAAATGGCAGCGGCGTGGTGGTGGCGGTGCTGCCGCGGCGCAGTTTGCTGGCGCGCAGCGACGTGTACGGACAAATCAAACCGGTCGCGGCCAATGTGGATGTCATGGTGGTGGTGATCGCGCCGCTGCCTGGCGTCAGCGAACATCTGCTGGACGGCTATCTGGTCGCCGCCGAGTTGTACGATGTGCGGCCGCTGATCGTGGTGAATAAATGCGATTTACTGGATGCCGCTGCGCGCAGCGCGTTTGAGCTGCGCATGGACGTGTACCGCCGCATCGGCTACGACGTGGCGTTCGTGTGCACGCGACAAGTCGAAAGTTTATTGCCGGTACAGCAGCGACTCGCGCAGCACACCAGCGTCGTAGTGGGCCACTCCGGCGTCGGCAAATCATCGTTGCTCAAAGCGATGATGCCCGATCTTGACATTGCGATCGGCGACGTCTCGATCACCGGCCTGGGCAAACACACCACCACCACCACGCGTCTGTACCACTTCGGTGATCAGGCGCGCCTGATCGACTCGCCCGGCGTGCGTGATTTCAAGCTCGGGCACATCAGCGTTGAACAAGCGGCCCAGGGGTTCGCAGAATTTCGTCCCCACCTCGGACACTGCAAATTCACCGACTGCCGCCACACGGTGGAACCAGGCTGCGCCATCCGCAGCGCGCATCAAGCAGGACACATCGCGCCTGCACGCTACTTGAGTTACCAACGCTTTCTTGATGCGCTACGCACCGGCAATTCTTAAAGCGGCGCGAATCGTGGCCGCTAATTTTTGCGGCGTTGATGCCGTGCGTTGCGAGCCCGAACACCGCAGTATAGTATCGAGCGCCATGAGTGAAACTATCCACGTAACTTGCCGGAGACATTCGATGAAACGGATCTATTTTTATTGCGCGGCCACCACCCTGTTGCTCAGCGCGCCCTTCGCCCATGCGGGCAGCAAAGATATTGACCTGACCGGTCTCGCTGCCCAAACCCAGGCTCAAGCGCAAAGTAACTTTCGTTTACTGAGTGAAGATCTCGGCTCGGCGCTCAGTTATAAAGCTGTGGCACCTGCAGAGCCGCTAGGCCTCACCGGTTTTGACATCGGACTGGAACTTAGCGCCACAAAAATGAGCAATGCTGAAAAGTGGAAGGCCGCAGTATCCGGCGGAAAAGCCATCGACACCTTGCCGGTACCCAAGCTGCATGTGCACAAGGGTCTGCCTTTCGATATCGACGTCGGCGTTGTGTATACCTCAATTCCTACCACCAACATCAAACTCATCGGCGGTGAATTGCGTTACGCCATCATTGCAGGCGACATTGCACTGCCCGCCGTCGCGATTCGCGGCACCATGACCAAATTGAGCGGCGTGAGCAATCTGGCGTTCGATACCAAAGGACTGGAACTCACGGTATCCAAAGGTTTTGCGATGCTCACGCCGTACGCAAGCGTCGGCCAGGTGTGGACAACGTCCGACCCCTCAGCGTGCTTGACGGCTGCACCCACCGTCTGCTTAAAGAAAGAGGATTTCCAACAAACCAAAATGGAAGTCGGCGCGAATCTGAATTTAGGTTTGATGAATCTTGCACTCGAAGGCGACAAGACCGGCGACAGCACCACCTACAGTTTGAAGCTCGGCTTCCGCTTCTAAGAAGCTGCGGCAATCGTGTTTACGAAGGCGGCCTGCGGGCCGCCTTTTTATTTACAGTCTCACGCGTAAACGTCAACACCCAGCAGTTGCGCGTACTGGCTACGTTGTTCAAACACATGGTTTTGGGTATAGGCAGCAATGGCGCGCTGCGCGCGTGGCGATACTCCGCGCTCCACATCCACCGGATTGCGCGGCGCCACATACGCCGCCAACGGTACCCGACCGGTCTGCTGCGCGGCCTTCTCGGCATCAGCGCGCGGTGCAGCAGCGCGCACGCTGGGTGCGAGCGGATACGTCGGCTGATGTGAGTCACGCTGAATACGCATGGAGATGGTTTGCAAAGCCTGAATGTAGGTTGGCAGTGTGACCCGGGTCACACTGCGTGGGGACTCTACTTAGTCGGTCATACAGCGACGACCTTGAGCCCAGCGGCGAGGATGATACTCCGGAATTCGCGCCGTTAAAATTTCGCGTGTCGGGTATTCACGGCTTTGTCCAAACCAATGGCGCTGTCGAGATTCAGTACTTCAGCGAAGTTAGTGCCTTGCAGATTTGCGCCAGTGAAATTGGTCCCTTTGAGGTCGGCTTTGCGCAAATCGGCGTTGGTCAGATTGACGCCGGTCATGCGGGTGTCAATCAGCACCGCATTGTTCAGATTCACATCCCGCAGGTCGCTTTTGGAAAAATCCGTACGCGTCAAATCGACATTGATCATGCTGGAACGACGCAAGTCGGCTGCGTGAAATTCCGAAGTGTTGATGGTCGCCTGATAGAAATTGATGTCGGTTAAATCTGCCTCGGTGAAACTGGAACCGGCGATGTAAACCTTGCGCATGCGCGCGCCCGCGAGGTTCACACGATCCAGACGCGAGCGCACAATCGACGCGTCGCTGAAATCGGCCTTGTTCATATCGGCCTTCACGAACGTGCAATCCTCAAGCTTGCTGGAACTGAAATCTCCCAAACTGATATTCGCGTCGCGCAAGTCAACATCTAGCAATTTAGTAAACGATAAATTCGCCAGCCGTAAATCCGCGTGGCGCAGATTAACATGTGTCAAGCTCAGCCCGCTTAGATCTGCGCCACGCAAATCAGCGTCGCGCAGATCGGTACGGGCGAAGCGGGTTTCCGACAGATAGGTGCCGGTGAGTATCGCGTAACGCATTTTTGCACCGGTAAAATCAGCACGATTCAGCATGGATTGGCTCAAATCTGCTCGCTCCATCTGGACTCCGCTAAAATCAACCCCAATCAAAGTCGCCCCGGCGAGCTTTACGCCAGTAAGGTTGGCCCCGCGAAGTTTGGCACCGCTTAGATTGGCGCCGGTGAGATCCACATTCACCAGCACGCTGTTTTCAAGATTCGCTTCACGCAGGTCCGCGTCGACTAAATTGGCTCCGCTTAAATCGCTGCGTTCGAGAATCGCCTTCGATAAATTTGCACCGCGCAGCTCTGCGCCGAGCAACTGCGCGCCTGACAAATCGGCATGTTTGAAATCGGTGCCGGACAGCTCGGCGTCGATGAGATCTTTGCCGACAAGATGCGGCACCTGTCCGGGCTGGGTGTGAGAAATGACGCGCTGCACGTCAATACGATTCATGCCGACATGACGACGCGAGGAACGTTCCGGAGTATCACTGCAACTGGCGAGCAAAAAGACGCTGATCGTTCCGAAAAGTATAGTTTTCATGTGTCCAAGACAGCATAGAAAACAACGTTAACTGGAAAGCACGATTATGGACGCGGGCGCTGCGCCACCTGATCGCGCAAATACACCGGCAAAGCCTGCTCCGCAGTGACCGTCGCACCGCGTTGAAATTCCACTGCGGCAATCGGTAACAAATATGCCGCGTGCGGAAACATGTTTCCATCGGGATCGACCACGCGCTCACCGCAGCGCGCGCGCAACACCGCAGCGTACGCTGCCCATCCGGGCCCGGCGCCATGCCACTGGCCGGTGTCAGGCAAGGTTACTTGATCGGGCGCGATGACACATTCGTCTTGCACCGCACGCATCACGCCGTCGGCACCGCGCTCAAACGCGCCCCAATACACCTCGCCCATGCGCGCATCCAAGGCTGACAACACCCGCGACCATTGATGCAGTTGCCACGCACCCTGCGCCACCGCTGCCAGGGTCGAAACCGGGATGACCGGCAGATCGGCGCCAAACGCCAAACCTTGAACCACGCTGGCGGCAATGCGCACGCCCGTGAACGAACCGGGACCGCGCCCGAACACCAGTGCGTCCATGTCTTTCAATTGCACACCGGTCTGCGCGCACAAGCCTTCGATCATCGGCAAAATTAGCCGCGAGTGCGCACCCGGGGAGATTTCGAAACGTTCGTGAATCTCGTCATCGAGCAACAGCGCAGCCGAACAGCCTTCGGTCGAGGTGTCGAGTGCTAACAATTTCATAGCGAGACGTCCTCGGCCGCTGCTCGCCGCAGGGTCGCGGATTTTTCGTCCGCGAAGAATTTTTCAACATCAGTCAAGACCCGCGTGCGCCGCATTGGCGGCAGGCTGTCGAGAAAACGCCGACCGTAGCTTTTGCTGAGCAGGCGCGGGTCGCACAGCATCAACACGCCGCAATCATTCACGTCGCGGATCAACCGCCCGACGCCTTGCTTGAGCGCGATCACCGCTTGCGGCAACTGATCATCCATAAACGGATTTTCGCCTCTTGCGCGCAACGCGTCTGCGCGCGCGCGCACCAACGGATCTTCGGGTGCCGCAAACGGCAGTTTGTCGATCACGACCAGTGACAGCGCTTCGCCGCGCACATCTACCCCTTCCCAGAAACTGCTGGTGCCCAGCAACACGGCGTTACCCGCCGCGCGGAATTCTTCCAGCAGGCGGTTGCGCGGCAAGGTGCCTTGTACCAACAAGGGATAATCAATTTCGTAGCGCAGCAGGTTGTTCGCCTCCTGCAACGCGCGATGACTGGTAAACAACAGGAACGCGCGCCCCCGACTGGCCTGCAACACCGGCAACGCAGCGGCGATTACCGCAGCGACGTAGCCGTGCGTGCCGGGATCGGGCAAGTGCTGCGGCAGATACAACAAAGCCTGATTGGCATAGTCGAACGGGCTGTCCCAACGGCGCGTAACCGCGCCTTCCACGCCGATGCGGCGCGCAAAATGGCTGAAGTCATCGCCCACCGCCAAGGTCGCCGAGGTGAATATCCAGGTGCCTTTGCGCTGCTGCATCACATTGCCAAGCACTGGCCCCACGTCGAGCGGCGTGAGATTCAACACAAACGAGCGCGTATGTGTTTCCAGCCACTGCAGATGATTCTGCGGCGGCGCAGCGTCAAACGACGCCAGCCGCTCAACCAGCGTAAGACTGCGCCGCCAGCAACTTTCCAAGCCCGTGCCACGTTGCGCCGCCGGTGCCAGCGCGGCACACAAATCCGCCAACCGCTCGCGCAGCCGCGCCACCGCAGTCACCACGGCGGCGTTGCGTTTCACGTCACTCCACACCGTGCGGCGCGCTTCGTGCCCCAACGCAGCGCGCATATCGCGCACCGCGATTTGCAATTGGTCGGCGGTCTCGACAATTTCCACCGCGTCGCCCGCTTCCTTCTTTTGTTCGACGGTGGCATCGGTTGAAAGCTCGACCAGTTGCCGACTGCTGACCGACTGCCCAAAGAAATTCGCCGCCACCTGCGGCAACTGATGCGCCTCGTCGACGATGTAGGCATGCGCTCCCGGTAACAACTCGCCGTAACCTTCGTCACGCAACGCCAAGTCAGCGCAGAACAAATGATGATTCACCACCACGATGTCGGCTGCCTGCGCTTCACGTCGCGCCTTGGTGAGAAAACAGTCTGAAAATTTTGGACACTGCTGCCCCAGGCAATTGTCGCCGGTCGATGTGACCTGCGGCCACACCGGCGCATCTTCAGGAATTTCCACAAGCTCGGCGATATCGCCGCTGCGCGTGCGCCGCGCCCAGTCGCGCACGCGCTGAATGTCACCTCCCTGCTGCGGCGTGCGAAACAAGGTGTCTTGTCCCGACAATTCCAGCCGGTGCAAACACAGATAATTCGCGCGGCCCTTCAGCAAAGCCACACGCACCGGCGCCGCCAGCGCATTGCGCACCGTGGGTAAATCACGGTGAAAAATCTGATCCTGCAAATTCTTGGTACCGGTCGTGACAATAACGCGCTTGCCGCTGAGCAAAGCCGGAACCAGATAGGCGAAGGTCTTTCCTGTGCCAGTCCCGGCCTCGGCGATCAACACGCCGCCGTCCTGCAGGGTCGCCGCCACCATCTCGGCCATATCCTGCTGCGCCGCACGCGGCGCATAGCCGGGGATGCGCTGCGCTAACGCGCCGTGGGGACCTAAAATGTCGTGCATTGATTCCATGGTGCCTACTGTGTGAATTTAGGGGCGAGGAAAAGGCGTAACTTTTTCAAGTCCCCTGGAACAATTAGATAAACATTCTTAGGAACTCTTTACGCTTGAAATTGCGAGCTCCAACGCAGCTTGTATTTCATCAACAACCTGTCCATCGCCTGCCAACGCCAAGGGCTTCCATGTCCGCTTTATCTACCGAGCTTGGCGTATGTTCTCTGGCCCCCATCGGTTCAACCCATGGCCGTAAGGCGCGCCAGTAGCTCATCTAGAACCTCATCCTTGCGAAGCGACCACGTGGATGCGAAGCAGCGCCAGCAGCGTGTGATGCCTGACAGTGAGATCTTGCCACTGCGCGGTCTCAGCGAGGCACTTGCCTTCACCTGAAGTGCAAACTCAAGATTGTGCAAGTCCGACTTATCGCGTATCACAACGATTCCGTCCGTACCGAAGTCACGCTTCGGTGGCTGCCAGAACCAATCGACCGGCAATCGTTGTGCAAGCCAGTACTCGCCGTTGTCACCGCGATGCGCAATTCCGGCGGTCCGCTGGCTCGACGAAAGGTTGCCCATAATTGACCTCGACTACAGAGATGGATTCATACCGCACCTTCACGACGGTTGCTGCGCGGTCCAACTAAGGTGTACAAAAACCCAACTCTGAACCCTGTATCCAGGATGTGGAAAGTAATTTTTTCAGGCGTCGCTTGTCATGCCGTGGCACCGTTTCATTTTTTCGATTCGATTCACGGTGACCCAACCGCCGCCTTCGAACGTTTTGTGCAACATGGCGTGGATCGTCTCGATGTGTTTCACGCGGCGATCCCTTCGGTTAGTGAACCGCCGATCAATTCAGATTTAGAACTTGAAACAAACGCGCTGCGATTTTCATAACGCTCGCGGACTTTCGAGTTCTATCTTTTCGGTTTCAATAAAGTATGTTTGTTTCTGTGTAACTATTCAGCAAAAAATTCTTGA
>JANMQQ010000284.1:0-25515 GCA_031370545.1 Gammaproteobacteria bacterium
ATGCAACTGTGGGCGGTGCCCACCCTACAGTCGCCTTTGCTTCCACAATCCCCAACCGCCTAATCCAATACACACGACGGCCAGCGCGATTTGAAACACTTGCGTTTCCACATACACCGGGTTGGAGCGTAGTGCCAGGTACAACGCTCCGGCCATGAACAGGGCGGCGAGGATTTTTTCTCCGTGCTTGTTTGTGCCCCACGGAAATATCACGGCGAGTGCGGTACCCATCATGCCTGACAGCCAGCCGCCGAAGGCACCGGCCAGAATATCCAATGGCCAATGCACGCCGACCGCCGCGCGCGAGATACCGGCGAGAATTGCGATCACGATAAAGAACCCACGCCAGCCGATACTGCGAAACTGAAAACACAGCACCGCAGCTAACGCAAAGATGGTCGTGGTGTGGCCTGACGGGAAGGAGTTTTTTTGCAGCGCCGGGCCGATGATGTGCAGCATCTCCAGCGGCAACACGTTAGGGGGTCTTGACAAATCGAACCAGCCTTTCAAGCCCTGCGCCCATGCGCCCGCGAGCAAGGCTGCCAAAATGCCAGCCCACAGCACCGCCGGTTTGCGCCCGGCGAATGCCAGCAACAAGGTCATCGCCACGACCGCGTCGCCCAACACCGTGATGTACGCCCACAGCGCATCACCGGTGTAGGTGCTTAAGTTGTTAAGCGCCAGAAAATAGGTGGTGTTGTTGCCGGTGAGAACGACGAAAACAAATAACATAAGGATGATCAGCAGCTGGGTGTAGACCCAGGGATCGCGCAGCGAAATCGGTTGTGTCTGGTTCAATGTTGGCTCTCAGTGTGGGGTGAAGACAATTGCGCTGTCGCTCAGCGTGAACGTTCCGGGTCCGTGCTCGTGATGTACCGTCTGGGTTTTTTCGCCGAGCGACACTAGCGTGCCTTCCTGCGCGCGCACTCCGATCACAATGCGTGAGTGGATGTCCTGGCCCAGTTGCTGTTGCAGCGCATCACGCTGGGTGTTGAGATTTTTAATTTCCAGCTCGGACTGAACCAAGGTTGTGCGTGTGCGAGTGGCCAGCTCGACGGGAAGTTGTGCGCTGCGTTTCAACAGCGCGGTGAGCTTGTCGCGTTCACCACATTTCGCGATGATGAGTTCGCGTGCCTGGTCGAGATATTTACGCAGCGACCGGCTGATGCCCGCTTCGAGCTTGGTGCGAATGCCGGCGGCAGATCCGACCACCAACGCCGTGATGCCGTGTGCCGCCGTGATGCTGCCACCGAGAATATGGCCCTTCATTTTTTTGTCTTTGCCCACCGCGATAGCACCTTCCGCAACCACTTCGCAATGGGCCAGCAGTTCGTCAACGAGCACATCACCGCGTGCTTCAATAAGCGCGTTTTCCACACAGCGCGCCTGCACCGAGCCGCGGGCTTTGAGGCGGGCCAGACCGTTGCCGGGTGAGTTGTTGTCCTGCCGCAGTTCGCCGCGACCGATCACCCCTTTGTTGACTTTAATATTGCCGCCCGCTTCGAGCGTGGCGCCGCTGACGTTGACCGTACCGTCGAAGTCGATGTTGCCGGACGACACGTCGACATTTTTTTGCTCAATCACCGGGTCGACGCGCGCGCCGTGTTCGAAACGCACTGCCTGGCCGCCAATCGTCGCGAGCAAAATATTTTCATCAGCGGCATCGAATTTCACGCCCACCAGCGGCATGGTAAACACCAGGTCCCTTCCCGGTTTGGCGGGAATGATTTTGCCGGTGACCGCCGTGCCTGCGGTGCCCAGCGTAAAGGGTATTTTCCGCAACAAGAGCGTGTCGGGTTTGATGGTAAAGAACATGCTGATTTCGCGGTAGTCGACGCTGCCGTCCGAATTTTCCTTGGGGCGGCGATCAGTGATTTCCGGCAGCTGACTTTCAAAGCGCGCATCGTCGCCATCGAGTGGCGCGGTGCCGTGGGCAACGATCACTTGATCGGCCGTTTGATTTGCAACCGCCGCAGCGATGACATCAGGCTCAATGCCGTAGGTGACGTGGTGATGATTCAATAGCGCGAGCACATCGGCTTGCGTAACCGGCTCGCCGCCGTGCGCAGGCGACGCCGACAGGTGCGCGATCAATTCGTCGCCGGTCACGCTGAGCGCTAATTGCGCGTCGCGTTTTTCCGCAACATCGACCAGCGTCGGTTCGCGGATGCTTTTAAATAATTTCGGAAGTTTTGTAATGGCGTCCTTGAGCACCGCCCAGTCCCCGCATCTCATCGTCCTGAGTTGCTCGAGTACGTCATCGGCACTCACATTGACCTCGGCGCGCGGTTCTATCACCACCTGCACACGACGACCGTTCGGACTCAGGTGCATGCGCGGTTTTTCGATAGGCGCGGGTGGCATGGGGTCTGTTAGTCAGGGTTGGCGGATCGTTGGCCTTAAGCATAGCGGGTTTTGCGTGAGCCCAACAAAAAAAGCCGACGCATCCTTGTGTCGGCTGGGCGGGGTAACCTGGAGTGTCGAAAAAACTGCGGCGGCTTCCCGGTCCACCCCTAGGGTGCGCCATGCGCACGTGTTTCACGCCGGGGACGCAGAATCGGGCGCATGGCGCACGCTACGTAAGTCGAATCATCCCGGCGGCGACGGTTTGATGGGTCACTTCGTCAATCAGAATGAACGCGCCGGTTGCGCGGGTGGTGTCATAGGCATCCACCGCCAGCGGCTGTTGCACGTTAATAGTGACCCGGGCGATGTCATTCAGGTTCAGACCCGGGGCGGGTTGTGACAGCTGCGTGCTGATATCCAGCCGTGCGTGGATATCAACCACTCGCGCGACAACGTGCCGGGTCGTGTGTTTTAGGCTGTAGCGCCGATGCAGTTCTAACGGTGTTTCTGACAACCAGCACAAATCAGCGGTGAGCGTGGTCAGCAGCGTTGCCGGGTCGTCGGCAGCAGCCAGCATGTCGCCGCGTGAAATGTCAAGATCGCGATCCAGGCGCAGGGTGATGGATTGGCCGACCACCGCCGTTTCCAGTGGGCCATCGTAAGACAGAATCTGTTGCACGCGCGCGGTTTGTCCACCGGGCTGCACCACCAGCGTGTCGTCGCGCTGCACGCGACCGGCTTCAATGCGTCCCATGTAACCCCGAAAATCCTGAGCTGCGTGCCCGTTGTGGCGCGCGACCAGTTGCACTGGAAAGCGCAAAGGCTCGTCGTGCGACGCTTCATAAACACTCAGAGATTCGAGCAATTCGATCAATGTTGGACCGGAGTACCATGCCAAACGCTCGCTGGCGGCCACGACATTGTCACCTGACAGCGCACACAACGGGAGCAGATGGATATCAGTCAAGCCCAGATTCTTTGCGAAAGCGCGGTAAGCATCGACGATGCGCGCATAGACGGTTTGATCGTAGTCGACCAGATCCATCTTGTTGACCGCCACCACCACATGTTCGATACGCAGCAAATGGGCGAGAGTGGAGTGGCGTTTGGTTTGCGGCAGCAATTCAACGCGGCCGTGTTCGTCAAATTTTACTTTTGTCGCGTCGATCAAAATGATCACAGCATCGGCGGTCGACGCACCGGTCACCATGTTGCGCGTGTACTGTTCGTGCCCGGGCGTGTCGGCGATGATGAACTTTCGCCGGGGGGTGGCGAAGTAGCGGTACGCGACATCAATGGTGATGCCTTGTTCACGCTCGGCTTCGAGGCCGTCGGTTAACAGCGCAAGATCAACCGCGTCGCCGCTGCTACGCTTGTGCTTGGCGCGTGATAGCGCGTCGAGTTGGTCGGCGAAGATGGCCTTGCTGTCGAACAGCAAACGGCCGATCAAGGTGCTCTTGCCATCATCCACTGAGCCCGCAGTGATGAAACGCAGTAGCCCGCGCTCTTCGCGTGGTTCCGCCAGCTGCGGTAGCGTGTTAGTTGAAGTGACTGCATTCATCAGAAATATCCTTCTTTTTTGCGCTTTTCCATCGAAGCTTCCGAGGTCTGATCGTCCATGCGCGTGGCGCCGCGTTCGGTGATCTGCGTGGTTGCGGTTTCAGCGATGATCGCGTCGAGCGTGTCGGCATTGGACTCCACCGGGCAGGTGCAGGAGATATCGCCAACGGTACGAAAACGCACGCGACGGGTTTCGATGCTGTCACTCGCTTGGGGCGGAGTTAAGTACGTCAGCGGCACCAGCAACCCGTTGCGCGGAATCACTTGCCGCGTGTGTGCGAAGTACAGCGACGGCAAGGCAAGCTGTTCGCGCGCGATGTATTGCCAAACGTCAAGCTCGGTCCAGTTTGAAATCGGAAACACGCGCATGTTCTCGCCCGGATGCACGCGCGTGTTGTACAAGTCCCAGAGTTCCGGGCGTTGCGCCTTCGGGTCCCACGCACCAAATTCATCACGAAATGAAAAGATGCGCTCCTTCGCGCGGGATTTCTCTTCATCACGCCGGGCGCCGCCGATGCAGGCATCGAATTTGTAGCGCGCAATCGTCTCCAGCAAAGTCACCGCTTGCGCCGCATTACGCGAATCAGTTTCAGGATTGCGCAGACGTACCGAGCTGCGGCGGATTGAGTCTTCCACTGAACCGACGATCAGCCGCTCGCCCAATTCTGCAACGCGCTGGTCACGGAATGTTATGACCTCGTCGAAGTTATGACCGGTGTCGATGTGCACTAGCGGAAACGGAAAACGGCCGGGCCGAAAGGCTTTTTCCGCAATACGCAGCAACACCACCGAATCCTTGCCGCCGGAAAACAGCAACGCCGGATTGGCACATTCCGCCGCCACCTCGCGCATGATGTGAATGGCTTCGGATTCCAGCCAGTTGAGATGGCGCTGATTGATCGGCACCTTGGAAGGATTTGAAAACAGTTGTTCAACGACCGCGCTCATAAATGTCAAGCCTCACGATATGCACATAAACTAAATTACAAAAATCTCTCCCCTCCTTATTTTCAAGGAGGGGTGCCCCGCAGGGGTGGGGTGGTGGGTGGGCATCAAAGGCGCTCCAATCTTGATCACCCCCGTGCCACGCGCCTGCCACATTAAAGATGTGCGAGCGCGGCCTTGAAGCGGGACCAATGAACTACACCACATGCAACTGATGTACCGGCTTGCCGCCAACCACATGCAAACCACACTCCTTGGTTTCCGGGTTCTCCCACCACCAGCGCCCCGCGCGAATGTCTTCATCGGGCTGGATCGCGCGTGTGCAGGGCTCGCAACCGATGGAAGGAAAGCCACGGTCATGCAACAGGTTGTACGGCACGTTCTGGCTGCGGATGTAGTACCACACATCGTCCTCGGACCAGTCGGCCAGCGGATTGAATTTTGTCATGCTGCGCTCCGTGTCGTACTCCTGCACGTCGAGCGCGGCGCGCGTGGTGGATTGCGCACGGCGTTGACCGGTGATCCAGGCCAGATGCCCGGTGAGCGCGCGGTTCAACGGCTCGATCTTGCGGATACGACAGCATTCCTTGCGCAACGCGACGCTGTCATAAAACGCATTCAAACCGTGCTTGTTTACATATATGTCGACGGCCGCCGGTTCAGGCCGGTACAACTTCACTTCGGCTCCGTAGGTTTCTTTGATACGTGCAAGCACATCGAGTGTCTCGGCGTGCAGTCGACCGGTGTCCAGCGAGAAAATGCCAATCGGTAGCCGGGCGCGCAGAATTAAATCTGTCAAAACCATATCCTCTACCGCCAGGCTGGAAGCCAGCACCGCAGGTGAAAATTCTTCCGCAATGCGGCTTAGCGTGATTTGAGTTGCCAAAACGTGTTGATTAAATGTGTTCATGCCTTGACTCCTTTACGTGGTACTCGGCTGGATAACGGCAAGGGTTCATCCCACGATCCCTGATAGCGTTCTGAGAAATCACTCAGGCCCTTCAGTGCGTCGTGAATGTTCCGGTCGGAGCGTGGATTGAATGCGTCGAAGCCGACGCGTTGCAGGTAAAACAACTGGTCGCGCAGCACATCACCGATGGCGCGTAATTCGCCGCGATAACCCAAACGCACGCGCAAATTGTAAGCAAGCGAATAGCCGCGCCCATCGGCAAAAATTGGAAAGTCGACAGCAATGACGTCAAAGTGATCGAGCGTGCTACCCAGTTCTTCCAGCGTTTCGTCAGAGGCCAGCCATACGCCACGGTGGGGGCGCTTGAGCAACGAAGCTTGCTGCGCCAACCAGACTTTTAACGGCACGATGACTTTTCCTGCTGCGATCTTGACATTATTTTCAGTATCGCCATCTTGCAGGCGTAATACCGTCCATTCGTCATCGACGACCGACTTGTTTTTTATCATCTGCGAATTTGAATTAACCATAGGCACGCTCCGCGACGGGTTGTTCGGGGATCGGGGGTTCGGTATGGATGGGCGTTGCGTACAAAAATTCCTTGAACTGATTCAGACCAATACGCTGCACGGTGTCGATAAAGCGCTCGTCCTCAATACGTTCATGCAAGTAGACGTGGATGATGCGCGAGATCACCTCGGGCATTTGCGCGGCAGAGAATGATGGGCCGATCACTTTGCCAAGGCGGGTATCGTTGCCTTGCGCGCCACCTATCGAGACCTGGTACCACTCGCTGCCGTTCTTATCGACGCCCAGGACGCCAATGTTGCCGACGTGATGATGACCGCAGGCATTCACGCAACCGGACATATTAATTTCGATCTCGCCGATGTCATGTAAAAAGTCGAGATTGTCGAAGCGCTCGGTGATGTCGAGAGCAATCGGGATCGACTTGGCATTGGCCAGCGAGCAGAAATCGCCGCCGGGGCAGCAGATGATGTCGGTCAGCAGGCCGATGTTCGGAGTCGCCAACCCGTGGGTTTTAGCGGCTTGCCAGAGCGCAAACAAATCATCTTGCCTGACGTCGGCCAGTACCAGGTTTTGTTCATGTGTGACCCGCAACGCGCCGAAGCTGAATTCATCCGCGAGGTTGGCGACAAAATCCATTTGCTCCGCACTGGCATCGCCGGGTGGAACGCCGGGTTTTTTCAGCGACAGGACAACGGCTGCGTAGCCCTGCACCCGGTGTGGTTTGACGTTGCGTTTGAGCCAATGGGCAAACGCCGGGGTTCGAAGCCGTTGGAGTTCGAGTCCGACGTCATCGGAAAGTGACGCGTACGCGGGCCCGGTGAAAAAAGTCGCGACCCGGTTACGCTCGGCGACGCTGAGGGTGCCGGAGCCGTCTTTGAGATCCGCCCATTCCTGCTCTACGCGGCGTGTAAACTCTTCGACGCCGATGGCTTTGAGCAGGATTTTTATGCGTGCCTTGTAAATGTTGTCGCGGCGGCCGTATTGGTTGTACACGCGCATGATGGCTTCGATGTAGGTCATCATGTGCCGCCACGGCAGGAACTCGCGGATCACGCTGCCGATGATCGGCGTGCGTCCCATGCCACCGCCGACCAGCACGCGAAATCCGACGCGACCGCGTTCGTCGGTGATCGCATTCAGGCCGATGTCGTGCACGGCAGTCGCGGCGCGATCATGGGTTGCGCCGTTGACGGCGATTTTGAATTTACGCGGCAGGTAGGCGAATTCCGGGTGAAACGTGCTCCATTGCCGCAGGATTTCCGCATAGGGTCGTGGGTCGACAATTTCGTCGGCCGCCACTCCGGCGTATTCGTCGCAGGTGATGTTGCGAATGCAATTGCCGGAAGTCTGGATCGCGTGCATCTCGACCGTTGCAAGTTCGGCCAGGATTTCGGGCGCTTCTTCCAGCTTGATCCAGTTGTACTGAATGTTCTGGCGCGTTGTGAAGTGGCCGAAGCCCCGATCATATTTGCGTGCGATGTGCGCGAACTTGCGCAACTGCGTTGACGACAGCAGCCCATACGGCACGGCGACGCGCAGCATGTAGGCATGGCGTTGCAGGTACAGGCCGTTTTGCAAACGCAGCGGACGGAATTCATCTTCCGTCAATTCATCGCCCACACGTCGACGAACCTGGTCGCGAAATTGCGTCACGCGCTCCCGCACCAGTTGATGGTCATATTGATCGTAACGGTACATATCGTAGGTCCTAAGCGTTGTGGGGGAACAGCAATAACGTGGCGACACCGGCCAGCGTAGTGGCTAACAAGGAGCGCAACAGAAGTTTCGGGACGGCGCGCGCTGCCATTGCACCAATGGTGATACCTGGCACTGAGCCCAGCAGCAGGATCGCAAGCAGCTCCCAGTTGATTGACCCCAGCCACCAGTGGCCGAATGCAGCAACGGCGGTTAACGGCAAGGCGTAGGCGATGTCGGTTCCAGCAATTTGTGCAGGCGTGAGCTGGGGCTGAAGCAGGATCAGCAGCATTGCACCGATCGCTCCAGCACCGATGGACGAGATCGTGACCACGCTGCCGAGGAACACGCCCGCCAGCACCATGCAGATGTCAAGCCTGGTTCCACGCAGATGTCTTTCGGGATGTGCATTCAGCCAGCGTTGCACGCGGGTTTGAAACAGCAAGGCGACCACAGTAAGCAGCAGCGAAGCCGCGATGGAGTAGCGAATGATCTGCGCGATGTAAGCGTCCAGCGTGCCAAACTGAGCGAGTGCCGCTATTGTGAATACCGCAGCGGGCAGGGCGCCGAGCGACAGATATTTCACGCTGCGCCAATGCACCGTGTCACCCCACCGATGCGCCAGCGTACCTGCCGCCTTGGTCACCGATGCGAATGCCAGATCAGTGCCGACAGCGACGGTGGGCGGCACCCCGAACCATAATGTCAACAACGGTGTCATGAGCGATCCGCCGCCCACGCCGGTCAGACCGACCAACATGCCGACGGCAAATCCGCTGAAGATGTAGGCGAGCGTCATGGGATCAGATCGTCACCAGACCCGCTTCGCGCAATCCCAGTCGCAACACCGCTTCACGACCGCGCCAGACATTTTCAAACTGCAAGGTTTCACTGTCGGCGACCCGCACCGTGCGCAGGCCCTCGGTGTACATCAGTGCGGCGAGTACGCGTAACTGGCGTACATGGAGTTGGGCGCTGCGCACATGTACGCGGAGTGTCGACTGCCCAGCAGTTCCATGGCCGCTGGTTTTGACGTTAATTTCCGGTGTGTTGAAAACCTGTTCCGGTGGCGACGGCAGATGCGTGGAAACCATCGCGATTTCAAGTTGCGTTGCACTGCGCAGGCGTAACGCATAGCGCGGACTGTAACGGCGAATCATCCCCGCGAGCTCAGTGAGCTGCTGCGGTGTGAGCACCGACTGCGGAAGGCTGATGCGCAGATACTGAAGTGGCAGCGTGTTGCTCACGGTCTGCAACTGCGGCGGTTGGTTGTATGCTGGAATTCGTTCGCGTGCCGTGTTCACATTCACCTCCGTAATGGGTTGACGGTCGGAAATGTAATATGCGGCGCAAGCAGCACGAACGATTTTGTTGATCTAATCTTAGGTCGCCGAGGAATATGCGCCGACCGGCTTCAACAACAGGAATCTGAGTGACCATGAAACTGCAACAGCTACGTTCGATCTGCGTGGTAGCGCAGCATGACTTAAATGTGTCATTGGCAGCGCAGGCGTTGCACACGTCACAACCGGGCGTGAGCAAACAAATTCGTTTGCTGGAATCCGAACTGGGCGTGCAAATATTCACGCGCGTAGGCAAGCGCTTTGTGGAGATCACGCCGCCCGGCGAAGTGGTACTGGAAACCGCGCGTCGCATCGTGCGCGATATGGACAATTTAAAAAACATTGGTCGTGAATTCGCGCACGAATCCAAAGGCACCTTGTCCATTGCCACCACCCACACGCAAGCGCGCTATGCACTGCCGCGCGCGGTCGAAGCGTTTCGCAAACGCTATCCCGACGTGGCGCTGCGCATTCACCAGGGCAACCCGTCACAAATTGTCGAGATGGTGAACAGCGGCGAGGCGGACATCGCCATTGCCACCGAAGCGGTGGCCGAGTCCGATCATCTGGTTGCGCTTTCGTGTCACAGCTGGAATCGCTGCGTGGTGGTTCCGCAAAAGCATGAGTTGCTGCGTTTGCGACGTCGGCTGACGTTGCAAGACATCGCGGCGTATCCGCTGGTGACTTATGACTTTGCGTTTGCAGGGCGTGGCCAAGTGAACAAAGCGTTCTCCGAGCAGGGTTTGTCGCCGAACGTGGTGCTCACCGCCATCGACGCGGACGTGATTAAAACTTACGTTCAACTCGGCTTGGGAATCGGCTTGCTGGCCAGCATGGCCTTTGATGAAAAAGTGGACCGCAAATTACGCGCGCTCGACGTTAGTCATTTGTTCGAGCCCAGCACCACGCGTGTCGGCGTGCGCAAAGGCGCTTATATCCGCGGCTACGTTTTCGATTTTATCGCGCTGTTCGCGCCACATCTGAGTCGTATAAAAATTGAAAATGCGTTGCGTGCGGGTGCAGTGGATTAGCGGAAATGTGCGAGTGCGCTTTTAATCACCCCCATCCCAACCCTCCCCCTTGCAGGGGGAAGGAGTCAGTGGGTTCAGCGCAGAAGGAATTCGGATCGCCGCATCCGACCCTGTAGCGTGCGCCACGCGCACGACGTTCGCACGGGGGAAACGGCATCGTGCGCATGGCGCACGCTACGCGAACCAATGTTGGTTTCGCTCGGTGAAGTTAAAAGTCAAAACATGACTCTGAAACTGTGCAGGCGCACACCAAGCATCCCTTCCCCCTGCAAGGGGGAAGGTGAGGATGGGGGTGTTCAAGTGTGGTCCACTCATGTGATTGCTCCAGCTCGGATCGCCGCATCCGACCCTGTAGCGTGCGCCACGCGCACGCTACGTTACATTGCCGCCCGCACTTAGCACAGCGCCGGGACACCATTCGGGCAATCTGGGGTTCCTCAAGATATTCCAATCAGAACCCGACATGACACTGAGTTATGCTATGCATCCCGCAACCTTATGAGGCTGGTGGTATGGAGTTTCTTCCAGTTTTTCTCAACATCAAAAAGCAGTCCTGCGTCGTGGTCGGCGGCGGCGAAGTTGCTGCGCGCAAGGTGGAATTGCTGTTGCGCGCGGGGGGGCAGGTGGTGGTGGTCGCTCCGCAGTGTTGTCCGGCCCTGCAGCGGCATTTGATGGCGTCCGACATCCAGCACATCGCTGCGGAGTTTCGTTCTGAACATTTGCACAATTGTATTTTGGCGGTGGCCGCGACCGACGATCTGGCAGTTAATCGCCGCGTTTCCGAAGCGGCGCGAGCGCGTTTTATTCCGGTGAATGTGGTCGATCAACCGGAGCTTTGCAGTTTTATCATGCCGTCCATCATCGACCGCTCGCCGGTGATGGTCGCGGTGTCGAGCGGTGGCGCCTCGCCGGTACTGGCGAGGCTGCTGCGTGCGCGGCTCGAAACGTTGATACCCGCTTCCTACGGGCGGCTCGCGAGTCTGGTACAAGGATTTCGCGAGCGCGTGAAGCAACGCTTTGGTCACATCGACGAACGCCGGCGTTTTTGGGAAGCGGTGTTGCAAGGCCCCATTTCAGAAATGATGTATGCCGGTCGCGAGCAAGCGGCGCGTGACGCGTTGAGCCAGGCGGTGGACCACGGGCTGGACGCCAACGCCAATGTCGGGGAAGTGTATCTGGTCGGTGCCGGGCCGGGTGATCCTGACCTGCTTACGTTCCGCGCGCTGCGTTTATTGCAGCAGGCCGATGTGATTGTGTACGACCGCTTGGTGTCACAGGAAATTCTGGATCTGGCGCGTCGCGATGCCGAACGCATTTACGTCGGCAAAGAGCGTGACAATCACACGCTGCCGCAGGAAGACATCAACCACTTGCTCGCGCGGCTGGCCAAAGAAGGCAAGCGCGTGTTGCGCCTGAAAGGCGGCGATCCGTTTATTTTTGGACGTGGCGGCGAAGAGATCGAAACACTCGCGCAAGAAGGTATTCCATTTCAGATTGTGCCGGGGATTACTGCGGCGGCGGGTTGCGCGTCGTATGCGGGCATTCCGCTCACGCACCGCGACTATGCTCAATCGGTGGTATTCGTGACCGGGCACCTGCGCGACGGCAGCGTGAATTTGAACTGGCCCGCGTTGGTGCAACCGCAACAGACCGTGGTGTTCTATATGGGCTTAAAGGGTCTGGACACGATATTTGCGGAGCTGGTCCGCCACGGCATGTCGCCCGACATGCCTGCCGCGCTGGTTGAGCAAGGTACCACCCAGCGTCAACACGTGTGGATCGGCACACTCACCAGCCTGCCGGGAATTCTGCATGGTCAGCAGGTGCGTGCACCGACACTGATTATCGTCGGTGCCGTGGTAGCGCTGCATGACAAATTGAAGTGGTTTAGTCCGCTGCCTTGAGGTTATTAACGACGTTATGGCGCACCCGGATGTTCAAGACTTATATCGATACCAGCGAATCAACTCGCCTTCGGCTCAATCAAGTTAATTACGTTACCGTCGCCGTCCAGGCAATTGGTCCAGGTACCGTAAAACTCATCGTGCAAGCATCCGTCGTCTTCAAAGCGCACACCGCGACTTTTTAACACCTCGACGGTGCTGCGCAAATTTACTACACGCAAACTTAACAGCGGGTTGCGTCCGCCGCCGTAAGGTTCGCGTTGTTGCAGCGCGAGTCGTGCGCCGCCCAGGTCGAACTCTGCCCAGCCGGTTTTCTTGCTGCGATACGCGAGCGTGAGGCCAAGCGCGTGGATATAAAACTCGCAGGCTTGATCCAGATCGCGCACGGAAAAAATCACGGCAGCCATGTGTTTGATCATGCCGAAGTACCCGCAATAGGAAGCAGATGAACTAAGCGCGCTGGTGCGCCAAACGCAGGATATTTTCGCTGTATTCGGTTTCGATTTCACCCAGTAATTCGCTGGGGCGGGAAATATAGTAGCCCTGCACAAAGTCAACACCGCACTCTTTGAGCACGCGCAGCACGTGCACATTTTGCACATACTCCGCCACTGTGCGTTTGCCCAACGCGTGGGCGATGTCGTTGATCGACGCGACAATCGAGCGGTCGACGGTGTTGTTGGCGATGCCTTGAATCAGTTGCCCGTCGATTTTAATAAAGTCAACGTTCAGATGTTTGAGCTGCGCGAACGAACTGAAGCCGCTGCCGAAGTCATCCAGCGCAAACCGGCAGCCCAGCGCAGACAGCTCGCGAATAAACAGCCGTGCTTCATCCAGTCCGGAAATCGCTGCGGTTTCTGTGACTTCAAAAATTACCTGACGCGGATTGATGCGGTGCTCGGCGATCAGGTTTTTGATCAGCGGCAGCAGGGTTTGATCGCCCACCGAGACGCCGGAAAGATTAATGGCGAATACCGTGTCGTGACGATAAGTCGCGGCACGTTTTAATTCTTTCAACGCGTGTGTGACCATCCAGCGGTCCACTTCGCGCATCATGTTGAAACGTTCTGCCGTCGGCAAAAACGCGCTGGGATGAATGATCTCGCCGTCCGCGCCACGCAGCCGGATCAGTACCTCGTAGTGATGCTGCATGTTCGGCAAGTCGCGCAGGATATGCTCCCAAAGCTTGCCGTCTTCGTCGGGCAGGTTATCCATCGCGATATCGGCCAAGGCCACAATCGGCTGGTAGTGCGCGACGAACAAGTTCTTTTGCAAAGCTTCACGTAGCCGTACAGACCAGCCCAGCTCCAGACCCATCGCGATTTTTTCGTCGCTTTGCGGCGAGTAGATATGGGTCTGGTCTCGACCATGGCGCTTGGCGATGTTGCAGGCGAGATCGGCGTTCGCCAAGGCGTCTTCGGGTGACAGCGTGTTGCCGTCGATGAACGCGACGCCAATGCTGCAATTCAGCGGATAACTTTGGCCGTTGTACAAGAACGGATTGCTGCGCAGCAATTCGTGGATGGCATTGCAGACCGCCGACAGCGCTTCGTTGTCGATGTTGCGCAAGATAATGGCGAACTCGTCGCCGCCAACACGCGCCAGCAGATCGGATTCGCGCACCCGGGTTTGCAACAGACGGCTGACTTCAATCAGCAAGCGGTCGCCCGCCGTGTGCCCGGCGGTGTCGTTGATGTATTTGAAACGGTCAAGATCCACATACATCAGCGCACTCAGCATGTTGCTGCGATTCAGTTGCTGCACTTCGGCGCTCAGGTTTTTTTCAAAAAACAGGCGATTATGCAGCTTGGTCAGCGAATCGTGATTCGCTTGCCAGACCAGTTCGTCTTCCAGTTGCTTGCGTTGCGAGATGTCGCTGAAGGCGACCACGGAACCTTGTCGCGTGTTGTTGGTGTTCAGCGGAACGACGCTGCATTCCACTATGACCGAGCATCCCGAGGCGTGCCAGAAGATGGTTTCGTGATTATGAATTTCTTCGCCGCTCACATACGCCTGTTGCAATAGACACTGTTCCTGTTGCAGCGGGCGGCCGTCTTTTTGTGCGTGATGAAATGACTGATGCGCAGACTTGCCAACCAACACATCGCGCATCGACCAACCGAGAATTTTTTTCGCCATTGGATTGACGAAGGTAATCACGCCGGAACTGTCGACACCGTACACCCCTTCGCCGACTGAACTAAGGATTCCTTCGAGGCGACGACGCTCCTTGTCGATGGAATTCTGAAACTGCACGGTGCGGCTCATGGCGGCAACTCGCGCGAGAAACAATTCCTCGGCTTCGTTTTTAAACATGCACTCTGCCGCACCAGCGTCGAGCGAGTCTTTGATGACCCGGTCAAGATAAGTGCCGGTGAGGATGCCGACTGCGACATGTGCCGTGGCCGGGTTATTGCGAATCTTGCGGCACAGCTCATCGCCATTGGCGTTGGGCATGAAGTAGTCGGTGATGACTAAATCGTAGGGATGGTTTTTTAGCTTATCCAAGGCTTCGGCGACGCTATTGGCGGTGTCAGTCACGTAACCATTGGTATTGAGCAGGCGGCGGTAAGACACGCGGATGGTGGGCGAGTCATCAACAAACAGCACGCGGATTTCGCCGGTCAGCAATTCGTCGTTGGGGCTGGGTCCGGTCAGGTTAAACGGCTCCGGCGAGATCAGCGTGGACAGCGACTCCAGTACATCCGCGTAATCTTCCCACGACAGCATCGCGGTGTGCGCGCGGCGCGTAACCCAGTCGCGTTTCGACGCGTCGTAGCCATCCGCCAGAATCAATGTCGGCAAGGCTGCGAAGCGTGCCTCGAGCAACAAGGCCAGAAAATCATCAGCAGTGTGATCGGTGTATTCCGGCCAGCCAAAAATAATACCGTCGTATTTGACGGGCATTTCATCGAGCGCGGACATCAGGTGATGAGCAGATTCGAAATCACGGGCAACCGCCAAATCGTAACCGTGATGCACGAGGAGTTTATGCAGAACATGTCGGCGGGTGTCCGACTTTTCAATGATGAGAATTCGATGCATCGCGCGCCCCCGTTGACTGACTACCTACTGCGGTGCGCAACGCTGCGCATCATTTGGTAATGAGTATATTTCAGTGCTAACTGGTTATCGCGGTGATGACGACGTTTCTTTAGGGCGCGGATCAAAACATTTAGTACATTTGCGCAGCGAAGGAAATGCCGTATTGCTATAACGCCGATGCGAACAGCATCACATCAATCAGCGTTTGTACCAGCGATTACGCAAAGCATTAAAGACAAGATCTGGATACTTCCAGCTGCCGACGCTGCCGTTGTAGCGCGCCAGCGCATGCGGCAGGCTGCCTTTTTCCATTTTCAGGTAGTAGCTCAGGATGGTGCAGCCCATGCGTAAATTGGTTCGCATGTCGAACAGGCTGTCATTCGGGCGGCCGATTTCTTTCAGCCAGAACGGCATAATTTGCATCAAGCCTTGTGCGCCAACATTGGAAATAGCCCAGGGATTAAAGCGGCTTTCGACGTCGATGACGGCTAATACCAATTCAGGTTCGATGTTGGCGCGTTTGGCTTCGTAATGAATTTGCTTGAGCAAGCGCACGCGTTCGGTATCGTCGGGAATGCGTTTCGCGCCATGCGATGCGAGGCGTCCGCGGTAGTCCATCAACCAGACTTCAGCTTCGTAACGGTCTTTAAAGCTGTCCGCCTGTCCGATGGCTTCGACCAGCAGCGCGCGCAAATTTTCATCAGGCGGTGTTGGAACGGCGGCCGAGGACGGCGCACCTAGCGCGCATCCCACGGCAAATACGAAGAACAAACTGATCGAGCGTGTAGACATACTTCAACTGTACTGAGCGGGCGCGCAAAAGAAGTGTTGGTCATCACAAAAGAAATGTGAAGGCGCTCTTACCTCAATTTCAATTGCAACGTAGCGTGCGCCATGCGCACTAAACTGTATCCGTGGTGTGAACGTCGTGCGCATGGCGCACGCTACACTAATTTAGTTTCGCTGCGAGCAATGACACTACATCAGCCAACGCCAGCTCACTGTTTTCAGCATCGCGACGGCCTTTATACTCTATTTTTCCCGCATCCAGGCCACGTTCACCCAGCACCAGGCGATGCGGAATGCCGATTAAATCCATGTCGGCAAACATCACACCGGCGCGTTCTTTGCGGTCGTCGAACAAAACGTCAATACCGGCGCCCAATAATTCCTGGTAAAGCTTTTCAGCCGCTTCCGCCACGCGTGCCGATTTATGCATATTCATCGGCAGCAGCACCACGGTGAACGGCGCAATCGCGTTCGGCCACACAATGCCTTTGTCGTCGTGGTTCTGTTCGATGGATGACGCGACCACGCGCGATACGCCGATGCCGTAACAGCCCATGGTCATGACAATACTTTTGCCGCTTTCATCCAGGCAGGCCGCACTCATTGCGGTGCTGTATTTCCTGCCCAACTTAAAGATATGGCCGACTTCGATACCGCGCTGAATGGCGATGTTCCCTTTGCCGTCGGGGCTGGGATCGCCTTCCACGACATTACGCAAATCAGCCACGATGGGCTCGGGTAAATCGCGACCCCAATTTACGCCGGTATTGTGTTTGCCATTTTCATTGGCACCGCAGACGAAGTCGGACAGATGCGCGGCCGAGCGGTCAGCAATCACCGGTATGGTCAGGCTAATGGGTCCAAGCGACCCGGCATCGCAGTTTGCGGCGGCGCGAATTTGCTGTGCGCTTGCAAACGCAAACGGCTTGGCGATTTGGGCTAGCTTCTCGACTTTAATCAGGTTGAGTTCGTGATCGCCGCGCAACACCAAGGCCACCACCGGGTGCTCCGTGCCATTGACCAATAATGTCTTGACCGTGCTACTGGGTACGATATTGAGAAGTGCACAGACTTCGGTGATGGTGTGTTGGGTCGGCGTCGCGACGGTTTGCAGCGGTTGCGAAGCGGCGGGTCTCGATCCGCTGGGCGCAACGGCTTCGGCAAGCTCCACATTCGCGGCGTAGTTCGATTCGGTGCTGAATGCGATGCCGTCTTCGCCGGACTGCGCCAGCACGTGAAACTCGTGCGAGCCTTCACCGCCGATGCTGCCGGTGTCGGCTTGCACCGGACGATACTTCAGACCGATGCGGTCGAAAATACGGCAATAGGCAGCGTGCATGGTGCGGTAGGTTTCATCCAGCGACGCGTCGTCGATGTGAAACGAGTAGGCATCTTTCATCAGAAATTCGCGCGCGCGCATCACGCCGAAACGCGGCCGCACCTCGTCGCGGAATTTCATTTGTATCTGGTAAAAATTCGCGGGCAATTGTTTGTAGCTGCGCAATTCGCGGCGCATCACATCCGTGATAACTTCTTCATGCGTCGGACCAAAACAAAAGTCACGCTCGTGTCGATCCTTTAGTCGCAGCAATTCCGGGCCGTATTTTTCCCAGCGCCCCGACTCCACCCACAACTCCGCAGGCTGCACGGCGGGCATCAGCAACTCTTGCGCACCCGCGCGATTCATTTCCTCACGCACGATGGCTTCAACTTTGCGCAATGCGCGCAATCCCAGCGGCAGCCAAGTGTAAATGCCAGCCGCAAGCTTGCGGATCATGCCCGCGCGCAACATCAACTGATGGCTGATCACCTCGGCGTCAGCCGGGGTTTCTTTCACGGTGGAAATTAGAAATTTGGAAGCGCGCATGGGTTTGACCGTTATTTTTGGAGAGGGAAGAGGCGGGGATTGTAACGGGAGGGTTGTGGAGCGTATAGCGGCGGGAGAGGCGTGACGGAGCAATCGCCCTATTTGGAGCGCGGGCTTCCAGTTCGCAAAAAAGCGGCCAGGATGGCCGCGCTCCAAGCATGAGTTCTTTACAATTTCCATTCGCGATACCGCACAAACAAAAACGGCGCGTCGGTTCATCACCGACGCGCCGTTAACTAAAGCAAAACTTACTTGGCGATTTCCGCGTACGACACGAACAGGATTTCGTCGAAGGTGCGGTGCAGGGCGTTACTGGTGAAGTTCTTCATCACCGCTGCGTCGCGCCAGCGCACGATATTGCCGTTATTGACGGCCATCGCGTTGGTGGCGATCCAGACTTTTTTGCCACCCATGTCGACTTCCATATAGGTGTAGCTGCTGGCGTGCATGCTTTGCAGGATTTTACCCTGGCCCGCGTTGGCACCCGCTTGCGGGGCGCTGTTCATCTGTGCGGGAGCGCCTGCGGGATGTCCGGCGGGCATCGCCGTTTGTTGCGACGGCGCGGCGACGGGTGCCTGTGCGACAGGTGCGGCTTCCGGTTGTTGCATCGCTTGAGGTGCTGGTTGTTGGGCCGGAGCCGGGGCGGGCGCGGCTGGTTGCGGTTCGGTTTTCTGCGAGCAGGCGGCGATGGAAACCAAAAGTGCGCCAGCCAAAGTGATTGCGAGTTTATCCACGAAACGATCTCCACAGGGTTGCGATTAAAAAAGCAGGCGCCAATTTACCACGCGAGTGATCGGAACGCACGGGGCGGTCGGTGCTATGGCGATGTGAACCGCATCGACAAATCCACTGCGTGCAGATGTTTGGTGAGGGCGCCGATGGAAATGAAATCCACACCGGTCAAGGCGTAGTCGCGAATATTTTCCAGTGTGATTCCGCCCGAGGCTTCCAGCCGTACGCGACCGGCGGCGACAGCGACCGCTTCAGCAACGTGTCGAGTATCCATATTGTCAAGCAGCGCGATGTCGACACCGGCGTAGATGGCATCTTTTAATTGAGCAATGTTTTCAACTTCGATTTCTATTTTGAAACCTGTGCCCATCAGGCGGCGGATGGCGGTTACCGCCTTGGTGATTGAACCCGCAGCGGCGATATGATTTTCCTTGATGAGCACTGCGTCATACAAACCCATGCGATGATTCTGACCGCCGCCGCAACGCACCGCGTATTTTTGCGCGGCGCGTAATCCGGGAATGGTTTTGCGTGTGTCGAGAATTTTGGCTTGCGTCCCGGCAAGCGCATCGGCATAGCGGCGCGTGACCGTGGCGGTGCCGGAGAGTGACTGTAAAAAATTCAGCGCGCTGCGCTCGCCGGTCAGCACGCTGCGGGCCGGGCCCTGCACAACACACAGCACTTGCTCGGGGACCACCTGATCGCCGTCGGCACAGCGCCAGGCGACGTGAACTTTGGGATCAAGCTGCCGGTACACTTCGTTGAACCACTCAATACCGCATATGATCGCGTTTTCGCGGCTGATGACCCGCGCTTCGGCAAGCGTGCTGGTAGGAATTAAACGCGCGGTGATGTCGCCGCTGCCGACGTCTTCGGTCAGCGCAATGCGTACGTCCTGAGCAAGTGTTTGTGTGGCCACAGCGCTAATAGAAAAACTGCAAACCCACCGCGAGCTGGGAAAATTTATTTTCGTCGCTGGTGATGAATTCGAGAACCACGTTGCGATTGTGGTCCAGCGCCAACAGCGCACCGATGCCCCAATCCACACCTACGTCGCTTTCGTCGCCGGCGACGGTATCTTTAAACGCGGTATAGCGCAGCCCGACCTTGCCGTTAATGTGGGCGCGCGCTTCGATGGGGTAAGAGTAAGTCGCAAACACGGCGGTTTTGTTGAAGGTCAGGTCGCCGATCTTGCCATCCATCTTCGAAAAACTCTTGAAGAATTCTGCTTCGACACCCAAATGTGGCGCCAGTCGCGGCAAGTCGCGACCCACGCCGACGCCGATGGCGTAGGAGTCCTTGTATTCGTCCAGCGACGCCAACACACCCACCACGCGCGCGTAGTTTTCAGCGCGCGCGCTCGGCCACGCGGCGAGGGTGAGCGCAACAACAACAAGAACCCGAAGAGTGCGATGCATAGCGACGACAAGTATAGGAGATTTCACGCCGTCTGTCGGCGCGTCCGGATATTTGCGCAAACGCATAACGACAATCAGAAAAGGGCGAAATCAGTCATGGCTCAAAGGCACCGATGGCCGGTCGGTTCGCACGAACCTTTCCGGTTATGTCGGAGTAAGACGCGTTCGTAGCATCACCCTTTGCGACAAGTGGGGAACCTGCGGCGGGGGTAAAATCGGCTCTGGCCGATTTGAACTTCGGGTCGCCGGTGAAAGACATTGTGTCGAAGGCGGGTGCCGCAATCCTCCATGCCGCGAGAGTGCCATGCCTCGCCTCCCAGTTGTAGTTCGCGGCGGAGTTGCAATGATTGTTGTCGACGAATGTATATGAGCCAGGTGTTAGCGGGTAGTCATAGCATTTAAATGGTCCGTTGTTCGCTGTCGATGTCGCGCTGTAATTGACGGTGTTGTTGACAATAACGTGGCCTGTGCCCTCAACTCCCACCGCAATTCCGGTACCGCCAGCATTGGCATCTGGGCCAAACCAGATGGTATTGTTTCTAATTTTATTCCGGGTGTTCAAGTCGTCACCGGACTGCGTGCGTGCAGGCCCGGATGCAATCGCAATACCTGACGCCTCCATTGAGGTCTCATGGACAATGAGATTGTTTTCAATCACACAGTCCGGGCAACCTGTCACTGTAAGCGCCAGGTTGCCTCCATTCTTGATCGTGTTGCCGGAAAATATCGCATTACGGTGATAAATTGCCTCGGGGGCATCGGTAAAGTTGTTAAATGCGATCCCCCAACACCCTCCGGTGGTTGCGGATGGCGCAATATCGACGATGTTGTCTTTAACCAGCAAGCCGTCGACCGCCATGTGGGCAACGATGGGCGCACCAAGGCATGTCGATCCATACTGACCCCGGACATGGTTGCCGATAAGCCGCACGTTTGTGAGTTCCTTGACCGACGAGAAATAGATCGTATGGTCGAACGTATTAGAGCTGCCGTTGCCATCCCAATAGTTGTAGGAGATATCATCATTCATGCCACCGCCAAGATAGGCCATTGCCCTGGTGTTGGTAATCAGGCTGCCCGTGAGTTTTATGTTGACAGTCGAGGCGTCTGAGGCAGTGCCACTCTCGTTGTAGATCGCCATGTCGAATGCGTCCATGTCGATATTACACAGGGTCACGTCATGCGCACCGCGATAGAAAAAGAAGCCATGGTTCTGATTTCCACGCGCACCTCTGTCGCCCTGCAGCTTGAGGTTGAGAAGACGGACGCCACCCGTGTTGCCCACGAAATTAAAAAGCGTCACTGCCCCTGCGGCGTTGTTGATGATGGGTTTCGCGGTTCCTCCGGGCGGCGGCGTATATTCCCGGAGATCGTTACAGGCAACTCCAGGGCCGCAACGGTTGCTGCCTATGGAAAGTTCCCCGGCGGAGTCGAACGCGCCACCTTTACAGAGCGCGACGGTGTCACCGGCCGCGAGCGACCTGAAGAGTGCCGCAGCATTGTCGATGGTTCGCTTGGGAGCAGCACGGGTGGTGCCGGTGTTTGCATTATTTCCGGCAATACAACCGGCTTCCGCACCCGCGCCACAATCGCAGTAGTAGTAGACGTTGCCGTCCCGCATCGGCTCGGCGGAGCACGCTGCCGCAGCGTTAGCAATCGACCCGCCGGTAACGGCAATCGTTGCGCTCATGCTTGCGGTGCCGTCAGCACCAACACCAACACACGTCACTGTGTAGGTGGTGGTCACCTCAAGCGGTGGTGTGGTATAGGTGCCTGATGTTGTAGTGATGCCCGCAGGAGATGAAGAGCATGCGGTGCTGTTGGTCGATGACCAGGAAATGACGGCAGTAGCGTTGTATGCAATTGAAGGCGGTGCCACGGACAGGGTGAGCGTCGGAGCGGTCGAACTGAGCGAGGGAGGCGTCCCGGCAGGGATCGTGCTGCTGCTGTGTGGAGATCCACTCCCACAGGCCGCGAGCACAAGGCAGAACAAAATATGGGTTGGTAGCCCTTTGCCCATCCCTATCTGCTGTGTACTCATATGCACGGCCTCCTTGCTGTTATGCACTCTAAATTGAGGGTAGCCCGGAAGACCGTGGCTAGTCCGGTACCATGCATCCTTCACCCGAATAAGCACACGACCCGCCAAACCCGCCGCCATCATCGGCATGCGATACCGGCATTGGGTTGCGCGTTTTCCGATGTTCTCATCTTCCAGAGCTCGTTCTCAATTGGCCAAATGCCCGCATCATAAGGTATGGAGCTCCGTGACCTCCAATGTGTTCTCTTTGGGGGCGCTTCCTCCGGAGTAGCGTTTCAGGCCTTTCACCACCGCATCCAGTGCGCGGTCAAGTAGAGGCACCTCTTCAACGACTGATGCGCGCAGGTTGCGGAAATCAGCGGCTAGTTCTTGGGTGGATTTGTCGGCTACAACTTTGTACATGCGATCCACAAATGTGTATTCACCCAGCACTTCACTCTTCCAGGCGAGTTTGCCACGCACGGTTTTAAGGTTTTCCAGCAGGAATTCAACCCAGACACCGACTTTGAGCCCGGATACGAAATCTGTGTATTCGTCAAAACCTGGAGCCTCTTCGGTCGGCTGGGTTGACGATGAATCCTGCAACACGATGTCTTCCATGAGGGTGGGTACGGTGCTCAGATCGTCGATCAGCTGGTCAATGGTGTTTTTTGGTTGCTCCGGCGACGGCGTGTTGGTGCCAGGTTTCTGCACGGGTGTGCTTGCTGGGATCGCGCGCGCTTGCTCGCCTTTCAGGCTGGCAAGATGTAAGCGCTCGAGTTCGCGCAGCAGGCGTTCTTTATCCTGGCGGGGATACGCGATCAACATCAGGCCGTCTTGCAGGCCATTCAAAATTTTCGGAATGGTTTGAATCAGCCGCGTACGTTGTTTGTCGATGAGTTTTGGTTGCACGCTCCACACTAAATTATCGGCCAGTTGCAGCGCGGCTTTCCACGCCACCCCGTCGTTGCCGTCGCGAGTGTGAATCAGGGTCAGCACATCTTTCCACGCCGTGGTCATGAAGCTGCGAATCGAAAACGGCAGCTCGACATCACTGATGCGTTTTTCAATTTCGTGCGCGACGGTTTCTTTGGCTGAAGCGAGTTTCTCCGCTGCGAGCTTACGTTGACTTTTTTCCGCTTCAATAAATTTGTCGAAATCATGCAGCAAATCGACAATCAGACTGGCATCGTGGGTGAACTCGGTCAGCACCGTGTTCACAACCGATGCGACCTTCACGTACAGCAGATCTTCATAGCCGTCACGGGCTTCGTTCCAGCCGATACCGGCGCGCGCCAATTCGTTCAGCAAGCGGCGTACCGGGTGGTTCTTTTTCGAGAAAAAGGTTTTGTCGACGATGGCGATTTTCAAAACCGGAATTTGCAAGCGTGCGATCAGCGCCTTAAACGCATCCGGCAACGATTTGTCGTCGAGAATGAAATCAAACAGCATAGTCACGATGTCGATGGTGTCGGCATCGGTTTGATTAATATTCTTGGCCCCCTGCGGATTTTTTCCAGACAGGTGCGAGACGATGGTGCTCTTCAAATAGTTGGCAATTTCATCTTTGCCTTTGAGCTCACTCAAATCGGTGGTCGGTTGGTTTTGCAATGCTGACAACGCGACCAATAGCGTCGGGGTGTCGTAGGCGCCGACAGTTTGCGCACCGCTGCCATTGCCCGGTGCGTGCGCGGCAAACCCACCGCTGGATGTGTGCTCGGACCCGTTACGTTGCGCCATCAACAAATGTTGCAGCGTGCCAAACATTTCCGCTGGCAATGTGCCAGGTTGAGACGAATAGCCGGTCGGTGCGTACGACCCCGGTAGGCTGGCACCGGCGGCGGGCACGGTGACTCCCGGCACGCGTGCGCGTGTGGAACCGGGTGACGTTTGTGGAATATGCAGGCGTATCGTCGGCAACACGCCCGCTTCAGCAAGCAACTTGTTGAGTTCGTAATAGCAGTTGCCGAGCTCCTGAACCAGATAGCGATCCAGCAGCTTGTACGCGATCAGCTTGACCTTGACTTCAACATCGAGAATTTTTACCGCACCTTTGAAGGCGTTGCAGATGACACCCGGCCCCACCGGCAGATTCTCGGCGGTAATTTCCTGACCTTCATTGAAGATCGCCTTGCAGCGCTGTTCAAGCGCGAACAGCTGTTCTTTATGTAGGTTGCGCGCTTTCGCAACCATGTTGGAGACCGCCAACGATTCTTCCAGTTCGTCGTCGTTGACCAGCAACAGATTGTCCAAGGCGTCTTTGGTGAACGCGTTTACGCTCGAAGTTTTCTGCGCACCCTTGATGGATTCATTAAAGCCAGTGGCGAACTTGGCCAGAAACACATCCTGCATGCTTTGCTTTTTGAGGCGCAAATGACGCATGGCTTCGAAGTAGACATTTTGATCGCCGCTCGCCGTGCCTTTGTCAGCGCGATCAAACAGAAAATCGTCGAGGTGGTCGAACATCTGCTGAAACAGTTTCTGCAAATGGTCGGTGGTCGTGGTCTTGAGTTGTTTGCTAAGCGTGGATGCGTGCACTACACCCGATGCTTTGGCAGCGAACGCGACAACTTTGCTGCTGCTGTTCATAAGTTCCTCTCGATTTCCCAACGCCGGAATAATGCTGTTATTCGTAATAATCCCAACTTTTTGCAATAAGTGCCGTGATACTGGCGGCAGGTTTGTTGTGGGTCGGGTCGCAATCCGCAGCGATTTTGTGAACCGGTTCGTGGTATGTCGAGATTTTGAACCGGCACCTTCGGCGCTTCAGCGCAGCGGGTCTTGGCCGATAAGCAACGTAGGCCAATAGATCGTTGCCGTGAGCTGTATGACCGCTTTACCGATCAATAATCCGATTCCTCCTGTGGCTGCTGAAACGCTGGTTGCGCGTCAGCCAATTTTTGATCGCAATATGGATGTCGTGGCGTACGAGTTGTTGTTTCGACGCGGCAACGCAGAGCAGGCCAATGTGGTTGACCACGATCACGCCACGTCGCAGGTGATCGTCAACGCATTTTTGGAAATCGGTATTGGCAATCTGGTGGGCGACAAGCTCGCTTACATCAATATGCCGACCGCATTTCTGCTCGGCGATTATCCGATTCCGTTTCCGCAGGAAAAAGTCGTGCTCGAGGTGCTGGAGCATGTTGAGGTCAATGAGAAGCTGATCGCTGCGTTAACACGCCTGTCGCTCGCAGGTCACGTGATTGCGCTTGACGATTTTGTCTACAACGAAAAAAGCAAATTGCTATTGAAGCTTGCGCACGTGGTCAAGCTTGACGTTTTGGACGCGAAACCCGAAGTATTGCGCAAGCAGGTCGCGCAGCTGGCGCCGTTCAAACTCAAATTGGTGGCAGAGAAAATCGAAACACAAGCGATG
>JANMQQ010000308.1:0-9903 GCA_031370545.1 Gammaproteobacteria bacterium
TGATGACGCCGCCTTATTCAGCGTCGGCGCGTGGCCTCGAGTATATAAAGCTATCCTTAAGTTATGAAGAAGAAAAATCGTGATCAGTCGCGCATCCATGATGTGTGGTTGGTGTGCCGCTGCTTTCATCCTCACCCGCTAAAGATTTAGCGGCGTTTACCGTTAGACCTGACACGGAAATACCGAGGTGTCTCACCCAGCGCGCTACCTGCGTCGCAGGCGCAGTCCGAACTTCATGAATGTAAAACTCAAACTCGCGTTGTCATTCGCGGCCAGCGGATTGGTGCTGATGCTGTTGGTCGAATATGGATTTTCGTACGTGATATCCAACGGACAACATCATCACGACGCCAGCTTACTTAATCACTACGCCAAAAAATTTTCCAGCGATCTACCTTCCTATTACGCGCGACCCGAATCTATCGCACAGTTGCAAGCGGCTGTCGCCAACCTCGGTGCGGGTCAGCTCTCGGCAATATTGCTGGATAAATCCGGTCGCGTCATTGCTGTTGGTCCACCGAATCTCGCGCTCGATCATGCCGCACATCTGACGCAGCAAATCGGCGTTAAAGCGCTTGCCAGTAGCGAAGGATACATGGATATCGACGATACCCGTTATGTTTGGTCGACGACCCCGTTGGTCGGCACATCGTATGCGCTGGCATTGTTATACGCGACCGAGCGTACTGCTTCCGTACTGGCCGAGTGGCCGACAAATGCAATGTTACTGTTATTGTTATGCCTTGGCGCCTTCATTTGCGGTGGATTTGGATTTCATGTCGGCTCGCTGATTGAAAAAACCCGCGCCTTGAGTCATGCATTGCAAACGCAAACCCTTCATGACCCCTTGACCGGACTGCCTAATCGCAGCCTGTTTATTGACCGAGTACGCCAGCAAATACAGCATGGCCGACGCAGTGGCCAGAACCTCGCAGTGTGCCACGTCAACCTCGAGCGGTTCTGCAACATCAACGAATTACTCGGCGCAGCAAATGGGGATCAAATGTTGCGCCTGGTGGGTCAACGCCTAAAAAAATCGGTACGCGAGTCCGACACGATTGCCCGGGTGAGCGCAGATCAGTTTTTGTTGCTGCTCAACAATGTCGATGAAACCCAGGTGATGCAGGTGGCGCAAAAAGTCATGAGCTGCCTCCAGGAGCATTTTGATATCGGCGAGCACAATTTATTCGTGCGCGGAAATATCGGCATAGCGCTGTATCCACAGCACGGCGAGGACGAGCAAGCGTTGATGCAACATGCCGAAATTGCTCTGCGTGTGGCAAAAAAGGCCAATACCGATGTGATCGTATACAACAAGAAACACGACGAGTATTCGATAAAGCATCTCGCCCTGGTTAACGACATTCACACCGCAATCATTCAAGATCAGTTCGAATTATTTTTTCAACCGAAGGTGCGCATCGCGGACGGAACAACTAGCGCCGCCGAAGTTTTACTGCGCTGGAATCATCCGCATCAAGGGCAAATCTCACCGGCACAATTCATTCCGGTGGCGGAGCAAACCGGCTTGATCCAGCCGTTGACGCAATGGGTACTCAACAACGCATTGGATCATTGTGCACGCCTGCAACAGCATGGGTTTGATCTGACGCTATCGGTGAATATTTCCATGTACAACCTGATCGAGACGGATTTTGATCGAAAAGTCCGCGAGCTACTGGCGTTGTGGTCGATTGCTCCGCAACGTCTTGAGTTGGAAATTACCGAGAGCGCAATGATGTCAAATCCCGCCCGCAGCAAAGAACTTTTAACGCAAATGGATGCGTTTGGCTTACGGCTCTCGATTGATGATTTTGGTACTGGATATTCGTCGCTGACTTATCTCAAGCAACTTCCCGTTGACGAGCTAAAAATTGATAAATCATTTGTGCTGCAAATGCACCGTGACGACAATGATGCTGCGATTGTGCGCACCATCGTCGGACTGGCCCATGACCTTGGCTTGCAAGTGGTCGCGGAAGGTGTGGAGTTGGAGGCACAGCTGGAACAACTCCGAGTGTTCGGTTGCGATTTAGCGCAGGGCAATCACTTATGCCAGCCGTTGCCGTTTAAAGATTTTGTGATCTGGCTGGAAAACTCTCAGGCACCAATGTCGGCTTCAGCGGGCTCGTAAAAACGCCTCGCCCCAGCAGTAATTTCAGATGCGGGTGAGCCATATCAAATTACTTCACCAATTTTAATTTGGCTTTCGCAGCAGCCTGTGCGCCCGTCGGGGCGGCGGGCGGACTGTTCTCTTCTTCTTCGTCGTTGAACACCATGCCACGCCCATTTTCTTTGGCGTAAATGGCTAACACTGCGCGCACCGGAACGCTGATAAAGCGCGCTTTTCCGCCAAAACGCCCGTTGAATTCGATGGTTTCATTACCGAGTTTCAAATCTTTTACGGCTTGCGGGCTGATATTGAAAATAATTTTTTCGTTCACCACGTGCTCAAGCGGCACTTTGATATCTGGCACCTTGGTGTTAACCAGCAGGTAAGGGGAAAATTGATTCTCCATGATCCATTCGAACAAGGCACGAATCAGGTAGGGTCGACTGGAGGTCATGGACATGGTTGCGTAAGTCAGGTGTTGGTCAGAATATACAGTTCGAACACGTTGCGGCTAGCGCATCTCCTTTTCTGATTCTAACAAGCTGCTGCGCACGGTATCGCGCACAAACACACGCTTGGCATAATCAGTGATTGCTTTGGCCGCTACCGGTAATTCAACACCGTAAACTGGCAAACGCCAAAGGATCGGGATGATGGCGCAGTCCACAATTGAAAATTCATCTGACATAAAAAATGGCTTCTGGGCGAATAACGGTGCCGCCTGGACGAGCGCTTCGCGCAATTGCTTGCGTGCCTGGTCGGATGCTGCGGTGTTGACTTTTACCAGCCGGTCGATCAGCGAGCACCAGTCACGCTCGATACGGCGCAGCATCAAGCGGCTGCGCGCACGTGATACCGGGTCGACCGGCATGAGCGGCGGATGGGGAAATCGCTCGTCCAGATATTCCATGATGACCTGCGCGTCATAGAGCACGAGGTCGCGATCAACCAAGGTCGGCACTGTAGAATAGGGATTCAATTCAACCAGGTCTTCGGGGATTTTTCCTGGTTCAACTTCGTAAATATCCGCAGTAATTCCCTTTTCCGCGAGCACAATTCGAACACGATGACTGTAGACATCGGTCAAGCCGGTAAACAATGTCATTACGGACTTACGATTGGCAATGAGCGCCATGCTGCACGACTCCAAGGTCAGAAAAGGATCTGAATGAACTGCTGGGAGGGCTAATAAATTCAGGCGCCTATTCTGGCAGAGTTGGCGCCTATATATCAAACTCATGCAAATTAAATTGCAGCAGGCAGTTCACACCCGGCACGTAGCGAAGAAAAGCAATCGGCCCTGACGGGCCGATTGTTTTTCTTATCACCGCAAAATAGCTGCTACGCGCGAATCAATCCATAACGACGCAGCGACCAACGGATCGCGAAGAAGCATATAACCGCCAAGCCTGCCGTAACGACAATATCAAAACCCGCCGTCATCGGCAGATGATAGAACTCGGGTTCGACTGAGCCTGAAATCCACGTATAGCGTTCCAGCCAGGTTCCGACCACCACGCAACTCGCCACGGCGACGATTAACGGCGGGTTGTGGCGGTTTGGGGTGTACACCGCGAACGTCAAAAACGGAATCAGGAATTTCATTGCGAAGAACGTCCACCAGAGCGGCGCCAAGCCCGTCATCATGTGACCGAAACGTGTGACTTCTTCCGGCAAGCGGCCGTACCACATGATCAAATACTGAGTGAAGAAAAAATACGTCCACAAGATGGTGAAGCCCAACATTAGCTGCGCGAGATAGTTAAATATTTTGACGTCGAACTGCTTCTTCAGCTTGCCGCTGCGATTGAGCACAAACAGAAAAATAACGAAAAATGACAAGAACGCGCCGAAGTTACTGACGAAGTGATACACGCCATAACTGGGGCTGTGCCAGCCGGGCATCATGGTCATTTCAAAATCCCACGCCACCATGGTGCCATACAACACATAAACAGCCGGTATCAACAACGCGATGTTGCGAAACTTGCGTGCGACCACCGGCGACTTGTCGACGCTGGTTGCATACTGCAACTTGATGAACAGGCCGTACAAGCCGACCACAATCAAAAAGCCGACGATTTGTCGTGTGACCAAAAAGCTATAGTTGTGCCACGCATTAAGATGATGTTCGGCTTCGGCACCGTGACCATGTGTTTGCGCCAACCATTGAAAGGTAGAATCGCCCTTGGCGAGTAAAATAAGCAGCAGCACAAAAGCGATGGGAAACAGCACCGCCAGCGAGCAGGAGAAGTAGCGCACCTTGAAACGCCAATCCCCATTCACCAAATGCAAGATCGACGCGAGCGTTACACCACCCAACGCCAAATAAAGAATAATCAAAAAGTCAGTCGTCAATACCGACCAGCTGCCAAAGTTCTCCATGCGATATGCCCCTACGCGGAAGTCTGATTGTTATTTCGTCTGCGCCACGGCCGGAGCCGAGCCCTTGGTTAACGCATTGCGCACATAATTGACAACATGCCAGCGCTCCTCCACTGACAAGTCGTTCGAGCCACCACCTTCGCCCGGTTTACCGTAGGCCGGCATGATGGCGCTACCAAATGTGATGGTGCCCCAGATCCAGCCTTCGGTGAGTTGCTTCTGCACATATTCACTGGTCAGGTCAATCGCGCCGATCTTCGGACTCACCGGCGAACTGGCCTTGCCGTCCAATCCATGGCAGGCCGAGCAAATGATCTTGAACAGCCGCTCGCCGGTCTTCAGAGATTCCGGCGTCACCGCAATCGGATTCACGAGCTTGCCCGCTTCGTCGCGATTCGCAACCTTGGTCGGAATACCCTGTGTCGGCACCGAGTTCTTCGGAAACGGATACAACTTGCCGTTTTTGTCGGTTTCCTGAGGCTTGATGCTCGGTTGATTCATCATGTCCTGTGACCACGGCCACGCGAATGCCAACGTCGGTACCAACAACGCTATGCCCGCGGCCAATATGCTGCGTTTCATCGAATTTCCTCTTCTCTGATTTCGAGCACCTTGTGCTGCTGGAACAACTTGCGCAACGGCTCGAGCTGCTCCTTCTTCAATTCCACGATCACGCCAATTTGATCCAGGCTGACCTTCTCGCTGTAGAGCGTGCCGCGCTTCTGAAACAATCCCGACGTGAACATGAATGCAAAAAATGTGGTCCAAATCCCGAAGAAAATCAGCATTTCGTATACCAATACGAAATTGGATGGCAACGGGATGATTGGCTTTCCGCCTTGCGGCTGTACCAGAAACGTCGCCTGGGCGCTGGCCAAAAACAAAAAGCCGAAAATCAAGCCAAAGGTGGCACCCGCCAGCGTGAACTTTGGGATGTGCGCCGGGCGTTCGCCTAATACCTCTTCGATTTCCGGATGCTCAATCGGCGAATTCAGCGTCACGTTGTCAATGGTGATACCGGGCACTTTCGAATGGCGTAAGTCGGACACTGCCGCGAACGCCTCTTCGAAATTGGTAAACAGTCCTTTCACTCGATGTGTTCTCATCAGATTGCCTCCTCTATGCCGGTTGCGTCAGGCCGGGCAGTGCATCGCCCGTACGCCGATGGAGAGTCGATTCGGCTTCTTCATTCATCAAGCGACGACGATGGAAGACCATTTCCTTGACCTCGTACATTGAGACTGATGGAAAGACTTTGACGAAGACCAGAAACAGCAAACCAAACCAGCCGAAGCTTCCAAATACAATGGCCCACATTACGACGCTCGCATACATGGTGACGAACTGATACGGCTCCATCGACAACGACAAGGTCGGCGCCACGATCATCCAGCGTTCGAAAAACATCGAAAGATTTAGCAACAACGATACGACAAACATCGTGGGTATATGCCGTCGCAATTTTTGGAAGGCCAGCGCAAACGGCACAATGATGCCGCAGAACATCATCGTCCAAAAAATCCACGCGTACGGACCGGTCGCTTTGGCGATTAATACTTCCTTCCCGTAGGGATCATGGCCGTACCACACAGTGGCAAATTCGATCAGGTTTAGATAGGTCCAAACCATCGCAATTGCGAATGTTAGCTTGCAAGTCTTCTCTAAGATCGCAAGCGTCATGTACTCCTCAAAACGGAAGAAGTAACGCAGCATGATAAACAAGGTGATGATCGCTGCGCAGCCGGAATACAACGCGCCCGCTACGAAATACGGTGGGAACGAAGTCACATGCCAACCCGGCAGAATGGACATCGCAAAGTCGGACGACACGATGGAATGTACCGACACGGCCAGCGGAATTAGAAAACACGCCATTACCAAGTATGTTTTACGAAAGTGACGCCATTGCCGGTCACTGCCCACCCAACCCACCGACAATGCTCCATATAACTTTCTCTTGAAGCCTTTCGCGTTATCACGGCAAATCGCCAAGTCCGGAATCATGCCGATGAACAGGAACAGCATGGACGCAGAAAGATAGGTAGAAATCGCAAACGCATCCCACGACAGCGGCGAACGGAAGTTTGGCCAGATGCCACGGCTGCTAACATAAGGCACCACCCAATAGAAGTTCCAGACACGACCCAAGTGGATCAGCGGAAAGAACCCGGCGGTCAACAACGAGAACGTGGTCATCGCTTCGGCAAACCGGTAAATCGGTTTGCGCCAGTCGGCGTGAATGATGTGCAAAATCGCCGACAACAAGGTGCCGGAGTGACTCATACCAATCCAGAACACGAAGGTGGAAATGTACATTCCCCACATGTGCGGATTGTTAAGGTTGGTCACCCCTAACCCGACTTTGTACTGGTAAATTTCCGCCACTACTGCGCACGCCACCATCGCAATGCAGATGAAGAACGTGATCCAGTACGCCTTGCGCGGATTTTCCATGGAGCGCAGTACATCAGCATTAATCTGCGCCCACTTGATTTGCTCGTTAATATCTTTGTCGATCACCATGCCGGTTCTTCCACGTCCAATAGTTTTATGGTCGGATGTTAAATCGTGGTATCACGCACTCGATCCAGATACATCACCGACGGATCCACGTTTAGCTCTTCAAAAATTCGATACCCACGCAGCTGCGGATCTTCCTTGGTCTGCTTGTAAACACCGCGTTTAACCTGGTGCTGCTTCCACAACTTGCCGACCTTGCTTTCCGGGTTCAACGTGTCGCCGAACACAATCGCGCTGGTCGGACACGCCTGCGCGCAGGCGGTAACGACTTCACCGTCTTGCAGTTTGCGGTTTTCCATTTTTGCCTTGTCTTTCGCAACCCGGAGACGCTGCACACAGAAGGTGCATTTCTCCATCACGCCTTTGTCACGCACCGTCAGATCGGGATTAAGCTGCAAATTCAACGGCTCGGGCCAGGCTGATTCGTAATAAGAGTAGAAGTTAAAATAACGTACGCGGAACGGGCAGTTGTTGGAGCAAAAACGCGAACCGATGCAGCGGTTGTAGACCTGTGCGTTCAAGCCGTCCGGGGTATGGTAGGTCGCGGCAACCGGGCAGACTGGTTCGCAGGTGGCCGAGCCGCATTGCTGACACATCATCGGCAGGAACGACGCGCCGTTTTCCGGATACTCCTTACCTTCCTCATCCCAGTAGCGTTCAATGCGCATCCAGTGCATCGCCTGGCCTTTGGCAAAACGCTTCTCGCCAACCACGGCCAAATTGTTTTCCGCATAACACGCCGTTGAGCAGGCATTGCAGCCGATGCATAAATCCAGATTGATCGCCATCGTCCAGCGGTGCTCGTAGTTGTGATAGCCACCTTCTTCAGCACCCTTGCGATAGGTGGACCAATTTTCGAATACATTCTTTAGCGACATGATTTACGCTCCTTTCGTGCGTTTGAGCACGTCGACGGACACTGTGCGCACCAGACGACGCCCGTGCTGCGTGTCGCTGTGACCTAAACGAATGATGGTTCCGTGCTTGCCGGTTTTGCTGACTTTGATGCGCGTTGCATACATGGCCAACTCACCGGTTTTGGCATCGGTGACCGGCTTCAGTATCTTCAACGGATTAACGCCGCGACCCTTCGCATAACGACCGTATTCGGTATGCCCCTGTCCCAGCGGAATGGAGATGGCGTCGGGATGGATGGCCTTACTCAAATAAGCTTTGACTTCGAGCGCGCCGTGCTCGGACTCGACTTTAATGACATCGCCGTGCTCGATGTCGAGTTTACCGGCGGTTGACGGATGCATTTCTGCCCAGGAGTCCCACACGACTTTGGCAATTTGATCGGGTGATTCTTGCAGCCAGGGGAGATTGGCATGGCGGCCATCGTATAAACCCATACGCGGTGACGGCACCAGATAGTACGGATAAGCCGCATCTGCGGAACTCGCAGCGATATTGGGCGCCAGTGGTTTCACGGTATGTTTACGCACCGGGGCATCTACTTTCACCATGCCGGTCTGCAGGCTGTTATTCCAGAATTCATCATTGCTAAGTGCAGCAGAGCCGACACCCGTTTTCAGGTTGGCGAACACGTTTTTCATATAGGTGTAACTGTCCGGGAAGGCGCCCCACTGCGCTGAATTACGCAGCGCCAGCAGCGCGACCATGACATCACCAAATCCGCGCGTGTCGCCGTAGAGCTTTTGCATCAGCGGCTGCTGCACGGCAATCTGGCTTTGCTCCGCCTGATACGCGGCGACATGCGTGCCCCAGTCTTCCAGATAGGATGACACCGGCAACACCAGATCGGCGTGCATGGCGGTTTCGTCCGGGAACTGAGCTAACACGACCTTGAACGGGACATTACTTAATTGCTCGTCGAGCTTGAGAGCGGCCGGAGCACTGAACACCGGATTGGCGCCGTACACGAAGACGACATCAATTTGCTTTTGCTGCACGGCTTGCGCAAACGCAAGCAAGTCACGCGTGCCACCGGTCTTGGCTTCGAGTTGCGGAAACGGAAACTTGCCACTGGGCTCAATCGTGGTGCCAATGTTACCGAGCAAGACATTTAATAACATGATCGCCGCAACAGCTTCGTAGCCCTGCACCTGGCCTTCCACCGATGCCCCCGCCAATACCACGCTTGGGTTGCGCGACTTGAGCGCCTTGCCAATGCGTTCAATTTGCGCAACAGCGATGCCAGTGATCCCAGCAACTTTTTGTACGTCGTATGCGGCGATTTTGTCGCGCACATCGGCAGGCAACGCAGCGCCGTTTACGCCGTTGGCCAGCAAATAATTTGCCAGGCCCAAGGCCAACGCGCCTTCGGTACCCGGCCGGATCGCAACCCACAAATCAGCGCTGCCGCCGGTCAAGCTCATTTTGCTTTCGATCTGGATCAGCGCACCGCGATCCGCTGCAGCGCGGAACTTTGAATACTGCCCGGCGAAATGTACCGGCGACACCCAAGTGCCGAGAAAATCAGCGCCAAACGATAAAATCAATTTGGCTTTATCCAGGCGGATGCGCGGCATCGGATCGTCCAGCATGTCGCGGCTCACTGCCTGCCACACGCTGGCGTTAACAATTTCATGCGCAAAATGCTGCTTGGAACCAATGGCCTCGAGATGGTTACTCACTAGTGCGCGCTGGTGCCCGCTGAGCGTGCCAGTTAACCAAGCAACGCGATCTGCGCCGAGGGTCGCTTTGGCACCCACCTTCTCAGCCAACAACGCCTGCGCCTTGTCCCACGTGGTTGGGACCAGCCTGCCACCTTCGCGCACCATCGGTGTTGTAATGCGGTCCGGGTTGTAGTGTCCTTGCAAGCCCGCCTGACCCATCTGGCAAGACTTCCCGGCGTTAATCGGCGCATCGGGATTGCCTTCAATTTTCAACACCCGGCCCTCGCGCACACGGCCATGGATACC
>JANMQQ010000345.1:0-24146 GCA_031370545.1 Gammaproteobacteria bacterium
CACCCACGACACCCTTGCCGTTCGGCTAACTCTTCCCCTTGCCGGGTGAGTAGAGGACTTCCACCTCCAAGTAAGTGCGCCCTGCCGGGCGCACAAAAACAAAAGGGCGCAGGTTGCGCCCTTTTTTATTTGCAACGAAAAGCCCGCGACTAAAGCTTGTTATGAGTGCCATCGCAACGCGGTTTGTTCCCAGTGCGCTTGCAACCGCACAAGGCCAACTTGGTTTTCTCAGTCAGCTCAAACGGCACCGGACTGAATTCGCTACCCTTGTGCGAACCGTCGCAAAACGGCTGTTTGGCGGATTTGCCACACGCGCACCAAAAATACTTTCCGGCTTCAAGTTCTACGATATACGGGGATTTCTGTGCCATTACGGGATCTGCCATGTCGTACGCTCCTTTAACAATGCAGTCATGAGACTGAACCAGCATAAGTCTAGCACTGCGTCTATATTGTTATACGGTTCGACGATTTCAGTTTTCTCGCTCCGGACCGATGCTTACCAGATAGAAGCGAACGATTTGTGGAGATCAGCATGCGTTACATCATGGTTGTTTTGGGATTGGCCTGCGGCTGCGTGGCGACGATGGCCCATGCCGAAGAAGTCTATAAATGGACCGACAAAAATGGCGCCGTGCACTACGGAGAATTCCCGCCCGGCAGCGGACCGTCCAAAACAATTCAAACGCCGACCATAGCGCGCCCGGCCGAGGAAGCTGGAGAGGCAGCGAGCAGCGACGCCCCGCTCGACAAACAAAAGAAAGCTCTGGAAGGCATGAGCGAAGAACGCATCAAGAAAAAAGAAGCCAAAGAAAAAACTGACAAAGCGCAGCAAGAGGCCGCTAAACGCTGCAATACCGCCAAGGGCCGCCTCACCATATTTGAAGACGGCGGACGCATTCGAGAGGCGGGGCCGGACGGAAAATTGCACGTGCTATCCGACGCGGAATTAAAAACCGGATTGGTGGAAGCGCGTAAGTTGGTGGAGAAGCTGTGTAAGAAATAATTAACTCGTCAAGAAAACTAAAGACCGGCGAGGTTGCAGTGAGCTCACGCATCTACCTTCGCTCCCCAGCAATGACTGACCAACGCGAGTTCCTCGCGTTGGTTCGTAACAGCCGCTCATTGCATCAACCTTGGACGACCGCGCCTTCAACGTCGGCACAGTTTCGCGCCTACGTCGAGCACATCGAAGCACCTCAGAACTGTGGCTTCTTGATTTGCCAGCACGACAGTGGGCATATCGCCGGAGTCATCAACGTCACTAACATTATTCTCGGCCTGTTCCGTAGTGGCTACCTCGGTTACTACGCCTTTGCGGAGCACGAGCGCCAAGGGTTAATGCGCGAGGGCCTACAGGCAGTGATTCGCCACTCTTTCAAGGTGCTGAAATTACATCGTTTGGAAGCCAATATTCAGCCTGGCAACATCGCATCCATTATGCTTGTCAAGTCCTGCGGTTTCTCGAAGGAAGGCTACTCGCCGCGCTACCTTAAGATCGGTGGCCGTTGGCGCGATCATGAGCGCTGGGCCATTCTTGCGACGTAGTTGCAGAATCACACCATTCTTCTTCATGTGGCAGCGAAGTTAAATGGAGTGAGTAGGAATCAGCCCTTCACCTGCTTACGAAAAAACTCCGGCATCGCCAACGCCGCGCGGTGAATCTCCGCATTGTAATACACGGTCTCAAACGATTTGTTGCGGGCCGCCGTCTCGCGGAATTTAGTCAAGTCCCGCGCCTTGCCCGCCATCGTCGCTGACCACCAGCCCGAAGGATAAATCGCCTGCGGAAACTGCAAGCTCTGCACGTCAGAATAACCAGCGCGGCGCAGCGCGCCATATAGCGACACGATCAACTTCATATGGAACAACGGTGACTCGCTCTGCTGAATGAAAATTCCACCCGGCCGCAAGATGCGCAGGCAGTCGCGGTGAAACGCTTCAGTGAATAAACCTTCCGCCGGGCCGACCGGATCGGTGCTATCGACCACGATTAAATCGTAGCTTTCCGGCGTGGCATCTTTCACCCATTTAATGCCGTCGACAAAATGCAATTCGGCGCGCGGATCGCTGTTCGACGCACACAGCTCGGGAAAATATTTTTCCGCCAGGCGCGTCACGCGCTCGTCGATTTCCACCTGCTGCGCACGGCGCACGCCGGGGTGGCGCAACACCTCTCGCAAGGTGCCGCAATCACCGCCGCCGATGATCAACACATCTTTCGGATCATCGTGGGTAAACAGCGCTGGATGCGACATCATCTCGTGATACAGAAAATTCTCACGATCTGACACCATGTACAAATCGTCGATGGTCATCAGCGTGCCGAAGCGTTCGGTTTCATAAATAGAAATCCGCTGATACGGCGTCTGCTCCTCATGCAATTTTTCCTTGATCTGGAGCGAAAACGCAGCGCCGTTGTCGGCGTTGATCTCGGTAAACCAGCGGTCGTCCAAAGCCATTGTTACTACCCTCTCATTGCGAAGGCGGTCATTATCGCTGTTGGATTTTTTTCGCGCTACCGCTTGATTCCCCGGCACCGGCCTTTAAACTCCCCGCATGACGAAATGGACCATCCAAAACGCACGCGACACCTACAACACCGCCCACTGGGGCAACGGTTATTTTGACGTGAACGCCGCCGGGCATTTGAGCGCGCGTCCCAACCGCGACCCGCAGCATCCAGGTATTGACTTATTCCAACTGGCCGCCGAAATCAAAGAGACCGGTCTGTCGCTGCCGGTGCTGGTGCGCTTCACCGACATTCTGCACGACCGTGTCGACACCTTATGCGGCGCCTTCGCCAACGCGATGCGCGACCACGACTACCACGGCAAGTACACCGCCGTGTATCCCATCAAAGTGAATCAGCAGCAGCGTGTGGTGCAGGAAATTCTGTCGCATGGCGGCACCCGCGTGGGGCTAGAGGCAGGCAGCAAACCCGAGTTGATGGCGGTGCTGGCGTTGTCCAACATGCAGGGCGGCGTGGTGGTGTGCAACGGTTACAAAGATCGCGAATACATTCGCCTCGCATTGATCGGCACCCAGCTCGGCCACCGTGTGCACATCGTGGTCGAAAAGCTTTCCGAACTTGAACTGGTGATCGAAGAAGCGCGCGATTTGCAGATTCAACCGCTCATCGGTGTGCGCGTGCGGCTGGCGTCCATCGGCGTGGGTAAATGGCAAAACACTGGCGGCGAGAAATCCAAATTCGGCCTGAACTCCACGCAAGTGTTGCAGGTGATCGAACGCTTGCGCGCTGCCGACCTGCTCGACGGTTTGCAACTGATTCATTTTCACCTCGGCTCGCAACTGCCCAACATCCGCGACATTCAGCGCAGCATGCGCGAGTGCGCGCGCTACTACGCCGAGCTGCACCGCTTAGGTGTCAACATCCGCTGCATGGATGTGGGCGGTGGCCTGGGCGTCGACTACGAAGGCACGCGTTCGCGCAACTATTGCTCGATGAATTACAGCGTGCAGGAATATGCCAACAACGTGGTGCACGCGCTGCGCGAAATCTGCACCGAACTCAAGTTGCCACATCCTGACATTATTACCGAGTCCGGCCGCGCCATGACCGCACACCACGCGATGCTCATCACCAACGTGATCGACATCGAGCGCCTGGATGAAACGGTGCCGTCGCTGGCGGCGAGCGATGACGACCCGTTGATCGTGCGCGATTTGTGGAATGGTTACGCCGCGCTTGCCGACAACGCGCGCCGTTCGCCGATTGAGGCGTATCACGACGCGGCGCATTGGCTGGCAGAAGCGCAGTCGATGTACACGCATGGCATGCTGACGCTCGAGCAACGCGCGCATGCTGAACAACTGTATTTTGCGACCGGCTGGAAAGTGCGCACCCTGTTGCAACCGACGGCGCGCGCGCACCGCGAGCTGCTCGACGAGCTGAATGAAAAACTCGCTGACAAATATTTTTTGAATCTGTCGATTTTCCAATCGCTGCCCGACGTATGGGCCATCGGCCAGATTTTCCCCATCATTCCGCTGCACCGCCTCGACGAACAACCGCAACGGCGCGGCATTTTGCAGGACATCACCTGCGACTCCGACGGCCGCATCGACCAGTACGTCGACGGCGAAGGCTTGGAATCCAGCCTGCCGTTGCACGACTGGCGCCCGAACGAACCCTACCTGCTGGGCATCTTCATGGTCGGCGCCTATCAGGAAATTCTCGGCGACATGCACAACCTGTTTGGCGACACCGACTCGATAAATGTCGAGCTCGCGCCCGATGGCTCGCACAAACTCACTCAGCCGCAACGCGGCGACACCGTCGACTCTGTACTGCGCTACGTGCAATTCAACCCCTCCGACCTGCTGCGCGCCTACCGCGAAAAAATCCAGCGCTCCAACCTCACGCCTAAACAGCGCGAGAGTTTTTTAAATGAATTGAATGCAGGATTGACGGGTTATACGTATCTGGAAGACTGATCGGGAGATCAACTTCTCCCCTCCTTATTTTCAAGGAGGGGTGGACGCACAGCGGACGGGGTGGTTGTTCAACAGTTCTCATGATGCCAACCGAGACCACCCCACCCCAGCAACTAATTACTCCGAAAAAACATAGCGTCCAAGCTCAGGGGCTCTGCGCGGCTTTATCGCGCAGCGCCCCTTGGAGCGTAGTGTTAGCCCGGATGCACATTTGACTTCCCAAGATTGCATATCGAGCAAAGTGTTTGCAGGTTTTCCAGCGTTGTCTCGCCACCCATGCTCCAAGGGATTATATGATCGACATGAAGCTCGACTCCGGGGGTGAGCGCCGGACTCGCGCCGCACGCGCAACATGTGAAGCGGTCACGTCGAAGTACGTGCCAGCGAAGGCGGAGCGATGGGCCTCGGCCAGTTGTGCGGCGGGCAGCTTCTAGGCCAGATTGAATAGTGGATGGCTCGGCGCCTGCGCCGTTGGCGTAATTAACGAATGCTTCGAGTGATGCCGTCCAAGAGCCAAAACGGCGGTTGTATGGGGATTGCGAAATCGTGGACGGAGGTGATGACAACTCGCTGCGACGTGGTTGCCGGCCTCGATGCTGCCAAAGGACAAGGAGGTTCTCGAATAGACGATCGTCCGATATCTCAATTTCGTGGGATAAGGTAAGGTCGGCGAGACGGAGACCTTCGTTCCATGATCCAAACCTACGAATGACCGTGCTGTAATCATAAGCGCCAACCTCACCGTACTTCTTTTGTGGCACGGTGTTTGAGTTCAGTAATTGCGCAACACGTTGGAGATCAGCGATCAGTTCAGCGTCCGAAACTGGAGCGCCAGAAACGCGAGATAATTTGAAGAGTAGCTTGGTCATGACTGGGCTAACGTTAATTAGACGTCATAGTATGTTGTACTACATGCAGCATGGTTGACCAACTATAGTACATATCTAGTACATATTTAATGTCGAGCTCACGCCGACGATTCCCGCCAAACTCACCCCAACACCAGAAACACTATCGATCCTGCTCCCAATGAAATTTGTGCATGATGCGATGTACGAGCGGGGCGAGCACCAATCCCACAGTGACCAGGAACACCAGCCCGGCATACAGCGCATACAATCCTGCGAACAGTTTGCCGCCATCAGTTTTCGGGGAATCCACCGGTCCCATTCCGCCCAACAGCATTGCCGAATTCAAAAAGGCATCGCGCCAAGGAAGTTGCTCGAAGTGTTCGTAGCCTGCCATGCCCAATAAAAGCGAGAGCAGCAACAAGCTGAGTGAAGCGATGAAGTGGAACGCGATCCGCCGAATGAAAAGCTTCTGTGGTAGCAGTCGCTGCGTTTTAGGTTCGTACATGGTTGGAGGTTTCTGGTAACTCAGTCACTTCGCATTCCATTCGTAAACTGTCAAAACCGATGACTTTGTTGTATGCACTGGATCGCTGAATGCCAGTGCTTTGGCCTCGTCCAGATTCGCTGCCCGAATTACGTACGCTCCGCCCGATTTGTCTGTGAACGGGCCCGCGAGTTCGAGCTTCCCTTGCTGTCGCAAGCGATCCAGAAATGCGTTGTGAGCTTCGATGACGGAGGGTTGAAATTGCGGTGTGCGGAAGGTTGTCACTAAGTATCTAAGCATTGGTTTTCCCTGACTGTACTAATCCAGACATTGGCCCAAGCCTTGCGATTTTAATGTCAAGCTCAAAATGAATTTGAACGCGGCACTAAGGAATTAAGCGTGCTCGGCACCGCCCTCTTCCGCAGAAAATGAAGTACGCACAATTTCCGACAGCGAATGCGCATGCATTTTTTCCATGATTTTGGCGCGATGCGCTTCGACGGTGCGGTTGCTGATGCCCAGGTCTGCGGCGATGATTTTGTTGCGTTTGCCTTGAATCAACAGCTCCATCACTTCGCGTTCGCGCGGGGTGAGGCTTGCGATACGCGTGGCGGCTTCGACATGCTGGCGTTGTTCTTTGCGGGTCGCGACATCGTATGCGACGCATTGTTTTACGCGCTCGAGCAGCACCTCGTTCTTGAATGGCTTTTCGATGAAATCGACGGCGCCGCCTTTCATCGCTTGCACCGCAGTGGTGACATCGCCGTGCCCCGACATGACAACCATGGGCACCCGGATATGCCGATCAATCAAAAGTTTTTGCAGTTCCAGGCCGCTCATGCCGGGCATGCGAATGTCGAGTACCAGGCAGCCAGGCAATGCAGGTTTGTAAGCTTGTAAAAATTCTTCAGCCGATGCACAGGTCACGACGCGTAGATCTGCGGACTTGATCAGCAAGCGCAACGCGCCGCGGATCGCTTCGTCATCGTCCACAATGTACACGATGGGATCATGTTGCATCTGCTTGCTCCTTAGTTTGCCATGGCCGGCAAAACCAGCCGGAAAATTGTACCGTGCTCTACGCTGGACTCGGCCGTCAACTGCCCGTCATGGGCTTTTACTATCGACGAACTGAGTGACAATCCCATGCCCATGCCTTGCGCCTTGGTGGTAAAAAACGGTTGGAAAATTCTTTCTGCCCAGCCCGGCGGCAGACCCGGCCCGGTGTCACGCACCGCTACCTCTAGTGCGCCGTCCGGGCGTTCGCAAGTTGCAATGATCACATCGCGCCGGGTGCTTTGCGCATTTGCGATGGCTTCAATCGCATTCCGCACCAGATTGAGAATGACCTGCTCAACTAATATTTTATCGACAATGACCGGCGGCAAAGGCTCGGCCAGCTCAGCGCGCACATCAACCTGATTCCAACGCGCTTCAACTTCGGTGAGGCGCACTACGTCGTTGACGAGTTCGTTGATGCTGACGGCGATGCGCTCGGCCGGTTCTTTGCGCACAAATTTTCGGATACGCCGGATCACTTCGCTGGCGCGCTGCGCCTGCTCACCAATATCTTGCAGCACCTGCCGCACTTCGGCGGGGTCGTATTTGCCTGAATCATACATACGCAAACAGGAGTCGCTGAAGCTGACGATGGCACACAACGGCTGATTTAACTCGTGGGCGATTTCGGTCGCCATCTGCCCCATGGTGCTCAGACGTGACACATGCGCAAGATCAAAAAGATGCTGGCGTTCCAGCTCTTCGGTTGCGCGCTTCTCGGTGATGTCAATACCTGTGGCGATCACAAACTCAACCTCACCGTGCTGGTCACCAATGACGGTATTGGACCAGTCGATCAAACGTTGACGGCCGTCTTTTGTCAGCCAATAGTTTTCATACTTGTTGCCGCTTTTGCGCGCCAACAGTGCACCGAATACCGGCTGCACACGCGCCACCACTTCCGGCTCGAGAAAAATGTCCCACACATAGCGGCCAACAATTTCAGCTTCCGGATATCCCATCACTTGTTCACAACAACGATTACAACGGACCAGACGCCCGTGTGCGTCGAGCACTACGACAATCGCATTCACGGTGTCAAGAATCGCTGCACTGAAATCACGTTCTTTACGCAAAATTTCTTCAGTGCGCTCGCGCTCAGCGATCTCCTCGTGCAAGCGACGGTTCGTGACTTTTAAAAATGCCGTGCGCTCCATGACGCGCTGCTCCAGTAAATCATGTGCGCGTCGCAGCGCTTCATCAGTGCGCTGTCGCTCAATGGCGTAACGGATCACGCGCGCGATGACGTGGCCATCAGCGCTGCCCTTAACCAAATAATCCTGCGCACCGTGTTGCACTGCGTGCAATGCAATCGACTCGTCGTCCACTTCACTCAAGACAATAATGGGCACTTGTGGAGCAGCCGCCTTGATGCGGCTCAGAGTATCTAGCCCAGAGGAATCAGGCAACGACAAATCGAGCAAAATTGCGGCGAATGCATATTGCTTGAGACTCTTCTGGGCGTGCGACAGCCGATCCACCACGCTGATGGTAAATTCACCGGACGCGAATTTCTCCAACTGCGTGGTGACCAACACGGCGTCACCCGCATTATCTTCGACTAGCAACACTGGGAGTGCATCGTGATGCATGGGGCGGGTCGCAGCAGTATTTATCCGATGTTAGCCAAGCTGGTTACCAGAAGTCAAAACCAGGTACTCGATAATTTATTGCCCGGCACCCCTGCCCTTTCCCAAACCTTCGAGAATGGCTTGCGCGTCATCAATACCCGGAAATTCCGCCTGACTGCGCAGTGCTTCCTGCAACTGACGGCGCGCGGCCGACACGTCGCCGTGCTTGGCAAGCGCTGCGCCGAGGTGATAGTGCACGACTGGAATCTGTGTCAAGACCTGTGCCGCGCGCTCCAGGTAAGGCACCGCCGCCGCGTAATCGCCGTGGCGGTAGTACACCCAGCCGACGGTGTCGAGGTACGCAGGATTGGTGTTGATACGCAGCCGGTCGGCAAGTTCTTTCGCGCGAGCCACGCGCGTAGTATCCGGCTTGTCGCTCGCCAGCAACATGGCCAGATTATTCATCGCTGCAAAATGCATTGGGTCTTTGGCGAGCACGCTTTCATATTGCGTCACCGCTTTATCATTCTCCCCCAGCCGTTCGTATATGGTGCCAAGTCCAAACAATAAACTGGCATCACCCTGAGTTGCGATAATTCCTTCCTGATAAATCTTGACTGCGTCAGACGCGGCGCCGCGCATGGCGCGCACTGCGGCAAGATTTCGATAAGCCGGGGCATAGTGCGAATCTGCCAGCAGCGCTTTGCGAAACGAGGCCTGCGCGTCATCGCTGCGCTTTTGTACCAGACTGACTTCGCCCAGCAAATTATGCGCGTGAGCGAGCTTCGGAAACGTTTTCAAAATCTGCTTGATACGCTGCGCGGCGCGCGCCGGTTGTTTTTGTGCGAGATAACTTTGCACCATCGCCGCCAGCCGCTCGTACGATTGCGGATTGCTGCGCAATGCCTCTTCTAATTGCTTGATGCTCGCGGCGTAATCTTTTTTCTGTTGGTATACCCAACCGCTGTAGTAATACCCCAAACCCGGATCCAGCGATGTGGCTTTGATTTGCTCCGCCACCGCCATCGCTGCCTTCCAATCCGCCTTCTGCACGTGCGCTTTCAACAGGGCCTCCGCGACTGCGCTCTGCGCGGGATTCTCTTTTAGAAAAATTTGCAGCGCGTCAATCGCGGCATCGGCTTCACCGACCTGGGTTTGCAGTTGCGCATAAGCCAGCAGGGACTCGACATCATGTGGATTGGCTTCGCGGGCTTTTTGCAGGCTTTCCAGCGCATGCGGCACATCGGCCTGTGCGACTTGCGCACGCGCCAGCAGACGCCATGCGGCGGATGATTTGTGCTGCACCTGTAGCGCGGCGCGAATATCGGGAAGCGCCCGATCGGCAGCGCCACGATCCAGTGCCAGACGTGCGCGCAACAGCAGGGCTTCTGAATCCGCAACGTTGTTTTTTACATCGTCGTCGAGCAGGAGCTCGGCTTCGTTGCGTGCGCCGTGTTGCGCCAACCACTGCGCCAATTTTAAACGCGCCAACTGACCGTCAATGCCTGCGGGGTCGCGCGCGATAATGTCACGATAGACCTGTTTCGCTTTATCGTCGGCTTGCGCGCGCTCATACAACGTGGCCAGTCCGAAGCGCAATGCGTAAGCCTGCGGCTGTTGCGCGACATAGCTCAAGGTTAAATGCTCGGCCGTGCCGGGGTCGCGCTGCCGCGAAATAAAATCCACCAGCGCCAGTCGCGCAGAGTCGTTATCGGGCAATGCGATGAGTGCATCGCGTAGGGTCGTTTCGGCGTCGTCCAACCGGCCCATACGTGTGTAAACCATGGCTAACCGCACACGATGCATCAGCTCCTGCGGCTGCACCTTTATGCTGTCTTGCAATAATTGTAAAGCCTGTTGCGTATCTCCCTGCCGCGCGAGCGCATCACCCAGCGCCGCTTGCAGCGTGGCGTGTTTAGGACTGCGCAGCAACGCCTGTTGCAATTGCGCGACGGCCTCGTCAACCCGACCACGACGCTCCGCCAGTTCAGCGAGAAATACTGTCGCGTCGATGTGGATGGGGTCGACCCGTAACGCCGAACGCGCGTCCTGCTCGGCGCGCACATCATCACCACGTCGGGCAAACACGCCCGCGCGCACCATCAGCGCATCCGCATCGTTGGGATTATTAGCCAACACCTGGCCCGATGCCGCGAGTGCTTTGTCCACGGCTTCAATCGACAGAAACGCACGTGCTAATTGCACCTGGGCTGCGGCATACAGTGGGCTGGTATTTACAACGCGCTGATACAACACCAGCGCAGCGCGCGGACCCTGCAACTTATCCGCGACCTGCGCCATGCGAAAATTTGCATCGGCGTTCGTCGGCTCAAGCTGCAACGCACTGGCAAATTCAATCCGCGCCTGGGTGTAGTTACCGGTCGCAAAGTATTGGGTACCCCGCTCAACCGACTCCGCGATCTGAGCTTCTTTGCTGGAACAACCCGCGAGCACCAGCACAGCAACGATCCAGAAATTTCGCAACACAGCTTTGACGGTCAACGGATTTCCCCTGCGATAATGCTCGGCGCACAGTGTGGCAAAGCGGGCAAAGCACGTCTACTGAAGTAGCGAGGGTGAGATAAAAAATGGGATTTTATATCGACGAAACTTGCAACCGCTGATTAATAGCGTGCTGAGTAGAATACAGATTATAGGTGTTGCTTTAGTGCTAATTTATTGACTGACGGCTTGGGCAATTGCTTTGGATTTCGCATTGATGTTGATTAACGCATTGCAACTCGAGGCTTTTTACTTTGGTAATTTTCATCGACGACGAGATCTTTCGTCCCCGGCGGCAACACTTGCAGCGATTTCAGAAATTCAATCAAGGAATCCTGATCATATTCTGAGGCGCTCTGAAACGCTTTACGAGAAGTTATCGCTTCACCGGAATGGGCAAGCACCGCCTGCCGAAGCGTCGTGAACAGACCATGATGGAAATACGGCGGCTCATTGGCCGCGCCCCAAAGACGCTTGGTCAGAAACTTGCGATTGCCTTCCACAAATTTTGGCGACCATACGCTCTGGTTCATATTCAAAGGTTCAGCACCATAATCGTCGGCAGGGTCGGTAATATCGTGCAATTTAAAATCTGTAAACACCGGAACCATGATCGTGTCGGCGTCGGTGCTTTTGGGTGCCAGGCGTGGTTGCGGAAGGGCCGCATCGAACAAACTAAACTTCAATGTAGGCGCCTCGCCAACCCGAAGATTGGTACCGGGATTAAACGGATTCGGTTCGGTGAAATTCCAACTATGCTTACTCAACGGAAGTGCCGGGATGTGACAGTCTGCGCATCCGATCTTTGCAAAAACTTTCTCGCCTTTATAAATTGCCTGCTCGATCTCGGGATCATTTGGAATAACTTGGCCGGGCACCGCGAGTACCGCTTGATAAACAGCCAAGGCCGTAATGTCTGCCCGCGTCACTTCATTCAACGCGCCATCATTATCCGGGTCCGTATCCGAACCAAAGCGCTCGGTCGATTGCATGCCGTGATGTTGGTTCAATGCCGTATTGGTAAATTCGCGCAGCGACACGACGTTTGACGCTTGATGCCATGGACGCAGGACCAATGTCGGCGGATCCAACGACGTTGCAGTGAGGATGCTTGCGCGCGGCAACCCGGTAACTCCGCTGATATCCCACAAGCCATCGGCACGCCGAGCCAATCGACCAAAACTGATGCCCTTCGACATCAATATGCGACTGTCGCCGCGCCGGATTGTGTCCCGAATTTTTTGAAGATCTTCGGTGATTTCACGCGCCAGCATTTCAATGTAGCCCGCCCCAAACATCCCGGTGGTTGCGCGTGAGTTCGCAATATTGTCAAGCGACACCACCTTGCCACGCTCATCGACTGAACCTTTCGTCGGCACATTATCGGCAGGATCGAAGGTCACAAAATCGAACCGCTGGCCCAGTACAAACACGTTACCGACAAAATCACCGCCGCCGCCCGGAACACCAAACGGCGCGTTGTGGCAACCTGCACACGAGTTGGCATCCGGGCCAGAGATGCGATTGAACGACCGCGCTCCAGTCAGCGGCGCCATCGAATCTGATACCGTCTTGCCATTTCCTTTAGTCAGCGGTCGGCCCGCACCGTCTTCGATCGTCCAATTAGCCGCAAATAATTTGCGGCCGTAGTTGACCAACCCACTCAAGCTGATTTGAAATTCTTCGCCGTCTGCCAGGTGACGAGTGACAGCAGTCTCTGAGCCAATTTTCCGGGGAGTGTCAACGAGGTCTTGCGCGGGAATCGGACGCCACAGCACGGCACAAAAAACCGGCACCAATAACTTGAACATATGCTTCATGGATCGTTACCTGATTCGATGGTCTGAATCCAAAACGCTATTTAGACTTCAGCGTATTCGACGCGGGTTCGACGACAATACCGAGCACTTGGGCTTCGTTTAGATTTCCACCCGCAGTAACCGCTCCGCCTTGCGCGATAATTTCGCCGTTGCGCCGAATCTCGACATTAACGCCACCCGCCGGAACTCCGTTTAGGACAAACTTTCCTAAATCATTCGTGTTCGTCATTCCCACGTAGGAAGGATTGGTCGACGAAGTTACGATCACCTCGGCGTTAGATAAATCCAGGGCTGCCGCTTGGGCTGACGCCAGAGCAAAAAATGTTACGCCCGTGGCCAGCACGCGGGTAGCAGGTTTTGAAATTTTTACAAACATAGTTAGATCTCCTGGCCATGCACACTGGCCTGCTTTGCAATAATTTCTGACAGCGAAACGCCACCACTTTCCCAGTGAGATTACGGACCGCCCGTGAGCAGCGATCCTGCGGGCGGCGCGGACGGAAGTATGGTTCGAACGTTGTAACCGCCACCAGCCTTCGGCGTGAATATGACAAAGCCGTAATCCAAATCAAACGGACTCGCAGCGGTGAAGTATTCATACACCGCTGTGCCTGCGGGCACATCAAAATTACGTTGCGACTTGAAATCGACTTGCTGCGCGGGCGCACTGGGGCCAGGTGTCAACCCGGCGATTGTTCCAGTATTCAGCGCGGTAATTCCTTTGTAGGCCAGAATGATTCGCCCGTCCTGGAATAACTGAAGCTGAAGGGTATTTGAGCCGCCGGAACTGTAATGTGGCACCTGATCATGGGTCACTATATAGCGTCCTGGTAACTGATCATTAATGTAAACACGGCCCGTCGTGCTACGTCCTCCGTAAAGATCATCAAAAAATGCCGAGATTCTAGGCACGGAACTGAAGGCTGGAACACTCTCGACATAAGAGCTGTCTCCGGAGTTGAACGTGATATAACCGTTCGTTCCAACAAACGCGGTCGTGTAATTGGTGCCGTAGAACTGAAATGCAAACGGTAGCGTGCGTTGCGTAAAGCAATCGTCGCAGTTGGTCCAAAACGTCCCAAAGCGGGTTTCAAATTGAGCAGCGATCAAGGCCGTCGTCCCGACGTCGGTGGTCCCACCGCGTACCGGAGCAATGGACGCCGATGTGCCGGTGATTGCATTGCCATCCGCTCCCACGGCGCTGACGTTGACTAATATGTAATCACTCAGCACGGTGGGCACCGATGCCACCGAAAAGCGGCCATCGACTCCGGTGATAGCAATGCGGCCCCCGGGCGCGGTCACTGTTGCGCCGACAACGGGCAGGTTACTGCTATCCACCACCAAGCCGGTCACCAACGTTAAGGGGTCGGGAACAACCGAGACCGATACCGTAGGCGCGGCACCGATGTTGTTGCCTAAATCAACCGCCTCAGCGCCCAGGCTCAGGGAGTTCACCCCCGAAGGCACCGTAAAGACATATTGGTAGGGAGCGGAGGTTGTCGTAAACACGATTTGGCCGTTGACGCGAAAGCGCACCGAGGCAACTGCAACATCGTCGACAGCATTGACTGCGAGCGTGAGCTGGGCGCCTTCATAAACTTGCGCACCGCCAGTAGGAGCCGTGATGCTAACCGACGGGGCAACACCGGCCAGATCGACACGTGGCTGGAATTGACCAATATACAAACGACTGTTTCCGGTGGTACCGCCGCGATTGAGTCCAGACCGATCCGCAGCAAGGTAGACGAAGCTGCTATCGACCGCGATACCCATGCCGTTGTCGTCGCGGGCCGGGAAATTCAGAATGGTGCGCGGGCGCAGCGTGGTCGGGTCACTGATGTCAACAATAGGCACGCCATTGACAAATAGCACGTCCGCGCCCAAAGCAAAGTTCCCGGACAACACGATATTTTGCAGACGACCACCCAAATTCAACAGCGTGCTCGACAGCAGCGTCAGCGTATTGGGGTTGGTGATATCAATCGACCGCATGCTGTTCGAGTAATCGGCAACGTAGGCGTAGTTCCCACGCATCGCCACGCCGCGCGCGTCGCCGGTCGCGATGCGACCTCTTAACACCGGTGCCGACACGTTACTGATGTCGACCATTTGCAAGCCCACGGTTCCCGCTGCGACCGCAGCCAAATTGCGATTCGGGTTGATATCCAAACCCCACGCTGTGCCGCCGATCGCCAGGGTGCTCACAGAAATCATCGCGCCAGGATTTGACACATTGACGACTTGCAGCGATGAACCCGCCGCTACAAACGCGGTAGTGCCTACGACCTTGACGCCCAGCGCGCTGCCACTGGTACCGAACGAGCCCAGCAATCGAGGCGCGAGCGGATTGGTGATATCCACGACATGCAGTCCAATGCTACCCGCAGCGACATAGGCGCGATTGCCGACCAACGTCACTGCATTCGCGTTGCCCGTCAGGCTGAGGGATGCGACGACGCTGGGAGTTTTGCGGTCTGCACTGAGCGCGACAACTTGCAGTCCAGCGGCACCGGCCGCAACGTAACCATAGTCGCCCGCGACGGCGACATCATTTGCAAAGCCGGGAATCGTTACGAACGACAGCGCGGCAGGATCGAAACTTTGGATCGCGCCGTTCGATACCGCTGTAAATCCATTATTGGTAATCGTGATCGCACACGCACCGACCACACTTGCAAACACCCGCCCATCTGGCGAGCCAAAATTGCACGACGCCAAATTGCTGCTGGAGTACGCGGTCTGGCGCTGCGTGCTAGTCAGGTTGATGGTGCGCCCGTCAATGAGCGATCCGGTGACGGTCAGCTGCACACTGGCTTCACCAGTGATGGAGTTCACCGTCAATGTAAAGTTGGCAGGACTCACACTGATTCCAGTCAACGCAGCCGCGAGATTGAAGCTACTGGCAAGCGTCGGGTCGCTGCCGGTCAGCAACTCGGTTTTATCGGTAATGCCGTCGCCATCGGTGTCGGCCAGCAGCGGGTTCGTGCACGGGCCAGAGGTACAACGCACTTCCTCGCTGTCGCTTAAGCCGTCGCCGTCAGTATCGGCATTCCAAATCTGCGTACCCGCCCGAAATTCTTCCAGATTCGTCAACCCATCGTGGTCGAGATCGAGCAATCCATCCGTGGCGTCGTTGGGATTCAGTCCCAGCGCAATCTCGGCGTCATCGGGAATGCCGTCGCCGTCCGAATCCGAACCAAACGCGACGTTGATCGCGCGGATCGCCTGTGTGCCTTCGTTGGTCGCCTGCACCATCACCGTACCGCTGCGCAGCGCCGTCACCAAACCTTCCGGCGAGATGGTCGCAATCGCGGCGTTGCTAACGCTGTAGTTTGTCCCGGCGCTCGAACCGGTGACGTTCGCGGATTGGCTGTTCGGGTAGGTGGCGAGGACACTCAGTTGAACTGTCGCGCCTGCCGTGTTCAATTGCACGTTCGGCACTGAAATCGTAAGTGACGTCGGTATAGACGTTGTCGAACCGAGAGCAATCGGCGGCAACGTGACTGAGCCATTAGCGGGCACGATGAAGTAGGCCGATTCGCCGAAAGAAGTGATGCCATTTTCAACGCAAGTGGCGCGTGCGCGGACACGGCCGAAGTTTGCGGGGATGTTGGGGAGTATCCAGGTGCTGTCGGCATTAACTTGAACGTTGCGGTTCAAAACGCTTACTACGCAGTTTTGATTTAGCTGCGCGGATGCAGAGCTGGATGCAACCGTCCAGCAGAGTAAAATGAATGTGCTAACACCAATTGAACCAAGGCGCCACGTCTTCATATTTTCTTCCTATTCGAGATAATCCCTTGAGTCGATTTTCGTCGTGCACTACTCGTGTAACTCCACTTGCGATGGGCATGAAACCAGCAGCGATTGCAGTCGGGCTGGATAGTGTGGCGGTTTAACACTCATGGCCCGGTCTTGCTGGTTTCAGACATAGGACTCGTATACCTGTGTGTTACGTCATAGCTTTGTATGACCGTACCTCCACAGCTATATTCTTGAGGAAGTGTGTAGCCGATACCTTTCGCAATGGCAGCTTGAGTGAAAAAATTGACAATGTCAGGAAAAGGGAAACTTTGGTGCCGGTCAGCAATTTGATCGTAGATATTAATCACAAAGGTTCCATTACCTGCCCGCTTTGCTCCTAAAATCTCATTAACAACATCAATAGGTGTTGTTAGTCCCGGATAAGCTGTAAAAAAAGCTGACGTCATGTCGCTCATTGTGAAAGTTATGTTCTTAACAGCACCAAAGGATTCCAATATGGTTTGGTTTAGATAGTCAGGCCGCCCTGCCGGCGGGATGTCAGGTCCCATCTGGTATACAAAATCGGCTGGATCAGGTCGGAAGACTTTAACTGCCCCAGTAACGGTTTTCATACTTGTTGGGCATTGTCCACGTGGCACTATGATCCATTCTATCTTTTTATCTGGATCTTTAGCCGTTCCAATGCCAGGAGCTACCGGCGGTGGAGCAAGATCTTCTACAAGCGCGGTAACAGTAATCGTATTGACCGTGGTTGCGGTTGGATTCTTCCATGTCGTATCAGTGAAGAGCTCTACGTTCTCTGTATTTAATGAATTGAACGTTCTAATCTTCATACCACTTAATGGCGTTAGGGGCGGACCCCAACTGGCGTCTCCTGAAATAGTCAAGGTGATCTTGTATGGCCCAGTCCCCTGAACATTCGTCCATGTCGGTGACCCTATTACTCTTGTACGATCATTGTCGGTCAAAACCAAACGCAAGATAATTTTTTCGCCGGGTGACGCGCCGATAGCGCCGATATTCTTCTGTACCGAAGGGATAATTGTATCGTTGGCGCCAGAACCGATAGCGGTGTCTGGATCATATTCAGTTGGCTGGCAGACACCATTTAGGCAAGTCCCACTTGGACAGGCCAAACCGTCCTTAGCGGGATCAGCTTTGCACTGACTACCCACGCATTTTTCACAAGCCTGACAAGTCCCCGCACTCCCCGTCGAATTCGGATTACCACCACAATGCCAACCTGCCTTGAGCACGCCGACACCCGGATCGGAGCGGATAATTGAGCCGTCCTCGCTCACCGTGCCCGAGCCGATCGCCACGAAACTCGCGAGATCGTGGTCGTAGGAATACATTTCCGTGACTGCACGCGGGGCGAGCCCATCCACGTTAGGAATTGCGATGGCTGCCGGTGGATTGAAACTGGTGCCGACGGGTTGAATCGTGACCACGAAGCGCGGTTGCTGCCCGAAGCCGGGCACCATCGGCACCTTGTCCATGTTCACCGGGGTGACGGACACACAACCCGAACGCGCGCCGCCGGGGAAAGTCGCGGAACCCGGGATGATGGTCAGAGAGAATCCCGGCGCTTGCGGAATCGTCAGTGTGCCGCCGGTGGTTTCGCTCACGCACAGGCGGTTTTGTGCAATCAGTTCCGGCAGGTAAATCGGTGAGCCGACGTTATTGTCTTGGCCTGGCACGGTGATCATGTCGTATTCGATGGTGGGCCAGCCGCCCGTCCGCGTGGCAGTTCCGCCATCGGCCATCAATTTGAATACGCCCACCGGCACCGGTTGCATCACGAACTGCCCGCGCGCGTCGGTGCGTACCGAAGGTGCCACTTCTTGCGGGATGTTACCCACGTTGCCTTGATTGATTTTGAGCAGGCGCATGGTCACGCCGGGGATCGGCATATTGCTGTTGTCCAGCACCACGCCGCTGATGCGCGTGTTAGCGGCTGGGCCAGGCGTGAGCCCGGTGGCGGTGAACACGGCGGGAAAGCCGGTGTTGCCGGTGAAATTGATTTCGACCAGATTATTATTCACACCTTGGTCTGGCCCCAGCGTCAATGACGCCATCACGCGGCCGTCGGAATCGGTGTTCGCCACCAGCGTCGGTTTGCCTGCGAAATTTCCGCCGCCTTTTTTAACGCTGAAGGTCACGGGAATTCCGGGCAAGCGGTTGTTGCCCGCATCGGTGACGATGGCGATGAATGGCAGGGGCAGTTGTTGACCAATCACGCCGGATTGATTACCGCCCGCATCGACCACGATCAACCCCGCCGGTGCCGGTGTTGCCGAGGCAATGAAAACGGCCGTATTCGCGACGCCGGTGGTTGATGCCTCCACAACATTGTTGCCGACGCCGGAACGCGAACCCAGATTCAGGAACACCGACGCGAGCCCTTGGGCGCTGGTGTTGACAGCTAACGCTGGCACACCCGTGCTAGCCGCACCGGTTTGGCTCAGCACGCCGTCTTGACTCGTTACTCGAAACACCACCGGCGTATTCGCAATCGGGGCGCCCGCAGCATCAACCAGCTGAACCTCCATTGGCAGCGGCAACGTAGAACGGATAACGCCTGACTGGCTGTTCCCTCGGTTTATTTTTAAGGTTTTTTCGGTAATCTCTTTGCGCGTTACCGATACGGAAGCTGTTGCGCTATTGCCTGCGCGATCCGTTGCAACTACCTGGAATAAATTCAATCCCAAACTCACCGGCACGTTGGTCGCAGCAAACGAGCGGTTCGCCACCTGTGCCGCAACACCATTTACCGTAACAGTCGCCTGAATGGGATTCACGGTGCCAACGACAATGTCATTCACCAAGCCGGTGACATTCACCGTTGACTCGGTTGTTACTGCGTTGGCTTCCGGTGTGTACACATCAACATGCGGAGGGGTCGTATCGAGCGTAACCAGAATGCTCGCAGTACTGGTGGTGCCGTTGGTGTTGGTTGCGACGGCGGTCAGCGTGTTCGGACCTTCATTTAGCGGGATACTTGCAACGAAGCTATTTCCAGACAATGGCGCGACGACACCATTGACCACGACTTGCGCGGCTGAATCGCCGACTGTTCCGTTAACTGTCACGATGGGGGTGTTTACGTACGCCGCATTCGCAGGTGATTGAATGGTGATGCCGGTTGCCGTTCCACTGATCGTAACGCTAAGAGGCGACGAAAAAGCGCGGACCAGACTTCCCTGAAATGCGGCGGAAACGCGATACTTCACCGTGCCGGGGGTATTTTCCAGCACCGTCGTTGTGATGCTGAAAACCTTATCACCGGCAGTGGCGTCACCAGCCACACCATCATCGTGCAGGTTTCCAATGGTCGCAACCACGCGCCCGCTGGCATCCAACTTCTGCAGGTTAACGCTAGCGGCGATCAGCGAGGGGTCGGTGATTGTCGAATTGACGGTAACCACCAAGGCGGTACCGGCGGGTGTTGAACCGGGCGTTATAGCCGTTGCGCCAATCGTTGCGGCCGCATTGACGGAAGTGTTAGCAAGAAACGAAACGGCAGCGAAAAAGACAACAGCCAGTCCATTACGCATGGGTCGGACTCCCTCTATTTATGTTTCTTGTTATGGCAGGACGGACAACAAGACGTCAGCCGTTTTAATTATTCGCAAGGCACTTCATTAACTAGGGCCGACCGCAGATCGGCTCAAACGGTTACGATTTTGCGATTGGCAGGACCGACTTTCCTGCGCACTAGTAGCACCATGCCGCCTACCAAAAACAGCAGAAGCGTCGCGGGCTCAGGTACCGCAGTTGAAGGTGGCAATGACGCAAGTGCGGTAAAAATTAAATCGTCCAGCGTAAAGGAACCGCCCGCAGGATCGCCAGTGAACGTTATTCGGCTAATGCCGGTGGCCGATGAAAGTTGCAGAAATTCATTAGGCGCTGATCCAGCCACTCCCGATTGCGCCTGGTTTGAATCGAATGCAGAAGTTGCCGAGCCCACGATGGCGTCAGTCGCATCATACGCAATCAAAGTCAGCGGACCTGCATAGGTAAAATACCCGCCGACGGACTCCATTGAAGTAGCGAATAGAATGGACATCATTCCGCCGCTATCGAAAACTACGTTACTACCCGACACGGGCGGGAATTCAAATTCATTAAGAGAAATGCCAGCAGTGAGCGCCGTGGCATTCGAGAACGTCACCCCAAGACTTGCGTACTGCGAGCTCACCCCTTCAAGATCGAGAAGACTCTCAAAATCAATAGTCACGCTATGCGCGTTTGTTGATGTTATTGCTGAAAGGAGAACGACTACCCGAATACACGTATTACGAAGTTTATTTAACATACTCCCCCCGATCATTGAGCCTCTATCGTTCATTACAACGCGACTCTGCATTGAATAAGAAACTTGGCGTTTTCGTAGCGCTGCTACGGCTACAACGGCCACTGACTCCCGACTCCCTTGTTGTTGGTACTTAACTCCTCAGCATGCATAAACAACGAGGGCTAAATTTTTCTGATGTGACGATACATACCACTAATATTTTTGTCAAACATTGTTACGTTGATTACGTTTTTGAGCGCGCTGCTCAGAGAGGTGCCAACGTTGACTTTATAGATTGCCCAGGAGATCAAGCAAGTTGTACTACCAAGGAAGTTTGAAGTCTTTACCAATGGCAAAAACTAAAGGGACCAAGATGGTCCCTTTGTTTTTTTACTGGTGCGCCCGGAGAGATTCGAACTCCCGACCACCAAGTTCGTAGCCTGGTACTCTATCCAACTGAGCTACGGGCGCTTTGAAGGAGCGGCATTATGAAGTCATCAATGCGGCGGGTCAACTGAATAGAAGGTGGCGGAGAGGGAGGGATTTGAACCCTCGATGGAGTTTTTGACCCCATACTCCCTTAGCAGGGGAGCGCCTTCGGCCACTCGGCCACCTCTCCATTTACAGCATTTGCTAACAGCACTTGCTCGCGGCTGCCCCGATCAACAGCGGGCGGGTATTGTCCCAAATTTGCTCCGATTAGCAAACGGTTTTCGCGAAGACGCACGCAAGCGTTGCGTTGGTCAGCCCTAAACGCCGAAGGGCACATCTTTCAGCGCCCTTCATTTGCTACGCGGTGTTCCAACGTGATTGCGCTAACGCGATTCCCGCACCCCCCCCAGAGGCGGCGTATCAGCAGCAGCCGTTCCTCCCTCTCCCGTTGCTTGCGCTTTTTCGCGTTGGATGCGTTCGTAAATTTCTTCGCGATGCACCGAGATGTGTTTCGGCGCTTCAACGCCAATACGGACTTGATTACCTTTGACACCGAGCACGGTGACGGTAACGTCATCGCCGATTACTAGTGTTTCACCCACGCGTCTGGTCAGAATGAGCATCTATGTTCTCCTTAGCACTGAACTCCCGGTGTACTGACTTGTCGGCAGGCCCGCTAAACCTCACAACTTCAAAATCCCGCGTATTTCCCCAAAAACACGCTGAATTTTTTTTGTTTCGCGATTTCGCCGCCCGTTATTTGCCAGCCGCCCCCAACCTGAAATCAACCTGAAAGCTGTCGCGTAAAGGTATATGGTTTGCCGTCGCTTGGCAATTTCAGCGCACGGAATCAGGCTTTTGTTCCAGGCCGAACGCATCGTGCAGCGCACGCACGCCGAGCTCCAGATACTTCTCGTCGACCACCACTGAGATTTTGATTTCGGACGTCGAGATCATTTGAATGTTGATGCCGTGGTCGGCCAATGCCTTGAACATGCTGCTAGCGATGCCTGCGTGTGACCGCATGCCGACGCCGACCAACGAGATCTTGACAATTTTGTTGTCGCCCTTGGTATCGCGCGCGCGCAATTCCTTGGCGACGGTTTTCATGATGCCCATCGCCTTGTCGAAATCGTTACGATGCACAGTGAAGGTGAAATCGGTGGTGCCGTCGACACCGACGTTTTGCACGATCATGTCGACCTCGACATTGGCTTCGCCAATCGGTCCGAGTATGCGGTAAGCCACGCCCGGCTGATCGGGAACGCCGACGATGGTGAGCTTGGCCTCATCGCGATTGAACGCGATCCCGGAAATTAACGCTTGTTCCATTGCTTTGTCCTCGTACGTAATGAGGGTTCCTGGCCCCTCGCCAAAACTGGATAAAACACGCAGCGGGACGTTATATTTGCCCGCAAATTCGACTGAACGGATTTGCAATACTTTGGAGCCTAAGCTTGCCATTTCAAGCATTTCTTCAAAGGTGATGCGCTCCAGGCGACGCGCATTCGGCACCACACGCGGGTCGGTGGAATACACGCCATCGACATCAGTATAGATCTGGCACTCGTCCGCCTTCAGAGCCGCAGCGAGCGCAACGCCGGTGGTGTCTGAGCCGCCGCGACCCAAGGTGGTGATGTCGCCTTTTTCATCCACGCCCTGAAACCCGGCCACGACCACTACGCGCCCGGCCTGCAAATCCTTGCGCACGCGTTCTTCGTTAATGTTGAGAATGCGCGCCTTGTTATGTACATCGTCAGTGAGAATCTGCACTTGAGCGCCGGTATACGAACGCGCCGGGCAGCCGAGCTTGTGCAGCATCATCGCGAGTAACGCGATGGTGACTTGCTCGCCGGTGGCGAGCAGCACGTCGAGTTCACGTTCATTGGGGTGCGGATCAATGTCTTTGGCCAGGCGCATCAAGCGGTCGGTTTCACCGCTCATCGCCGACACCACCACCACCACGTCATGGCCGCGCTTGCGGTAGTCGATCACGCGACGCGCAACATTCTCGATGCGCTCCACACTCCCAACCGAGGTACCGCCGTACTTCTGAACGATGAGTCCCATGATGGATTCTGCTAACTTCCCGCTGAGTAAAAAGCCGAAATTAAACTATAAAGCCAACACTTAATAAAGTAGCAATGAAAGGTCAACCTCGAAAAAACGCACCCCTTCTCCCTGCAAGGGGGAAGGAACCCTTCGTTCAAGCAATCAGGAGTAGCGTGCGCCATGCGCACGATTGTTCACCGCTGAGAAAACGGCTGATCGTGCGCATCGCGCACGCTACGATTCTAATTGTTGGCGCACCCAATCTGGCACTGAGCGCAGTGCGCCTTCGAGTTTGGATGGGTCGGTACCGCCGGCTTGTGCCATGTCGGCACGCCCGCCGCCCTTGCCGCCGATTTGTTGTGCGACCATGTTCACCAGTTCGCCCGCTTTGACTTTGGCATTGAAGTCCGCCGTGACGCCCGCGACTAAACTGACCTTGCCCTCACTGACCGCTGCCAATACCACGGCGGCGGAACCGAGCTTGTTTTTCAGTTGATCGACGGTATCGCGCAATGCTTTCGCATCGACGCCATCCAGACGCGCAGCGAGCACTTTCAGGCCGTTGATCTCCACGGCCTGCCCGGCCAGGTCGCTACCTTGACTACTGGCGGCCTTGCCTTTCAGTTGTTCAAGTTCTTTATCCATTTTGCGCACGCGCTCAAGCAACTGCCGCACTTTTTCTTCGACGCTATCGCGCGTTGCTTTTAATAATTCCGCGACGTTGGCCATCTGCGCCTGACTCTGCGCGATCCACTCCAATGCACGCGCACCGCTCACCGCCTCGATGCGTCGCACTCCCGCAGCAACCCCACCTTCGGAAACAATTTTGAACACGCCGATGTCGCCGGTGCG
>JANMQQ010000370.1:0-3763 GCA_031370545.1 Gammaproteobacteria bacterium
GCCACCTGCGACGGGTTTTTCTACAAGAACAAAGCCGTGGCGGTGATCGGCGGCGGCAACACGGCTGTCGAAGAAGCGCTTTACTTGTCAAACATCGCGTCGCACGTGACTGTGGTGCACCGTCGTGACAAATTCAAGGCCGAGAAGATTTTGATCAACAAACTGCTCGAAAAAGAGAAAGCGGGCAAAGCCACCATCATGTGGAACACCGGCCTGGACGAAGTGCTGGGCGACAACAGCGGCGTGACCGGCTTGCGTTTAAAAAATGTCACCGACGGAAAAACCAAAAATGTCGACGTACACGGTGTGTTCGTCGCCATCGGCCATGCGCCCAACACCGGCATTTTCGAAGGCCAGCTCGACATGAACCACGGCTATCTCAAAGTCAGCAGCGGCACTAGCGGTAATGCGACCGCCACCAGTGTGCTCGGTGTTTTCGCTGCCGGTGATGTGGCAGATCATATTTATCGCCAGGCGATCACGTCGGCGGGTTCCGGCTGCATGGCTGCGCTCGACGCCGAGCGCTACCTCGACAACATCGCTAAAATTTGAAAGCAGGAGCGGCGCCCTCGCCGCACTTCGGTTGATCAGCACTATGCAGACACGCATCGTTGCCAGCATGGACGAATTGCCCCGCGCGCAGTGGAACGCATTGCTGCCCGATAACAATCCATTCATCCGCCACGAATTTCTGGCCGCACTCGAACACGGCGATTGCCTGTTGCCCTACGGCTGGATTCCGCAACATGTCGGTGTGTGGGACGGTGACCGCTTGGTTGCTGCCATGCCGATGTATCTGAAAAGTAATACTTACGGCGAGTTCGTATTCGATTTCTCCTGGGCACAAGCCTACGAGCGGCATGGTTTGCAGTATTTTCCAAAGCTGGTGGTGTCAGTACCCTACTCGCCCGCGACCGGGACTCGACTATTGGTGTCTGACCCCATTTATATAAAAACCTTGCTTGCGGCGGCGCAGGATCATGCGGGGAAAATTGGCGCGTCGTCGGTGCATGTTTTGTTTCCGACCGAACCGGAAATGTGTCAACTTGAGGCACAGGGGATGTTGCGTCGCGCCGGTTGTCAGTTTCATTGGACCAACAACGGCTACCGCGACTTCGCCGATTATCTGTCAACATTTACCGCTGAGAAGCGCAAAAAATTAAAACGCGAACGCCGCCATGTGCAGGAAGCCGGTGTCGAACTTGAAATCGTGCACGGCGGTGAAGCGAACGCTGCGCAGTGGGAGGCCTATCACCGTTTCTATGTTTCGACCTTTGATCGCCTTGGCGGCATGCCGACGCTGAGCATGGATTTTTTTCGTGAACTGGGTGCTGCCCTGCCCGATCAAGTCGTGTTGGTGCTGGCAAAGCATGAAAGCCGTTATGTCGCAGGTGCATTTTGCCTGCGCAGCGATGACACGCTGTACGGGCGCCATTGGGGGTGCGACGCGCAATTTCACAGCCTGCATTTTGAAGCCTGTTATTATCAGGGCATCGAATATTGCATTCGCCACGGATTGAAGCACTTCGAACCCGGCGCACAAGGCGAGCACAAAGTCGGCCGTGGCTTCGTGCCGACGCTCACCTGGTCGGCGCACTGGCTGGCAAATCCCACCTTTGCCAACGCTATCGGCGACTTTGTGCGCCGCGAACGCACCGCCGTGGAGCACTACATGCAGGAACTCAACACTCACCTGCCGTTTAATCAAGACCACGCGATCACTATAAATATTTAAGGGCTCACACTTTGACGGCAGGACGCTGTCTATAATTGAAGCCTATGACCGGCATCGGACCTTTCTGGATTGAGCCCAGCGACAAACGCGTGCAATTCCCCGACGTGTCGCTCGCGCTCAAAGAACCCAACGGCTTATTGGCCGTCGGGGGCAGTCTCACACCCCGTCGTTTGCTCACCGCGTACATGCAGGGAATTTTCCCCTGGTACAGTCAAGGCCAGCCGATTTTGTGGTGGTCACCTGATCCACGCGCGGTGTTGTTTCCCGCCAATGTCAACGTGTCGCGCAGCATGCGGAAGGAAATCCGTGCCGGACGTTTTCAAATTACCGTCGACCGCGCGTTTCGCGAGGTGATCGAGGCTTGCGCCGAAACACGACCCAACAGCCAGGGCACCTGGATCACACCCGAGATCATCGAAGCCTATTGCCACCTGCATGGCATCGGCCTGGCGCATTCTGTCGAGGCCTGGCACGATGGAAAGCTGGTCGGCGGTTTATACGGCGTGGCGCTGGGTAAGGTGTACTTCGGCGAATCCATGTTCAGCCGCGTGACCAACGCATCCAAGGTTGCGTTTATTTATCTGGTGCATCAGCTCGCGGCCTGGGATTTCGCAGTGATTGATTGCCAGATTCAGTCCGACCATTTGCGTAGCCTCGGTTCGGAAGATATTCGCCGGACCGAATTCATCAGCATTCTGCAACGCAGCTGCGCCCTTCCGCACGAACGCGCACCGTGGTCGATGGATGCCGACGCCATTGCGTCACTGTATCGCTGAGGGATCAACTTATGTCGCACCCCGCCGAACAATCCGAACTCGCCTTCTATATCACGGTGCCCTCCGCTTGCAATTACTTGCCGGATCGCAAAGCGGTCACGGTGTTTGCCGACCCGTTCGCGGGCATGACCAAGGCCTTGTACAGCAATTTGGTGGAACACGGTTTTCGACGCAGCGGCGACCACGTTTACATCCCTTACTGCCCCAACTGCTCCGCATGCGTACCGGCACGCATCCCGGTCGAACGCTTTCAGGCGACGCGCAGTCAACGACGCAATTTACAACGCAATGCCGACCTCAGCGTGCAACGCGTCGCGGCGGTTTTTCACCCCGAACACTATTCGCTTTACCAACGCTACGTCGCCGAACGGCATCCGGGCGGCGGTATGGAACACTACGGCCCAGAGCAATACCGTTCGTTCTTCGGATGCCGTTGGGGAGAAACCTGGCTGTACGAATTTCGCTGCGGCAGCCAACTGCTGGCCGTCGCATCGGTGGACCACTTACGCAACGGGCTATCAGCGGTCTACACGTTTTTCGATCCCACTGAATCGCAACGCGGCCTGGGCACCTACGCAGTGCTCTGGCAAATCAGCGAAGCCGCACGTTTGAACTTACCGTTCGTGTACCTGGGCTACTGGATTGCCGAATCCGACAAAATGAAATACAAAGCGAATTTCCACCCGTTGGAGATTCATCGTAATAATTTGTGGGTGGATTTGTAGTTAGGCCAATGATCGAATACACGCTCGACAACGGAGAAGAGTTGAATAAGGAATTTCCTGAGACATTCTTTATTCCTCCGCGTGTAAAGCGTGACGCTTTGCTTCCTGGCGAACTGGCGAAACTAATTTTCCGTATCTGGCTTGGAGATGAGGCACACGCCGAACGCATGTGGGTCATCGTTAGCTCGCGTACAGAAACTGGCTATACCGGGATACTCGACAATGATCCCTTGTGCACTAAAGAGCTGCAATCGGGAGTGGGGGTAGTGTTTGGGCCAGAACATATTATTCAAATATATGAAGAACCCCACCAAGCCTAACCCATCGTTCGAGAGGGGCGCGCCGCTTTTGGCGCGTCCCTCTCGGACGATGGGCTAGGCTTGGTGGGATTCTTCATATATTTGAATAATATGTTCTGGCCCAAACAATACCTCCACTCCTGATTGCAGCTCTTTGGTGCACAAGGGATCATTGTCGAGTGTCCCGGTATAGCCAGTTTCTGTACGCGAGCTAACGATGACCCACAT
>JANMQQ010000384.1:0-34862 GCA_031370545.1 Gammaproteobacteria bacterium
GCCAATGAAGTTTGAAGTTGTAGAGCTTCCCCTGCAAGGCGGGCGACCGCCATGCATGGCGGAAGTTAGAGCAACGCAGGAGCAGTTGCCGGGATGGGGGTGTGCAAGCACACCGCGTTGAACATCACCCCCATCCTCACCTTCCCCCTTGCAGGGGGAAGGAATCCATTATTGGGCTTCACTGCGAGTTCGGTTCCGTCATGCGTTGCGCGCTATTATACCCGAGCCGCGCGCACAGGTGCTTGCGCAAAACCTTCGCAACTTCGGTGAGGTCGGTCGGCCCGCCCAGCGCGCTGAGTTGCGTGACGGGCAATCCGGCATAACCGCAGGGATTGATACGGCTAAACGGCTCTAAATCCATATCGACGTTCAAGCTCAAACCGTGATAGCTGCACCCGCGCTTCACGCGTAGCCCGAGCGCGGCGATCTTGGCGCCACCGACATAGACGCCCGGTGCATCACGGCGCGCGACGGCAGTGATGCCGTAGTCGCGCAGCAGGTCGATTACCGCCAGTTCCAGACGCCCAACCAGATCGCGCACTCCCCAGCCCTTGCGTTGCAAATCCACCAGCACGTACGCAAGCAGTTGGCCGGGGCCGTGATAGGTGACTTGTCCGCCGCGATCCGCCTGCACCACGGGAATGGCGCCGGGTGTTAGCAGATGCTCGGCCTTGCCGTTGAGCCCTTGCGTATACACCGGCGGATGTTCGACGAACCAGATTTCGTCAGCGCTAGCAGCAGCGCGTTGCATTGTGAATTCCTGCATCGCGCGCCAGGTCGATACATAATCGCACCGACCGCAATGGCTTACCCGCAGGTTATTTTGCGACGGCATTTGCATTCGCATGACTGCTATGAACAGGCTTATTCGGATTCATGCGTGGTCTCCGGTCAAACGCTCACTGATCGCTAAACTTCCGTCTGATCTTGACGATATCCCCCATAGCCGGGCTATGCCTGGACGGGGTCTCTGCGCGTAACACCGCTAATAATGTAAGTCACTTGTAGGACAGCATCCATGCCGATGCACGAACGATTTTCCCAGCAACTCGAAGCCTACAGCGTTTGGAAGCTGCGCATGATCGCGCATATTCGCGCTTACCAGCAGTGGTTGCTTAACAATGGACTCAACGAGCCGGAAGACGACTTGCGCATCTTCGAACTGGTTGAGGCGCTCAAATCCGACGCGCTGACGATCGCCTTCGTCGCCGAATTTTCGCGCGGCAAAACCGAGCTCATTAACGGCATTTTCTTCGCCGATTACCAGCGCCGCCTGCTACCATCGTCGGCGGGTCGCACCACCATGTGCCCGACCGAATTGTTTTACGACCAGGCGGCGGATCGTGCCTACATCCGGTTGCTGCCGATTGAAACCCGCTCCGAAGACACCACCATTGCGCAGTACAAACACAACCCGATGTACTGGACCACCATCGACCTCGACACCAGCTCGCCGGACATCATGGCGGAATCGTTTAAAGAAATCGTGCGCGTGAAACTCGTCAGCGTCGCCGAAGCTGAACGCATCGGTTTGTATCATCGTGACCCGGCAGCGCCCGATGCTCCGCCACCCGCGCAAGTCGAAGTGCCGGTGTGGCGTCACGCGATGATCAGCTTTCCGCATGCGTTGCTCAAACAAGGTTTGGTGGTGCTCGACACGCCCGGGCTCAACGCGCTCGGCAACGAGCCCGAACTCACGATGGAGATGATTCCGGCAGCGCAGGCGGTGATGTTTATTCTCGCCGCCGATACCGGCGTGACTAAAACTGATCTCGACATGTGGAAACATTGCATCACGCCGCACATGAATATTGCCGACGGCGGCGTGCTCGCGATCCTGAACAAGATTGATACCTTGTGGGATGACTTGAAAGACGCGGCCGGTGTTGCGGAGAGTATTGAATCGCAGTGTGCTGCCACCGCGCAGATGCTGGAGCTTAACCGGGAGCAGGTGTTTCCATTATCGGCGCAGAAGGGTTTGCTTGCCAAAGTCAAGCAAGACACCGCCCTGCTGGAGCGCAGTGGCTTGCTGCCGCTCGAACGCTATTTGTCCGAACACGTGGTGCCCTCGCGGCAACGCATCGTGCGCGACAACGTGGTCAGTCGCATCGGCGCGCGCATCGAGAGCACGCAAGAACTTCTACAGGGTCGTCTCAACGCGGCACAAGGTCAGCTGAATGAGCTGCGCTCACTCAGTGGCAAGAACACCGATGTAATTTTGCAACTGATGAACAAGGCGCGCGAAGCGCAGGCGAACTATAAAAAGAACGTCGAGAATTTTCAGACCAGTCGCCATGTTTTGACACAACAGGTAAAAATCGTACTGGAAACGCTCAGCATAGATTCCTTCGACAAAATGATCGCCAAGTCGCGCAACGATATGGTCGACAGTTGGACCACCGGCGGCATGAAAAACGGCATGAAAATATTTTTCGATTCGGCACAGCACATCATGGAGCAGGTCAACTGGCAGGCTGACAAATCCAATGAGTTGGTGCAGGCCATTTATCAGCGCTTCCGTGACGAACACGATCTGGCCGATGTCAAAACGACCCTGTTCTCGACCAAAAAATACATCACCCAGCTACAGCGTCTGCACAAAGAAGCCAACGCCTTCCGCGACAGCCCGGTCACCACCATGACCGAGCAAAGTTTTGTGGTGAAGAAATTCTTTGTGTCGCTGGTCAGTCACGTGCGCAATGTTTACTTTCAAGCGCGACAGGATGCCGAAAGCTGGGCAAAGTCAGTGATGAATCCGCTGGGCACGCGCATCAAAGAGCGCAAGAGCCAACTGGATGAGCATCTGGAAAATTTGAAAAAAATAAAAATGTCGCGCGAGAAGCTCGAAGAAAAAATCGCCGAACTCGAAGCACTGTGCGCGAACTTGAGCAAGCAGTTGGCGACCATCAACGCGCTACTCGACGCAATCAACACACCGCTGCCGACCCAAAACGCGGAGCAAGCGCCGCTGCAAGCAGCGGTAGGGTAGGGCAAGAGGTTCACCCCTCCTTATTTTCAAGGAGGGGTGCCCCGTCAGGGGTGGGGTGGTTGCGGTTAAGATTCCTTCACGCCAACAGCAACCACCCCACCCCGGCAACTGCTCCTTCGGGGCATCCCTCCGCCGCACATGGATGTGCAAGTGTCGCGAAGCGCAAGGATGCGCGAGAGCGACCTTGAAAATAAGGAGGGGAGAGTAACTCGCTCTATTTCACCCATTTTTGTAACTCCTAACAAACACCACCGCATCACGATCCTGATATGCCAACCGCCATTCCGGTTGCGCGCTTAAATAGTCAAGCAGCGCATAACGCTCACCGGTAAAACGATTGCCGGGTGGCAGCATCACCACGTCGAACTGTTCCCGGCGCAGCAGCTCGACCCCGCTGGGTGTGGCCCAAAGGATGTGCCGATAAGGCTCAAGACGAGAACTGTCAAGCATGCGCCCGTCGACATACAAATGTGCATTTGCGTTCAAGCGCCACAGTAAATAGCCGCCCCACTGCATATGATTGAATATCTTGCCGGAAAAATTCTTGTCGCCTAATGCGTCGAGCGCGGCGACTGGAAACATGCTGCGATTGATGTCGTTGCGCAATGCCATGCCGCTTCGTACGCCGAAAATAATCGCTATCACCCCGAGCGCCAGTGCGGCTGCCACGCCATAGTTAGGTTGTGAGAGTCTAACGTTGACTTTTACCGCTTGAGTCAAGCCAACAGCGAGATAGGGTCCGCCGATAAAAATCAGAAACGCAAGATAGCGATACGACCACGCACCGATCACGCCCAGAAAGATCACCAGCGCGAGGCGCGGCCGATCATGGCGCCATAGGCCGATGCAGGCCACCATCGCAATAATGTAAAGCACCGCAACCCACACTTGCGGAACATAATTGCCAAGTTGGTAGAGCGCAAACGAACTGATGTATTCTGAGGTGGCGGTTTGCAGCGCCGAGCCTTCCAGGTCGAACAAATACGCATATGTAGTGAGGCCGTTAGGATTGAATAGCGTTGCGACTATAAACGCGAGTGACGCGATCACCAGCGCGCCATGCGGCGCCCAAAAATTTTGCTGCTGCTGTCGAGCCCGCACCCACAGCACCAAAACGTAGAGCGGCAGCAATGCGACGGCCAACAAAAACGCAGCATGAGTGTTAGCCCACACTACGGCGATCAGCGGCAACACCCACAGCCAGCCACGTGCGCGGCTGCGCTGATAGTTTTCCATCGCAAGAAACAACAACGCAGCGAGCAGGTAAGAAAATAGCTGCGGGCGATCATTGGCCAGGCCAAGTGCGAGCAGGCTACTGGGAATCAGCACCGTCCAACTTGCCCAGCTCGCCGCGCCGAGTCGCTGCGCGCGCCAAAATAGCAAGCCCAGGCACCCCTCCAACACCAGCGCGCGCATTGCAATCACGCCCGTGCTGCCCCAGTGGTCGAATAATTCAAACAGTGCAACCTGGCCAAGCCACTGGCCGCGCAACACCGTGTTATTGCGCACCACATCAGCAGCGGAATAAACGCCAAACGGGTCAGTTGTCGGCAATGCGCCGTGGGCAACGATCCATTGCCCGGCGGCAATGTGCCACCAGAAGTCGGAATCAGAAATCGGTGTGTAAGCGAAAGCGAAGAAAGTCACTAGCGCGATGGCTAAACACGCCGTGTTACGCCAGGTCATTGCGGCGACGAATCGCGCTTTTGCAATACGGCAAGCGCGCTGCATCCCCATGGGAAACGTGCATGGCGTAACCACAACGTCTCCGCATTGAAGATGGTATAGAGCACCCGATCCACGAACGGGCCATGTTGTTGCAAATCACTGTGCGACGCAGCGGCTTGCTTTGGCGTGGTGTAGCGCGTCAGCGCGATCAGCGGCAGCAGCAGCGTATTGAAGTGCGACATGAAATGCGTCTGCACCGGCAGCGTTGCCCACAGCGCGCGCAGCGTGGGCAAGGTGTAACGGCGATGGTGCCCGAGCGCGGCATCATGCGGACTCCATAACCAAGGATGCGCGGGTACGGTGATGATCAGCGTGGTGCCCGGCTTAAGCTCGGCCACCAGGTCACGCAAAAAGTCATGATCGTGCTCCACGTGTTCCAACACATCAGCCAACAGCACCACGTCGTAGTCGTGCCAGCGGCCGCGCAACAACTCACGAAAGTCGCCGCAGAATACTTCGCCGGGTACGCGGTGCTTGGCAAACGCCACGGCGGACGGCGCGGCATCCACGCCGGTCACCGCACCGAAGCGCGGCGCAAAAAAGCGCAGATTTCCGCCAGTGCCGCAGCCGATTTCCAGCAGATGCTTGCGTTGCTGCGGCGCGTATTTTTCCAGCGCCGCGCCGATGATGTTGCGCCGCGCACGAAACCACCAATGCTGGTCTTCAATCGCGGCGTGAATGGCGAATTCGTTCGGGTCCATTTTTTTTCCGTTCCATATCAAAATTATATTCAGACTTTGTGTCACGACCCGATTGCTCAAACAAAGCACCCTTCCCCCTTGCAGGGGGAAGGGGTGCTCTATCTCTCAGAGTAAGCTTCTTCGCAATTTGTATGTTCCATTGATTGAGAAACACCGCAAGCCCACGCGCTCACCGGTTCACTACAAATCGTAGTCATAGTCGATGATCAACGGCGCGTGATCGGAAAAGCGCTGGGTCTTATAGATTTCAGCGGCGCGCGTCGCCGTGCCCAGCTTCGGCGTCACGATCTGATAGTCGATGCGCCAACCGACATTGTTCGCCCACGCCTCGCCGCGGTTCGACCACCATGTGTATTGATCTGGCTCCTCGTTGACCACACGGAACGCGTCCACCCACCCGCCGTTGGTAAACACATCGTCGATCCATGCGCGTTCCGGCGGGGTGCAGCCGGAATTTTTTTGATTGCTTCTAAAATTGCGGATGTCGATTTCGCGATGCACGGTGTTCCAGTCGCCGCACACAATGTAGTTACGGCCACTGCATCGCAAGCGCGTGAGTTCTGCTTTTATTTGCTCCATGAAGCGCAGTTTTTCTTCATGCTTCTCCGGGCTCGCGGAACCCGACGGTAAATAAAACGACGCGATACTCAATGCGCCGAAATCTGCTTGAATATAGCGCCCTTCGTTGTCACAACGCTCCCAGCCCAAACCGATCACCACCTGATCCGGCTTGCGTCGACAGAAAATCGCCACGCCGCTGTACCCCTTCTTCGCCGCATCGAAGTAATAACAGTGATAACCCGCCGGATAAAACGGATCGGGATCAAGCTGATGCTCCTGCGCCTTGGTTTCCTGAATGCAAATCACATCAGCGTTTTGCGCGTGCATCCATTCAAAAAAGCCTTTTTTCGCAGCGGAACGGATGCCGTTGAGGTTGGCGGTGATGATGCGCATGTAAATTTAGCCGTGGTTGCTAGGGCGCTAACGTAGCTTTGTTTCACCTGCGTTGACAACCCTCGTCTCGCCAAGCTACAAAGCCGCTGGCTTTTTAAAACATCTACTTGGGGGGCTTATGTTTATTTCAATGCGTCGTAGTGCACAGTTGAGTGCGCTGGTTTTGTTTGGATTGGTGAGCGGTCAAGCTGGTGCTGCTGATGATCCAATGTATGGCATTGGTGCTGGCGCAAGTGGCGGCGGCGCATCAATCTATTTCCCCATTCGGACGGGACCGCTGATTGTGGAGCCGCATATTTCTTATTTTCACAATAAAAGATACAACCGACGGAGCGGGTACGGAAACTCACCACTACTCGCCGAGCCAGCAACTTCCAGATGACGCGGTGCCAATGAACGTCAGAGCGGGAAAATTCAAACGAACGTTTAGAAATCGGGTTGGGCTTGTTTTCGATACTTCAAATTGCTGACGAATTAGATCTCTACTACGGCGGCCGATTTGGCTATTTAGCGAATAAGGGACGGAGCCAGCAAAAATCCGAATATCTCAGTTGTTGTAGTGGGGCGTATATCGACAGACACACTTATGAAACTGACCGGAAACAAACAGGTTATTTCTTGGCTCCAACGGTTGGATTGCAGTATTTTCCACGCCCTAATTTTTCATTAGGCATCGAGGTCTCACTGCGATATTCCAATTTATCCGGCCACGAAAGTAATACCCAAACACAGACGACGAATGAGCCGAACGGGTATTTTTCGTCACGTACAACATCCGGCAATGCTGATTCGGTCGATTACACAACGCTAACTGCAGCCATCATTCGCGGCTATTTCTAACCAATCAAACCACGGTAACTACGGACGCTTGCATGCAAAACTACCAACGCGAATTTCTGGACTTTGCCATCGCGCGCGGCGTGCTGCGTTTTGGCGAGTTCACGCTGAAGTCCGGCCGCAAGAGTCCGTACTTTTTTAATGCCGGGTTGTTTAACAGCGGTGAAAGTCTTGCGCGGCTCGGGCGCAATTACGCGGCGGCGCTGGAACGCTCTGGCATTCAATACGACATGTTGTTCGGTCCTGCTTACAAAGGTATTCCGTTGGCGGCAGCGGTCTGCATCGCGCTCGCCGACCACCACGGCAAAGACGTTCCGTACGCGTTCAATCGCAAAGAAGCCAAGGACCACGGTGAAGGCGGCATGATCGTCGGTGCGCCGCTGAAGGGTCGGGTATTGATTATTGATGACGTAATTTCTGCGGGCACCTCAGTGCGCGAATCAGTGGAGATCATTAAAGCCAACGGTGCAACTTTGGCGGGTGTGGCGATTGCGCTGGACCGCCAGGAGCGCGGAACGGGTAGTCAATCCGCGATTCAGGAGGTACAGGCGTCGTTGAAAGTTCCGGTGGTCAACATTGTCGACCTTGATGCATTGATCGAATATCTGGCGGAGCAATCTGCGCAAACGGCAAATGTCGCGGCGATTAAGGCTTACCGCGCACACTACGGTACCGTGTAAGAAACGAAAAAAGCCCGCATGCAAAATGCCGGGAGAGACCGCTTATCGAATTGACTTCGTAAAAGCTGCTATGCGGTATAATTAAGCATCTTTGCACGCTTAAGGAGGAGTGCTTATGGACGATATGACGCTTGTGGTGATTTTATTCGTGGTGTTGTACGCCATAGCTTTGATCGGGATATTAAACGATTCAGATTAATGTCTTCATCCCCGGCATGGAGTTCCTTCGTTGACGAGGGAAGAGGCATAGTTTGCGCGAAAACAGCGGCTCCTTCAGCCTAGCCGATGATCAACTTCATCCCCACCAAAATTGTCACGACCTCGTACGCGCGTTTGATCCACGCATTACCTTTCACAATCGCCAGATGCGCGCCCAGATATCCGCCGATCAATGATCCCACCAACAATGCAGGCAGCCACGACCATTTGATCTCACCCAGCAGGCCCAGCGTGACGGCGCCTGCACCGTTCCAGAACATGCCGACCAGAATCAGCGTGTAAGCGACCGCGCGTTTGTAATCCAGCCCGAACCAGCGCACGAGCCAGAGCGTGACAAATAATCCGGTGCCCGATGTCAGCGAACCGTTGAGCACGCCGATGCCAAACATCACCGCACCGCCGATCACGTAACCGGAGCGGTCGCGATGCGTCGGCGTATGGGTTTGGCCCAGCGATGGCTTGAACGCGGAGTACACGCCCATCGCGCCGGTGAGTAAACCCAGCGCAATCTGCGCCGCGCGATCCGGCACCGCCAGAATCACACTCGCACCCAACACCACACCGGGCAAGCCTGTCGCCAAAATGAACAGCGCGAAACGCCGCTCCAGCGCTTCCTCGCGCAGATTGCGCAACGTGGCGCCGATGCCCAGCGCCACGCTCGCGACCTTATGGGTGGCAAGCGCAATGCCGAACGGCAGTCCAAGAAAAATCAACGCAGGAAATTGTATCAACCCGGCCCCACCACCCGCGAACGCGGAGAAGACGTTGGCGACGAGGGAGACAAGGAGCAGGATGAGTTGATGGGGAAGATCCATGTGGGAGCGTGCGTGTTACCGAATTAATCCGGGTCGCCGAGCATGTGGGGTTACTTGCCGTGGCGTTCTCGCCAATATTCAGGTTGGCGGTGATGGTGCGCTACCGCGATGATTTCGACGCAGCCGTTGTGAACGCGGTAGATCAGGCCGTAGGGAAAGTGGCGCAATACGCAGCGTCTGAGCGTCGAGTTGAACGGATGCCACGCATGTGGGAATTGCGCGATGAGTTGGCGTGCATACTCAACCTCGTCGAGGAAGCGGCGGCCCAAGCCGTTTTGCTCCTGTTCGTAGTAGCGGAAGGTGTCGGTCAATTCCTGCTGTGCGGCGCGAGAAAGCGCAATCTTCATCGCTTGCGCAGCTCTGCGATAGCCGCATCAAAATCTACCAGTTCCAATTCTCCGCGTTCGATAGCAGCAACGCGGTCTTCACATTCCTTGATCCACAGCGCATCAATTACCGGATCAGGTTGATCCAGCGTTGCGAGCAATTCATCAACCAGCGTGGCTCGATCCGCAGCAGGTAAAGCTTTTGCGAGTTCTACAATTTTCTTGGCCAATTGAGTCATCGAAGCGCCTCGGGGTCAAAGTCGTTTTCAGGATCATGCCGACTTATGCGCAATATTAGCAGGTTCGTTGCGCGCATTAATGAGGCATGCGCTCGGTCTCCGCAACTAGCTAATTGCCGCACTACCCACCAATCAACGTCCCCACGCCTTGATCAGTAAATATCTCCAGCATCACCGCATGCGGCACGCGGCCGTCGACGATGTGGCAGGCGCGCACACCACTGGCGACGGCGTCGAGCGCGTAGTTCACTTTGGGCAGCATGCCGCCGCTGATGGTGCCGTCGGCGATCAATGCGCGTGCGTCTTTGGCGGACAATTTGCGTAGTAAATTGCCTTGTTTATCGAGCACGCCGCTGGTGTTGGTGAGTAGCATGAGCTTTTCGGCTTGCAGGGTATTAGCGAGTTTGCTTGCGACTACATCGGCATTGATGTTGTAAGTTTGGCCGTCGTCGCCGACGCCGATCGGTGCGATCACCGGAATAAAATCACCGCTGTCGAGCAGCTCGACAATTTTCGGGTCGATCTTGTGCACTTCGCCAACGTGCCCGATGTCGATAATTTCCGGTGGCAGCTTTTCGTCGGCGGATAATTTGGTGAGCAGCATTTTGTGCGCACGGATCAGGCCGCCGTCTTTGCCGGTGAGGCCGACTGCCTTGCCGCCCTGCTGGTTGATGAGGTTGACAATTTCTTTGTTGACCAGGCCGCCGAGCACCATCTCGACTACGTCCATGGTTTCTTGGTCGGTGACGCGCATGCCCTGCACGAATTCGCTTTTCTTGCCCATGCGTTCCAGCAGTTTGCCGATTTGCGGGCCGCCACCGTGCACCACCACCGGGTTCATGCCGACCAGCTTCATCAGCACCACGTCGCGCGCGAAGCTTTGTTTCAAGGCTTCATCGACCATGGCGTTGCCGCCGTATTTAATGACCAGGGTTTTTCCCGCAAAACGTTGGATGTAGGGTAGGGCCTCGGTTAAAACCTTGGCGATGTTTAGAGCGTTGCTGGTATCCATTTAAGAGTATCGTCGCGCAAGGAAACTGCGACGCATTATAGAGCGTAAATCGTGATGCAGTAGCGAAGTAGCTCGTGCAAATCCGCCTGTGCTAGACTGCCCCGCCATTGTCAGGCACTCAAACAACCCTGCTGCGTATAACATCGCGAGCCCATCGAGGTCCTTTCTTAGTCATGCTGCAAATCCGCGATCTCGAGTGTCGGCGCGGCGATACGTCGCTGTTCTCGGCCATGAATTTTGAACTCGGCGCGGGCCAACTGATGCACGTGAAAGGCTCCAACGGCAGCGGCAAGACCAGCCTGATGCGAATCGTGTGCGGCTTGTTTGAACCTGCCGCCGGTACCGTGACCTGGCGCGGGGAAAATATTCGTGAGCTGCGCGATGAATTTAATCGAGAGCTGACTTACATTGGGCATCTCAACGGTATCAAGGACGAGCTCACGGCCGTGGAAAATCTCACTATCTATGCACGGTTCGCCGGGTTGAGCGTGGACGAACCGCGCATCCGCGACGCGCTAAACCAAATGGGTCTAAAAAAGGGGCGTGCGGATCTGCCCAGCAAGGTGCTATCGCAGGGGCAGAAGCGCCGCGTTGCGCTCGCTCGCCTGATATTGGGCGGCACAATTTTCTGGATTTTGGACGAGCCGTTCACCGCATTGGACGCGCGTGCCGTCAATTTACTTCAGGCGGTCATCACCAAGCATTTGGGTACCGGCGGCATGGTGATGTACACAACTCATCAAGATGTTGAAATTTCTGCCGGTGCGCATTGTCATATCAATCTCGACACATGGGTCAGTTAAGTTTATGGGGTGCCTTGCGAACAGTAGTGGCGCGGGATATCACGCTGGCCATGCGGCGGCGCGCCGATGTGTTCACGACGCTGTTTTTCTTTATAATCGCTGTCACCTTGTTTCCGCTGGGTGTCGGGCCAGACCCGGAAATGCTACGGGTGATCGCCCCCGGAGTCATTTGGGTGGCAGCATTATTAGCTTCAATGTTGGCGTTGGGGCGGCTATTTTCAGGGGATTATCAGGACGGTACGCTAGAACAGCTGTTGCTCGCACCGCACCCGTTGTCGCTGCTGGTGCTGGGCAAGGTGTTAACGCACTGGTTGCTCACTGGAGTGCCGCTGGTGTTGCTGTCGCCCTTGTTGGGTATGCAACTAGGCATGGATATTTCAGCCATTGGGTTGCTGATGTTGACTTTATTGCTGGGTACGCCGGTGCTTAGCTTGCTTGGTTCGGTCGGTGCGGCTCTGACCTTGGGTGTGCGTGGCGGTGGGGTGTTGGTGTCGCTGCTGGTGTTGCCGCTGTATATTCCGGTGCTGATTTTCGGCGCGGGAGCGGTAGAAGCGCAGACCGTCAGCGTTGAGTTCGATGCGTATTTATATTTGCTTGGAGCAATCTTGGCGGTGTCGATGTTTCTGGCGCCGTTGGCCGCGAGTGCGGCGTTACGGATTAGTGTGGAGTAGGGACTGTGCAATTGTTACTGAGTTTTTCCTCGCCAAAGACCTTTTATCCGCTCGCCGGTAAGTTACTCCCGTGGTTTGCTGCGCTGGCAGTGGTGTTGACCGCAATCGGCCTGTATCTAGGCTTCTTCGTCGCCCCTTCCGATTACAAACAAGGTGAAAGTTACCGGATTATTTTTGTACACGTGGCCGCTGCGTGGATGTCGATGTTTATCTACGTAGTCATGGCTGGATGGTCTGCGGTGGGAATGATTTGGAACACCAAGTTGTCAGACATGATGGCGGGCGCGTTGGCACCTACCGGAGCTTTGTTCGCTTTTATCGCATTGTGGACGGGCGCATTGTGGGGTAAGCCAACCTGGGGCACCTACTGGATTTGGGATGCACGCTTAACGTCGGAGTTGATTTTGTTGTTCTTATATATTGGTTACATTGCGTTGCGTTCGGCCATTGACGACCCGCGCCGCGCCGCGCGGGCCAGTGCCTTGTTGGCGATTGTTGGAGTGATTAACGTGCCTATTATTTATTTCTCGGTACGTTGGTGGAATACCCTGCATCAAGGTGCATCGGTGAGCCCGACGATGGCGCCGAAGATGGCCGAGACCATGTTGCTGGCGATGTTCGTGATGGCGGTGGCGTTTTGGATGTATACCATCGCCGTAGTATTGGCCCGGGTGCGCAGCGAAATCCTGGAGCGTGAAAGTACCAGCGCCTGGGTGGCCGAAACGGTGCTAGGGACGCGCGCATGAATTGGGCAAGCTGGTCCGATTTTCTTGCAATGGGCGGTTACGCCTTTTATGTATGGGGTTCCTACGCAGTAACGGCAGTATTAATGATTGTCGAAGTTATATTTGTGATGCGTCGCCGTCGCGACGTGTTGGTGCGCTTGGCGCGCACCGTGAGTGCTGAGCAAAACGAGGGTAATAGCGATGAAAGCGCGTAATAAACGGTTGATGTTTGTCCTCCTGGGTGTCGCGTTTTTAGGTGTCGCGGCAACATTGGTATTCACTGCGCTGAACAAAAATCTGAATGTGTTTTACACGCCCAGCGAAGTGAAGGCGAATCAAGCGCCGCGCGACCGCACGTTTCGCGTCGGTGGGTTGGTGCAAGAAGGTAGTCTCAAGCGCGAGAACGACGGGCTGACGGTGCATTTTCTGGTGACCGACAAAGCAGAAACGATTGAAGTCACGTATAAAGGCATCCTGCCGGATTTGTTCAAGGAAGGCACCGGCATGATCGCGCAGGGGCGGCTTGCGGAAAGTGGCGTATTCACCGCCAGTGAAGTGCTGGCCAAGCATGATGAGACGTACATGCCCCCAGAAGTAGCAGAGGCATTAAAGAAAGGCGAAAAAGCAAACGCGGGTGGCAAGACGTCGCCCAGTCTGGTTACTACTAAATAAGAGGATACCGGCATGATTCCAGAAATCGGACATTTCGCACTGATTATCGCCTTATGTATCGCCATGGCGCAGGCGGTGCTGTCGTTGGTTGGTGCGTGGAAAGGCATGCCAACATTGATGGCGGTTGCACGACCGGCAGCGCAGGGCCAGTTTGTGTTTGTTGCTCTGGCGTTTGCCTGTCTAGCCTACGCGTTTTTGCACAACGACTTTTCGGTGCAATACGTCGTTACCAATTCCAATTCGCACATGCCGAATATTTATAAAATCGCTGGCATCTGGGGTGGTCACGAAGGATCGTTGTTGTTGTGGATGTTGTTCCTGTCCTTGTGGATGGTGGCGGTCAGTGTATTTAGCCGTAACTTGCCGCCCGACATGGTGGCGCGCGTGCTGGGTGTGATGGGTTTCATCTCGATTGGCTTCTTGTCGTTCATGTTGTTTACCTCCAACCCCTTCGACCGGTTGCTGCCGGCCGCACTTGACGGTCGCGAGCTCAATCCGTTGCTGCAAGACCCGGGGTTGATCATTCATCCGCCGATGTTGTACATGGGCTACGTTGGTTTCTCCGTGGCGTTTTCGTTTGCCATTGCAGCCCTGCTGAGCGGGCGGTTAGATTCTGCCTGGGCGCGCTGGTCACGACCCTGGACCATCGTTGCATGGATGTTTCTCAGCGTTGGCGTGGCCTTGGGCAGCTGGTGGGCTTATTACGAATTGGGTTGGGGCGGCTGGTGGTTTTGGGACCCGGTCGAAAACGCGTCGTTCATGCCGTGGCTGGTCGGCACCGCATTGATACATTCACTCGCTGTGACTGAGAAGCGCGGCGGTTTTAAAAACTGGACCGTGCTGCTGGCGATCTCGGCGTTTTCGCTCAGCCTGTTGGGCACCTTCCTAGTCCGCTCCGGCGTGTTGACCTCGGTGCATGCATTCGCCACCGATCCAGAGCGCGGTGTATTCATTCTGGCGTACCTGACGATCGTCATCGGCACATCGTTGACCTTGTTCGCCTGGCGTGCGCCGAAGGTCGGTTTGGGCGGCGCGTTTAACCTGGTGTCGCGTGAAACCTTCATGCTGGCGGGCAATATCATTCTCGCCGTTGCGGCCGGTACGGTGTTGCTCGGCACACTTTATCCTTTGCTGCTCGATGGCTTGGGCATGGGTAAAATTTCGGTAGGGCCGCCGTATTTTAATGTCGTGTTCGTACCCTTGGCGTTCTTTGTCACCTTATTGATTGGCATTGCGCCCTATGCGCGCTGGAAAAAAGCGGAGCTGGGCGAGCTTGCGCAACGATTGCGCATTCCATTTATCGCTGCCTTGGCGTTGGCAGCGTTGATGCCGTTGTGGGCGGGCGAGTGGAAAGTATTAGCCATGCTCGGCTTCTTCATGGCGTTCTGGGTCATCTTCGCTACCGGGCTCAACGTCTGGGTGCGCGGGAACACGGCGGGTAAAGGCGACGTTGGCGCGGGTCTACGTATCTTAGGTCGTAGTTATTACGCGATGGTGTTTGCGCACTTGGGTGTGGCGGTGTGTGTCATCGGCGTGACCATGGTGAAGAATTACGAGTCTGAGCAAGACATGCGCATGGATGTTGGCGAAACCGTAACCATTGGCAAATACCTGTTTCGCTTTGATGGCACTACCGACATCGAAGGGCCGAACTACACAGCACATCGGGGTCAGTTCTTGATTACACGTGACGACAAAGTCGTTACGACGTTATTCCCGGAAAAACGTACCTACTTGGTGCAGACCATGCCGATGACCGAAGCCGGTATCGACACCGGTCTGTTCCGCGACTTGTATGTTTCTTTGGGTGAACCGCTGCAAGGTGGAGCATGGAGCGTACGTGTGTATTACAAGCCGTTTGTGGATTGGATCTGGGCCGGCGCGTTGTTTATGGCCTTCGGCGGATTTCTTGCGATCAGTGACCGTCGTTACCGCTTGGTGGCAAAAGTGTCGACTGATGCTGCATTGGCCAAACCTGCGGCTCCGCCTCAGGGCGCGACGGGTGGAGGTGCAGTTGCGGAGGTCAAGAGCACATGATCCTAGAACCCTCAGTTGACCGCTTCAAGGCGTAAGAAAGTTCATGATGAAATTGAAGTTTGTTGTTCAATCGCGCTTCGCCCATTGGGTGAGCGCCGCTACGTCACGCACAGCGCGCCCCCTTGTGCGCATGGCTGCGTTGCACATCGTCGGAATAGCTCGCTATTCCTCCTCCTTGCGCCTTGCCCTGCACCCAAGGGGTCACACTGCGCATGCCGTTCAACTGAGGGTTCTAGGATGATGCGTTTTCTAGTTCCGCTCGTCCTATTTGCAGTATTGGGCGGCTTTTTGTATGTCGGACTGAAGCTCAATCCACGTGAAGTCCCGTCGCCGTTTATCAATAAAGCGGCACCGGATTTCAAGCTGTCGCAGTTGCAGGATTTTCAGGCCACCTTTTCGCCCAAAGACAATCTTGGCAAGGTCTGGATGCTCAATGTGTGGGCGTCGTGGTGTGTCGCATGTCGCCAGGAACACCCCTTGCTGGTGCAAATGTCAAAACGTGGCGACATGGCCATTTTCGGTTTGAATTATAAAGACCGGCCTGATGACGCCAAGCAATGGCTGACTCAATTTGGGAATCCGTATGTGTTCAGTCTGGCGGACTTCGACGGACGTGTCGGCATCGACTACGGCGTGTACGGCGTGCCGGAAACATTTGTGATCGACAAACAGGGTGTGATCCGGCACAAGGTGATCGGCCCGGTGACGCCGACGATTCTCAGTGAATGCCTCGCGCCGTTGACGCAATTGTTAGGCAAGGATGAATCGGTCGAATCGCCGGAGATGAAGAAGGTGCTGAAGAAATGCGCGTAAAACATTTAATCAGCGGCGCAGCATTGTTTGCGACGCTTGCCATGGTGGTTTTTCCTGGGTTCGCAAAAGAAGCGGCCTCGCTGGCCACCGATCCGGTGTTGGAAAAACGCGTGGACGCAGTGTCCTCCGAATTGCGCTGCCTGGTGTGCCAAAACCAAACCATTGCTGACTCACACGCTGAGCTCGCGATTGATCTGAAAAATCAGGTGCGCGATATGTTGCGCTCGGGCAATACCAATGAAGAGGTCGTGAATTATATGGTGGATCGCTACGGCGATTTCGTTCGCTACAAACCACCAATGAAACCCACGACGTACTTTTTGTGGTTCGGTCCCGCGCTGCTGGTACTGATCGGGCTGTCGGTGTTGTTCATCACTTTACGTAAGCGCCGTCAACGTGTGATGGATGCCGCTCCATTGACTGCCGAAGACACCAAAAAAATCGACGACCTGCTGCATGCAGGCAAACAGGAAGCCAAGTCATGACAGTATTTTGGATAGTGGCGGTGTGCTTGATCGTCGCCGCGTTGTTATTTTTATTGCCGCCGTTATTGATGCGTGGTGGTGCACAGCGCGAAGTCGTGCGCGACACGTTGAACGTGGAAATTGCCAAAGATAAAATTGCCGAACTCGATGCAGACTTGCGCATTGGTGTATTGAGCCAGGATCAATACGACCGCGCGCGCCAGGAATTGGAGCGCAGTTTGCTGGAAGACGTGGCCAGTCCGGCACTCGCGACTTCGGCCGGGTCGGCCAACGGAAGTTTGATTGCTGCGGTATTGGTTGGCATAGCGATACCGGCGATCACCGTCTCTCTGTACCAACACCTGGGCGGCGGTTTCGCGGCGATCCATCCGGAGCTGGCGCAGCCTACTGTCAACACCGAGTCGCATCAAGGCACGATTGAAAACATGGTCGTGCAATTGAAAGAGCGCCTGGCGAAAAATCCGAGTGATGCTGAAGGCTGGTCGATGCTGGGCCGTTCGTACTATTTTCTGAAGCGTTATAACGACGCAGCACAGTCCTACAGCAAAGTCGTCGAGATCATGGGCGAAACCGAACCCGACGTCTTGGCTGATTACGCCGACACTGTTGCTATGGCGAGCGGCCGCAGCATGAAGGGCAAACCGTATGAGCTGGTAAAAAAAGCGTTGTCACTGCAACCCTTCCACGAGAAGTCCCTGTGGCTCGCGGGTTCCGCAGCGTACGAAGAAAAGGATTACAGCAACGCGCTGGGATATTTTGAAAAGCTGATGCAAGTATTTCCGCCCGGCTCGGAAAATTACGAACAGATGAAGCGCAATGTCGGCGAGATTCAAGATCTCATGGCACAGAGTGGGATGAAGGTACCTCCCACAGCGGCAACCGGTGCAGCGCCGGTACGTGCGGCGGCAACGGCATCTGCGAGCGCGGGCGGCGCAGCAAAAATCATCGGTACGGTGAAATTGAATCCTGCCCTCACCGCCAAAGCCGCGCCTACCGACACAGTGTTTATTTTTGCACGTGCCGCGCAGGGGCCGCGTATGCCGCTAGCGATTGTGCGCAAACAAGTGAAAGACTTGCCGTTCAGCTACATGCTGGATGATTCGCTAGCGATGAATCCGGCCATGAAGCTTTCTAATTTTCAGCAGATCGTGGTGGGCGCACGCATTTCCAAAAGCGGTAACGCCATGCCACAGAGCGGCGATCTGCAAGGCCAGAGTGAGACTATCGCGTTGGGCGGTAATAAGCCGGTCGATGTTGTCATTAACTCGGTCACGCCGTAACTAAAAATCGGAGGGGATTTATGCGGGGAATCACGCGAACGAGTTCGGCGGTGATTGCGTTAGGGTTGGTAAGTATTCAAGCCGCCAACGCAGGAAATCCGTTCAACGGCAAAGCACCGTACGAAAGACTTTGCGTGGCTTGTCATGGCGAGCGCGGTGAAAGCAAGCTGCTTGGAGTGCCGAATTTTTCACGCGGCGAAGTCATCATTTCAAGCACTGACCCCATGTTGATGAATACCATCAAGAACGGTAAAGGCGTCATGCCGGGTTTCCAGGGACAGATTAAAGATGTCGAGATTCTCGACATTATTGCTTACTTAAGGACCATGTTCTGATGTTGCGCCCCATTCCTTCGTTGCTGCTGGCGAGTTGGGCGGCGCTGTTCATTGCAGGTTGTTCCGAATCAAAGAACGCATCGTCGGTACCGGCGCCCACGCCCAGTGTGGCGCCAGTGGCTGTTGCGCAAGGTTATCACGCAGCAGAAACATTTAACGTTGGCGAAAATGTTTACGTCCGCTCCCTTGCTACTGATGCGCGTACCAATGCTTTGTGGGTAGGGACTTCGGTGGGTGTCATCGAGGTTGATCTTGCAACGCTCAATATGCGCAATAACTTTACACGCGACAGTGGTATGGCCAATGAATATGTATTTTCAATTTTTGTCGATAGTCGCGGCGAGAAATGGTTTGGCACCAACGGTGGGGGCGTGTCGCGCTACAACGGTAATCAATGGCAAACCTATTTCCCCATGCACGGCCTGGCCGACTATTGGGTGTATTCGTTCACCGAGCAACGTGCTGGCACGATGTGGGTAGGGACCTGGGCCGGGTTGAGCGCGCTGGATGTCAAGACCGGCATCTTCAAGACTTACCTGAAAGAATTGGTGAACGAGTGGGTCTATGGATTAGCAGTCGACTCCAAAGATCGTGTCTGGGTTGGCACCGAGGGCGGCATCAATATGTTCGACGGCCAAACCTGGAAAACCTGGACGCACGCCGATGGCTTAGGGGCGCCCAATGCTGACAATTTACCGGTGAGCCCCAATACCGGATTGGGTACGCGCTCGCGTCATGATTTAAGTGTTCTGATGCAGGGCAAGCCTACTTACAATCCCAACTACGTGTTCAATTTGTTAATGACCCCCGAGGATATTTTGTGGGCAGGAACCTGGGGCGGCGGCGTGGCGCGCTTTGATGGCAACACCTGGACCAATTTCACAACCAAAGATGGTTTGGGCGGTGACATCGTTTACAGCGTGGCTCGCGAGCCTAGTAGTGGTGTGATGTGGTTTGGTACCAGTGGTGGTTTGAGTCGCTACGACGGCAAGAGCTGGACCACCTTGCACAAACAAGATGGCCTGCTTGACGACAACGTGTATAGCATCGCGGCGATGGCCAATGGCGACGTGTGGGCGGGTACACGCGGTGGTGTGAGTTTGCTGACACGCGCTGCAACTGCGGCGAAATAAAATCGTACCGATGGCGAATTTGAATTGGAGGATGTTGTGAATATTGACGCAAAAGGCATTGCAGTTATTGTAGTCGTGACCGGAGCAGTGGTAGCGGGGGCTTATACGTTGGGTATGCGTCAGAGTACGCAAGCACCCGTAGTGGCAAATCCGGTTACTCCGCAAGCGCAAATGCCGGTGGCCGGAGCCTTACCGCAGCAACCCGGCGCGATGCCCGCAAATCATCCGCCCATGCAGCTCAACGGCGAATCTACAGGCGCCGGGTTTACACATTTTCGCGTCGGCAACCGCAATGTGAAGGGTATGTTGGCCGACGGGAATCTCGTATGGGTGGGAACGTCCGGCGGTGTGGTGCGCTATGACGTCACCAAAGACGATTTCAAAACGTTTGATGTCAGCACCGGCAGTTTGATTTCCAACGGAGTATTTCATCTAAGCAAGTTGGACAACGACCGCTTGGCGGTGGGCACCTACGGCGGTGGCTTGTCGATTTATACGATCTCGACCGACAAATGGAAGAACTACAACATTCCCAACGGACTCGCTGATCAGTTTGTTTACGACATCGTTCCGGCCGGCAATGGCGATTTATGGATCGCGACGTGGTCCGGCGTGAATCGGGTGCGGGGCGGCAAGCTGGACGACGAAGCCAGCTGGCAGACGTTCACCGTGGAAAATACTAAGGGTGGCTTGCCCAACGATTGGGTATACGGCGCGAAAGCGGGCAAGAACGGTGAGATGTGGTTTGCGACCGAAGGCGGGCTGGCACGTTTCAAAGATGGCAAGTGGGTACACTGGCAGCACGAGCAAGGTCTTGGCGCCAACTATGAAATTGTCAAAGACGAAGTTGCCTTCGCCGTTGATCCGGCGAAAGTTTCGCAACACCACGCCAAGCAAAAAGCTGAGCAAGGTCTGAGCAATATCCAGGTCGGCTACAACCCGAACTACATCGTATCGTTGACGATAGATGCGGACGGTGTGCTCTGGTGCGGCACCTGGGGCGGCGGCCTGTCGCGCTTTGACGGCAAGACTTGGAAAACTTACACCGTGAAAGACGGCTTGCCGGGCAATCACATTTTTATGCTGAAAATTGACGATAAAGACGGCAAGTTATGGATCGGAACCAATCGTGGCTTGGCGCGTTTCAAGCCCGACAACTCAGGCTTTAATGTAATGAAGCAATCCGACGGTCTGTTCGGCGATAACGTATTTTCCATGGCGCGCGCATCGGACGGCGCATTATGGTTCGGAAGTTTCGGCGGTGTTGCCCGGATAACCAACAGCAAACTCTAAAATTAAATGTGGGGATGATCGAGCCCTCATCGAGCAACGCGATGGGGGCTTTTTTTTGGAGAGGTGGCAGTCATGAAATGTAATTCCTCGAGGATGCTTTATCTGGCGCTGCTTGTTATCTCGCTCGCGGGTTGTTCCAGAGAACAGAAGGTCTGGATCCCGGGATGGTTGGAGACCGCACCGTTATCCACTGCACGCGCAGGCGCAGCGGTGGTCACTCACAACAGCGTGATTTACATGATCGGTGGGGTCGACGGTCATGACTTTTTAGGCAGCACCGAATTTGCACGCGTTCAGTCCGATGGCGCGCTTTCTCCCTGGCAGACCGGAACGCCATTGATCGAAGCACGCGGATTTGTTGAGGCAGCAGTACATGACAATTGGATTTACATCGCCGGTGGTGGCAACGGACCCAACGGCCACAATTTGTTACGCTCGGTGGAGCGTGCGCGCGTTCAAGCGGATGGCACGTTGGGCCCATGGATCGCCGAGGCCAATATGATGAACATGCCACGACGCTGCTCAAAAATTGTTGCCACTCCTAAGGGTTTATACAGCTTTGGTGGATTTGGCGGTGCGCTGCTGGATACCGTCGAGCATGCATTTTTCAATTCGGATGGAACGCTTGGGCCATGGCAGCTTGAGCCTGCAAGGCTGACCACGCCGCGTTACGTCGGCGGTGTGAAAGCCTTCGGTGGCGATGCCTACGCGATCGGTGGTCACGATCAAGTGCGTGGTGTGGGCGTTACTAGTGTTGAATGGGCGCGCACCAGCGCCGAGGGTGCTTTCGAAAAATGGAATCCAACCAGTGCGATGCAAATAGCTCGCTACGGATTATCAACGGCCAGCCACGGCAACGTCGTTTATGCATTAGGTGGCATTACCGGCGCCGAATATGTCGACAGCATTGAGCGCAGCGCCCACACCGCAAGTGGCGCACTTGAAGCGTGGAGCATTACCACGCCATTGCAGCAGCCACTCGCAAGCTTCAGCACCATCGTGAACCAGGACTGGATCTACGTGATTAGCGGAACGAATCGTGATGGATACTCACGCGGCGTTCAGTACGCCACCTTCAATTCACAAGGCGATATCGGATATTGGGGCAGCAAAGAACAAGAGCGCACGCATCAATTAAAGTTCACTGAACGTCGTGCGAAGCAGGCCCAGTTACCCAACATAGGAATAGTACGCGAAGTGCTGCACACGCAGGCCTACAGCTACGTACTAGTGGACGCTCAGTCCGGTGGTGTTTGGCTCGCAGGGCCGAAAACCGATCTGGCGATTGGACGCCGAATTCGCTACAGCCAAGGCGTGAGCATGACAAATTTTTTCAGCAAAGAGCTACAACGGAGTTTTCCTGAGGTGCTCTTTGTTGGAACAATAACGCAGGAAAAATAACTTTTGATTTTGCTAAGCATTAGGTTCTGTTGACATTCATCGAAGCCAAATGAGAGTGCCGACGAAAGACAGCATGCTCATTTGGCTTCGATGAATGTCAACAGAACTTACGATCACTTCGGAGTGTTTGTGTGGGTGCGCCAGCCGCACAAACAACGTTCACCAGTTATAGACGAGCGCCACCATGCGTGCCATGAGTCGACACCGGGCAAGATCCTGGGTGGTGAAGCCGCCCCAGCCCCACTGATTTTTCAATTCATCGAAGTTGTTTTCGGCATCGGCCCGGTCACGATAGAGCTGGGCGAGCGTGAGTATCTCGTGTTGAGTTGACCTGACCAGCACCGCGTACTCGTAGCGCGCGGTGGGAATGTCGCTTTCAATGAAAGCGGGCTGCCCTTGGTCTTCATCCGTGCCGGTGATCAACATCTCGCCGATAAGCTTTCTGCGCAACACCACCACGCGCCGGACGCGACTCCAGCCGGACAGCGTCAACGTGTCTTCTAAACCTTCCCAGCCTTGTCCGGCGTCTTCCCAGGGGCTGGAGCGGAACAGCTTCTTTACATTATTCCCCCTCCCCGCGCAAAGCCAGCGCGGTGGGAATCATAGTCAACCGCAGCTTGGTCAGATCAGGCTGATCGCGGGCCTCGGCCGCGCGCAGTACCGACTCGCTGCCGTAGGCGATGTCGCCGCGCAGAAGCGCGGGGCGCTCCGCTTTGGATCAAGTGTCAAGCCACGCCCAGATCCCCGGCATGCTGTGCAGTGGCGCGCTCTCATTACCCGGCATCACCTCAACTGCCAATGCCAACCGGGTGTTGGCCATCAACGCGCTGGCGTGGACAGCAAGGGCTGTGTGGTCTTCGCCAGGTGCCGGTCGAGCCAGGAAACTCCGGAGGATTCCTCTATCCCCGCAAGCGCACGTCGTGCCGCATCTTCTGAAACCGGTTTCTCCACGCCCAGCAGTTCCGGGTGAATGCCGTCCTGGCGAGTCGCGCTGATGTGCGCATAGCGGTGGTGGCCCGCGAGGATTGAGAGCAGGAAGGTCGCAAGCACGGCGCGCTTGTCCGATCCATTGTTGCTTTGGTACGAAAGCGGACAGTCCGCCATCCACGCCTCGAACAAGCCGCTGACGTTGAGAAATTCGATGAAGAACGGCAACTGCCCCAGCGGCGTAACCGCCACTGCCGGGTCCCACTCCACATGGATTCGACCACCGAAGGTATCGAGTGCGATCACCTCTTTTTCACTGGCCCAGGCTTTGCGTTTTGCTTCACCTATCGGGTGAGTCCTAAATTACGCCGTAAACCCAAGTGCTGCCTATAGTTAGCTTAGCAGCTCAAGTTTCAACTGCGGTTTCTAGGTTCAAGCAGCGCCTTCGGATCAAATGCCCATTTCTGCACGCCCAAACTGTCGTTTTTAGGATGAAGGGTTTCGGTATGGTTCAACCGGATCGAGGCACAGAAGCGCCTGTCCATGACTTCCTATCAGGAGCGAGAAGTGGCAGCATACCTGTAATTAACAGAAGAAATTGGGGTGAAAGTGTACTTCGCCGATCCGCACAGCCCCTGGCAACGCGGCATAAACGAAAACACCAACGGCTTGCTGGCAGTACCTGCCCAAAGGCAGCGACTTGAGTGGCTTCACTCAGAATGAACTGGACGAAATCGCCTGCGAACTAAGCACTCGGCCGCACAAGTCGCTCGGTTTCAAGTGCCCTGCCCAGTTGTTTACACCCGACGCTTTCGACTTTAAGCAGCATCATGCTGCACTCATTGCACTTGGGACTTGAAACCGCCCTGGATTTGGGCGGAACGTCAGAAACAAAAAGGCCCAAGGCTTAGGGGCCCTGGACCTTTTTATAAGCTGCAAGCAAATTACTTATCGTGGCAAGTTAGGCAAAGACCGCTTGATCTTCCTGAGTCAGCTGCTCCAAGCGGGTTGGCGGCAGTTACTGCCTGACCATTGCTGACTCGCAAGAAACTGGGAATGAATCTAGTCACTCCATCGCTCCGATTTGCGTTATTCATGGGGATACCATGAGGATCATGGCAGGATGCGCATTCAACTTCAGGGCCCTCGCCAGTATCATACAGGCGTGGTTCATTGGTATCAGGGTGGCTATTACCATTGATATCAAAATACTTCATCTTGCCAATTACGGTCCCGGTGGGTTGGTTAAAGTCAATACCCGGACCAAACGTATCAGGGAAGAGGATTCCGATTGGATGGTCATTGCGCAAATCCGTTCCTATAACAAATACTCTGAAGTCCGGTGGACCTCCTGCTGTATCACTATTGTGGCAAAAAGCGCATTTGTCGGTTTGTACTGGAGCTTTGGATAAGTCAGACGGTATTTCATTGCCCATCTCTGCGTGTATAACCGTCAATTTATTGCCAGATGCGTCCGTGCCGTTAAACCAATTATCACTTAGCCAACCTTTGTCCACTACAGTCTGTTGGTTTGCGTTGAAACGCCCTGAACCTGGCATATTAATTATCGAGTCGATAGCGGTAGTTCCATCATGACAGGACAAGCAGGTGAGCGAGTTTGCGCCAGGCTGACCGATCGGGCGGTTTAGGGTCCGCAGTTTGTCATAGATCTTGTACTCTTTAGGGATGATTGTACGATTCCAAATCGGTGCTTTGATCGTTGTATTGGCGCCATGCGGCGTATGGCAATAAACGCAAATTTCGCCATAGTTATTTCGTACTCCCCCTCCAGCGGAAGCCATTAGAGATGCGTCTCCGAGGAATGACTGTGTCAAATTATGTCGCGTGTTTGTAATGCTACCAGTCAACGGCGCCTTGGTTTTATAGGAAATATCATTCGGCCCTACAATTGGCGTCCAACCATCAGCGACAGCAAAGCTCGAGCAAAGAACAGTAATCCCGCCTAATATTAAAGCACTCGTCAGTCTAACGTTTTTCACAATCCACCCCCTTCTATTTATTGCTGTTACCAATTGTGTTCAGCTCCAATTTCACAGGCCGAATCCTGGCCGTTGTTTACTACGGAGCAAGTTTAATGTTTGCGACACTACATAAATTGAAAAAGCGTGTCAATTCGTTGCTGAAGATTTGTCATCTTACTTTTTTTTGCCGGTTTTGCTTTTTGTGGAAAGCCAGCCTTCGTTGGGTTGTAAGCGTGCGGGACGAAACACATCCACTTTCTTAAAATATTGGTCGACCATGTATACGCGCCCATCTTCGTCGACTGTTATGCCTGCTGGAAGCATGTATTCGCCAGGTCCACCATAACTGCCGCGTGTTCCGATGAATAATAATAGTTGGCCTTCCTTATTGAATATCTGAAAATTGCCGAATCCAGTATCAATTACGTAGAAGTTGCCCTCGCCATCTACAGCAATTCCCTTCGGGCGGGAAAATTGTCCAGACTTGACTCCAACAGCGCCGATTTTTTTAATGAATTGCCCATCAGGAGTGAAGGCTTGTACGCGAAAGTTGCCGCCGTCGACTACGTAAATTGTGCCGTCTGGCGCCGTGGCAATCTGTAATGCCAGATTAAATTCACCAGGTCCTGATCCGCGATGACCAACGGATTTAATAAACGCGCCGGTTTTTGCGTTCCAAATTGTAAATTGGTGATGCTCATTGTCGTCTACACCACCGGTATCTATAACATACAGCCTTGTGCCGTCTGGGCTGGTTGCTACTCCGGAGGGTCGACTAAAGTAGTCAGGGCCACCAATTGCGCGCAAGTAGTTTCCATCCTTGTCATACACAACTACACGCTTACCCGAATTGTCGCAAACGTATAGCTCGCCATCGCGACTCATAGTGATACCAATGGGCTTTTGTAGTGCGCCCGGTCCCTCGCCCCCTATGACTTTAAAGTCGCGACCAGGAACATCAAACATTAGAACGGAACGTTGAACAGTGTCGGAGACGTAAACTCGACCTTGGAAGACGGTAATTCCATAGGGTTTCGCGAGCCCCCCCCCGGATCCTCCAGCTGAGCCAGTCACCGCCATGCGCAGACGATCCGCAGTTGTAATCTCCTTTACATCGAAGCTGGTCCTGAGGGTGCGCTCGTAATAGTAGCGAGGTTGTTCTGGAGGGGGTGGATAAACGAGCGGTGGCTGTTCTCTGGGCTTTTCAGGCGGTGTGCAGGCGGCAAGTGCGATAGCAATTAAAACAAAGATGACTTGGGTAAAATAGCGCATCACTTGACGTGACATGTGAAACATAACACCTCGGCTTTTGCCCTCAAAAAGAGTTCATTTTTTGGATTGTGGACGTTGTGGCAAGTGGCGCATTCCACATTGCCGTCATAAAGTTTTACTCCGTTGTCGAACCCATTAGGGTTGTCTAACGGCTTGAAATCCGGATCAGCGAAACCCAGCCCGGCATAGCGCATTGAGATTGGGTGATCGTTTAGTAAGTCGGTCCCCAACATTTTTACGTTGATGTCGTGAGCCACTTGACCGTTATGACATTTACCGCAGCTTTCAATATTGTCATCTGGGTTGATGCGCATATGCATCGCCTTATCCGCAATGGGGTCGAATGTGATTGGTTTGAAAATCACCATGTCGATGCTCATAGTGCCGTCATGGCACGACAAGCAAAGTAAACTAATAGAATTAGGTGTCTTGGTCTGAGAGTCCAGCGTCGGGCTATTATAAAGACGATAATTTTCCGTGGCAGGCATGTTGCGGTTCCAATCTTTGATCCCGCCAAATTGTTCGGGTAAAGCTCCCGCTTCTTCTGGCGGTACATGGCAATACACACATGAGTAACCGTAATCAGAGAAAGCCACACCGGACATGGCGACAACGCCCGCGCGGGCGTTGAGCCCGGTGAAATCATGTTTTGATCCGAGGATAGGGTCATCTGCCCCGAGCACTGGGTCCCCAATAATAGGTTGCGCGCGGCTATAGCCGCCCACAGTAACCGCAAAGCCGCATAAGAGAGCAGTGAGGGCCGAAAATATTTTGTTCTTCAGGATCATAAGTTCAGGATGTCGTCGTTAGCTCAATTTAGCCGAGACCAAGGGAATTATTTTTAACAACCCTTTACTAACTTATTACGACTACATGAAAAACACAATGCGAATTGTCCTTGACTAAGCTTCATTTTATTCGGTTTACTTCCCGGCCAGCATCTCAGCAGCTGCTCATATTTGCCCGCTCACACATGTGTGTCGTTCCGAACACGTCAGAAATTAGGCTTGAAAAAGTATATGAGATTAAAATACTCGACCATTCGTCCCGTGCAGGCATCCTTACTACATGTTAGATGATAAACAGAACAATGCTTGGTTGACGGTTCGAAGCGCCGCTATCTTGTTAACAGCGCTTTTGACTGGCCAAGCACACGCGGCAACTCTTGCCTCCATGGAACCGAAGCAGATTTATCAGAAGCTCTGCTCGGTATGCCATGGAGACCAGGGTGATGGGGATAGTCGAGCCGCCGGAAGTTTTAATCCGAGGCCGCGTAACTTTACTGCTCCGCAATCAGCTACTGAGCTATCGCGCGAACGTATGATTCGTTCAGTGACCTTTGGGCGCCCTGGTACCGCCATGGTGGGGCACGCCAAGAAACTCAGTGCCCAGCAAATCGGAAGTGTGGTTGATTACATCCGGGCAAATTTTATGCATCTTCCGGCAGAATCGAGCTCATCTCCGCTGCGTGATGGGACTATCGCCTTGCTTGCGCCGAATGTGAACGCGTTGGTTCCGGGGCAGCCAAATGCGGTCGCGAACACTCCTGCAGCGGCTGACATGACCCTTCCATTTCCGCTGAAGCTCAAAGGCCGCGTCGAAAGCGGTCGCGCATTCTTTATGAAAAATTGTTTCACATGCCATGGTGTTAAAGGCGACGGTAATGGTCCACGAGCGTATTTTATCGCGCCACGGCCGCGCAATTTTACTAGTGCAGAATCACGCCAAAGCTACAACCGGCCACGTTTATTTGATGCGATAACCAACGGAAAGCGCGGTACTGTCATGCCCGCGTGGGGAAAGGTTTTGGATCAACAGCAAATCGCCAACGTGGCGGAATTTGTTTTTCAGGCTTATGTAAAGGGTTCATACAAGCTGCCAGAACCACCACCCGATGAAGAGAAAAAAAAAGCTTACTAGTAGGTATGCCGGGCGGAGCTATTTCCACGCGGTTGGGCAGCAACGATTCACCCCAGCATGAAGCGGGTCGGAAAATTTACAATTTCCGCTGCTATTTTTGCCATGGTTATGCCGGCAATGCAAAAACACTCGCGAGTACGTTTTTAACGCCTGTCCCCCGCGATTTTAGTTCGTTATCTAAAGATAAGTTGCCACGTGCTGTGATGGTTGATGCGGTCACAAATGGACGCCCCGGCTCGGCCATGATGGGGTTCTCCAACATTTTGACTCCGCAGGAGATCAGCGCGGTTGTTGATTTCGTGAGAACGGAATTCATCGAGCATGCGCGTGTAAACACCCGCTACCATACTCCTGAGAACGGCTGGCCCGACCATGAAAAATATTCAATCGCGTACCCGTTTGCGCTGGGTCAGTTGCCTATAAATGCTATATCTGAGCAATTAACTCCTCAGCAACTACTTGGTAGAGAAATATTTCTTTCAAGCTGTGTCAGTTGTCATGATCGTGGCAAGCCAGGCGAAGAAGGAGCGATATGGGAATCACGACCGTTATCATTCCCGCGCAATGGATATTCGCATCGCGCGCCTAAGTTGGATTCCGAAACGCGTGCTTCTCCCTACACAATTCACGAGCGAGCCCCCATTGTTGCGGATCTCAATCTGATCGAACGTCAAGGGCAAGAACTATTTCAGCAGAATTGCGCGTTCTGTCACGCCGCCGATGGGACTGGACATAATTGGATTGGCAGCTTTCTCGACGCACACCCGCGTGACCTTACAGGTCAGCGCGTCGCCGCGTTAACGACGGAACAGCTTGTTGATGTGGTCAGCCGAGGCATCAAAGACACGACGATGCCCGCATGGAAAACGGTACTGACGACTGAGCAAATAAAATCCGTGGTTGCCTATGTGCAACGCGTGTTTGTAACGGTCCCGGAACGATCTAATTCTGCTAAGGTGGTCGGGCATCATTCAGATGAAAGGAATTAGGCATGATCAAAGTTGGCATTGTCGGCGGGACAGGATACACAGGCGTGGAATTGCTACGTATCCTCGCTGCACATCCTCAGGTAAATCTGGTTGAAATCACGTCACGTTCCGAGATCGGGATGAGCGTCGCTGATTTATTTCCCAACTTGCGTGGCCGAGTGAAGTTGAAATTCACCGAACCCGATACGCAGCAGTTGAGTACCTGTGATGTGGTATTTTTTGCCACGCCCAACGGCGTTGCGATGACTATGGCGCCGCAGTTGCTTGCGGCGGGTGCGCGCGTTATCGACCTTGCCGCCGACTTTCGCTTGAAAGATGCCGCAGAATGGGAACGTTGGTATCAGGTTCCACATGCCTGTCCAGAATTGTTGAATGAAGCCGTTTATGGGCTGCCGGAGCTTAATCGAGCCAAGATCAAAAGCGCTCGATTGATCGCAAACCCAGGGTGTTATCCAACGGCTGTGTCATTAGGATTACTTCCGTTAATTGAGCACGACGTGGTTGACGTTTCACAACTGATTGCTGACGCCAAATCGGGTGTAAGCGGTGCGGGTCGCAAAGCCAGTGTGGGACATCTATATTGCGAGGCAGCGGACTCAATGAAAGCGTACGGGGTTGCTGGTCATCGACACCTTCCCGAAATTAAACAGACTTTGCGTCAAGCGGCGGGGAAAACAGTAGGGTTAACTTTTGTTCCGCACCTGACACCGATGAGTCGCGGTATTCACGCAACCCTGTACGCCAAGTACACCGGCACCGCGATTGATTTGCAAAGCTTGTACAAGGAGCGCTACAAAAACGAGCCGTTTGTTGACATTATGCCTGTCGGGAGTCATCCCGAAACCCGCAGTACGCGCGGTTCAAATATGTGCCGCATCGCAGTTCACCAGCCGCAGAACGCTGAGACTGTTGTGGTGTTATCCGTGATAGATAATTTGGTCAAAGGAGCGGCTGGCCAGGCCGTGCATAACATGAACCTTATGTTTGGGTGCGATGAAACGCTGGGGCTGGATGCGATACCGATCATGCCGTAAGTCAGAGAAGAGGTGCAGAAATCCAGAACCGAGCCGATGAAGTCCTGCCGACCCACAATGACGCGTAGCCATGGCAAAAAAATCCGTGCAACTGGTTATTAAACAACATGAGCCTGTTCGCTACTGGCTGATGATTATTTTCTACACGTTAATCGCTGGGGTGGCCGGTTGGGCTATGTATTCGCTGGGTCAGAAGAGCGCGGGAACTAATAACACTGAGCTCAACAATACAGTAGAGAAGTTAAAAGACTATACCCGTAGCCTTGAGGAACAAAAGGCAAAGTTACTGGAACAAGTCGCAGTGGTTGAGCGTAATCGCCAGGTGGAGCAGCAAGCGTTCAGTGATGTAGATAACTCACTTAAAGGTCAGCAAGAGGAAATTCTCGAGCTCAAACAAGAAGTGGCTTTTTACCGAGGAATTGTCGCGCCACGAGGTGATTCTGAGGGTGGGTTGAATATTCAGAGTTTCCGCATTGAACAGTCTCCGGGAGAGCGCGCTTATCGCTTCAAGTTGGTATTGACGCAGCTGGCTAAAATGGATTCCCCAGTGAAAGGTCGAGTGCGAATTGATATCTCAGGTGTAAAGGAAGGAAGGCCCACGAGCTTGTCGCTGGCTGATGTTTCAAGCGGAGCAGTGCCAAGCCTCGACTTAAAATTTAAGTATTTCCAAACCATCGAGGGGAGCATCGTGTTGCCGGCTGGTTTTGCCCCGACCAATGTGGTTGTTGAGATTGCCCCCGCAGGCGGCAAGCTCGCCGGATTCAACAAAAATTTTGCGTGGGAAGCGCTACTGAACTAGAGGAATTCGAAAATGTTTCGCAGCGGCAAAAGTAAGATGCCCAGAATTGACACTCTGGTGGGTCACCAAACGGTGTTGCGCGGGGATATCCACTACCGCGGCGGGTTGCATGTTGATGGGTCGATCAAAGGCAACGTTATCGCCGACGACGATCCAGAATCAGTTTTGTCGATTAGTGAGCGTGGAGTAGTCGAAGGTGATGTGCGCGTCTACAACATTATTCTCAACGGCAAAGTAGTGGGCGATGTTCATGCACTGGAAAAAATTGAACTTGCGCCCAATGCGCGAGTCATTGGTAATGTCTATTACAAACTTATCGAGATGGCGATGGGTTCAGAAGTTAACGGTAACCTCGTTCATAAAGTAGAAAAACCGGTTGAAGCGCTCACCGATGGCAGCGCCACGGAAGTGGTGCCTAAAGCTAAATCTTGATGCAATCAGTCAGGAACTGCATAATTAACCAAGTTCATTTAACAGCGAGAGTACTTCTATGACACAAGCCGTAAGCCCCATCGTTTTTACCGACAGTGCCGCCAACAAGGTTAAGCAATTAATCGTCGACGAAGGCAACGCGAATTTAATGCTTCGGGTTTTTGTTTCAGGTGGTGGCTGCTCTGGATTTCAGTATGGCTTTACGTTCGACGAAGCAACCACTGATGGGGATACGCGTATTGATAAAGGTGGTGTAACGCTGCTTATCGATCCGTTGAGTTTCCAATATTTGGCTGGTGCCGAAATTGACTACACCGAAGGTTTGGAAGGTTCGCAATTTGTAATTCGGAATCCGAATGCCCAAACGACCTGCGGATGCGGCTCGTCATTTTCAGTCTAAATTTTAGTGGCACCCAAGCGCTCTATCGCAAATTGATAGATGTCATGGTACGGCGCCTGACGGAAGGGGGGTGTATAGGGCACTTCTATTAATTGTGATTTCGTCGTTCCCGAGAAAGCGGGAGCCCTGTCAAATCAAGCATTTGGATTTCCGCTTCCGCGAGAATGACGAATTTATAGAAGTGCCCTATAGCAATTACTTGAACGGAATTATTGGACCGTCAATGCTACGTTGGTTTTGTTTAGGGTATCAATGAGGCCGGCAAAGCGTGAAGTCTTCTCTGTAAAGTCTTTCTTTTCTGCAATTGCAATGGGTGCAGCGCTCGGAAGTTTAATGGTTAATGGGTCGCGGTGGACGCCGTTAACTTGGAATTCGTAGTGCAAGTGGGGACCGGTCGCTAGGCCAGTCTGCCCCACATATCCAATAACCTGTCCTTGCTTAACTTGCGAGCCTGCTTTCAAGTCTGATCGAAATTGAGACATGTGCGCATAGACAGTTTGATAGCCATTGCCGTGATCGATAATCAAGGCTTTGCCATAACCGCCACGTAACCCCTTAAATGCCACCTTACCATCGCCGGTGACGCGAATCGGAGTGCCAACCGGAGCTGCGTAGTCAACACCGCGATGCGCCTTGATACTATTTAAGATGGGATGAAAACGGACGCCAAACCCGGAGCTTATGCGCGAAACATCAACGGGAGTGCGTAAAAATGCTTTACGCCGATTCTGTCCGGAGGCAGTGTAATAGTCAGTGCGGCCGTCACTGCTGGCATAACGAACAGCACGATGGACATTATTGTTATTAGTGAATTCGGCAGCTAAGACTGCACCATCTCTCACTTTCTCGCCGTTTGAATAGAGTTCCTCGTAAACCACGGTAAAACGATCCCCTTTGTGCAGATCCAGTGCAAAGTCGATATCCCAGCCGAATATTGCGGCGAGTTGCATCGTAAGGTTTACGGATAGCCCAGCGCCCTGAGCTGCAAGGAATAACGAAGAATCCACGATACCTGTTGCATACGAGAATTTTGTTTCGAGACTGCGTTTTATATTTCCCAATTCGAAACCGGTGTCGCTGCGCTTGATTTGAACAACGTTGATGCCATCGCTTTCATAAACGAGTTCAGCCAATTCATCTTTTGCAAAACGCATCTTAATCCGCTGGCCTGGTATGAGCCGCTTAAGCGCCGCTGCCCCTGGCCCCGCTTCTAATATTCGTTGAGAATCGAGCGGATCAAATCCAATGCGGCCAAGTACGCTGTAGAAATTGTCTCCGTTGTTGACTGTGAGTGTTTCCCAGCGGTCTAAAGATGTGCCTGACGGCGGAGTCATCGTATCCAACCCTAGCTCCGGAACGTCCGGCGACAAACGCACATCTGCGGTAGCAACGCTGTTGGGGTAGAAGCGGTTTGCTATCGCTTCATGGGAGAGAAAAAACGAAAGAACACCAAGCGCCGTAACGCTCATCATGAATAGGAGTACGTGATTTGGCTTGATCGCCGCGCTGCGGGTTTTTTTCAGCTGGGCGTCAGATTTCCACGCACGCGGAGCTGGAGTGATAGATGTCTTGGCGCGGGAGCGTTCCATAAAAATTTAAGTGATATCGCCTCTGCGAGTTACTTGAGTAGAGTCGCAGTAGCGACTAGGAGTTCACTGCAAGCATCCCCAACTTCTCTATTTTAGTACAAAAGGGCTAGATTACGTCGTGGCAAAATTGTGATTGGGTATTCAATTGCTGGCCTGCGATAATGGGTGCCTGCTGGAGTTACTATCTACAACAAGGTAAAGCCTCCTGCTGTGAAGCCCCAGCTATCCTTACCCAATAGTCTATGGTTAAAGAGACCGTATCATGCCGATGTTGAGTCCGAAGCGACAAGTTGCGATACCTAAAGAGTTGTGTGATCGTCTGCATGTGCGGCCCGGTGATGAGATTGATTTCGTCGAGCACGGCAGACCGCGTCACGCTCAGAAGAACAAGCAGCAAAAGCCAGAAAGTTATTTAAAGGCGGACGCACTGTTCTGATTGCCGACGTGGTGCTGGTCGAGTCCCTCTGGACGCTCAAAGGGAAGCGTTACGGGCTACGAAAGAAGATATTCAAGCGGTCGTCATGAGTCTTCTGGAAGAGACCAACATCGTTTTCGAGAATCAACAAGCGGTCTGGTCTGCGCTCAATGACTTTATTGCGGCGAAACCGGTTGAAACTGCAAATGGTATGAAGTCCGCAGATTTTGCCGATGCCTTGATCGTGAATAAAGCCAAGGCGATTGCGCGCGACACGGATCAGTCCTGCGCGGGAACCTACAGCTTTGATCCTGCCGTGTTACAAATTGATGGGACGAAATCGCCCTAGATTTTTCCTCGATTTCATTCTAGGGTGCTGCTCACCGATCTCCCCTCGGCGCGCCGTTGATAGTACGCTACGGCGAGTAATGACGAGCTATGGGTTGCTGGCCCGCCCCAAATTCAACAAGCCCTGAATCACTAACGCAGCTGTGGTGAAACCCGCTACCGGGAACAGTTCTCGCAAATGAACAAAACCTCTTTTACATTAGTGCTCGCGCTGCTGCTAATGTTGATAGCGGGCACTTCTTACTCCGCCCAGCAAGGCGAATCAACTACCCCAGTCCGTCCGGATACCTGGCGCACGTTCGAAAATCTTCTTAGCACGATTCACCAGGCTGAGCAGGATCGCGACGCGATGCGCAATCAGTTGCGCGCAGCAAAATCAGATAACGAGCGTGAGCGCATCAGTGCCGAGATTGATGTGTTGAAAACCAATATTGAAAGCCTGCGCCTGGCTCTGGAATTGTGGGCAACGGGTGGCGTTGATGTGCAAATGTTCTATCCAAAAAAGGACGAGAAGTTCGATTGGCGTGAGGAGATGCAGTCGGCCTTCGAGCCGATTGTCGCCGAGCTAAAACGCCTGACGGATCGACCGCGCAAGATGGAGCGGCAA
>JANMQQ010000388.1:0-8568 GCA_031370545.1 Gammaproteobacteria bacterium
GGGGGGGTCGCATCGGGGGGCGCCCCCACCGCCGCTTCCGGTCCCAACCAACCTTCCTCGATCAGCGGCTGCGCACTGATCAGCAAGGGATTACCCGCATGCACCGACAGACACTGGTAGGGCGAACCAAACTCGCCATGCGTCGGACCAATGGGCAGGAACTGCCACACTGAAAATCCGCTTGCCGCTAAAAAATCGACAAAGCGGTAGGCGTCGGCGCCCAGATCACCGGACGGGAGTGAGGTGGGATGCAATAACAGTCCCGCACGACGGCGATCAAGAAACGGGGTAGTGGACAGCGACGGAGCGGTCATCAGGGCCATCCAAATAAAACGCGAGGTCGGACTCCATCGGCTTGCGAAACAAAACATTTAACCTGGTGTAATGCTTCGCGGCACTTGTACATCGCTTTGCAACGCCACCCTGCGCACTGTGGAGCGCGCTCCACAGGCCGTAGCGGGCTTCACGGCGGGGGTGACGCATACACCAACCAAAAATATCAAGACCTGCACACATTTGCTTGGCCTTGCAGCGGTCAACTGTGGCTCGAGGTTTAACAACACATCCTGCAAATGGGCGGCTCAGTCATGCGCGCCGAACTTCCCATATCAAGCCGATCCCGGCCGCATGACCCCGCCCATCGACGGCGCGCCGCTACCGTGCGTGAATGAATGGGCCAGATATTCGGGCGGCTCTTCACTCAGCAGTTGATACAGATTAGACAAGTGGCGGCGAAATAACCTTTCGAAATCACTCACGGCGGCTTCCGGGTTATAACCACCGAACCACCAAAACCAGTCGGACCCTTCGCACACTGCTAGCTGGCGTTGCGCGAGCGTGAGCTTTTCTCCCGACAAACGACCCGTGGCGGTGACGCGATCAAACACCCGCTTGGCGTCGACCAGCATGTCCCAGCCGCGATTTTTTTCCGGATCGCCAATCCAGGTGGAAAATGTTCCATAAACCCAGCTGCCCGCCACCAGGCCTGGTAATTCTACGGTGTTGACTTTTTTATCCAGGCAGCTCGAATAGGTGGTTAGTTCTAACTGTGGATGCTCGGCGAGCTTTTGATAAAGTGCGCTCAAAAAATAGAAACCATTTTCCGGGAAATATTCCCAGGCATTTTCACCGTCCAGGATGATCGACACCACACTCTTGCCCGGATCGGTTTGCGCCTGTGCGATGTTGACCAGATGATGCACAAGATTCGACACGGCATCGTCGGCATGCCAGCTCGAATAAGTGAAGCCGATCAAGTCCGACAAACCATCATCGCGAAAAAAACTCGCGATCTGACCCCCACCTTTAACACGAAACGCCTGATGGGGATGCAGCGCAGGAATACCACTACTTTTCGCCACGCTGTTGTTGAGGACGTTGCCGCCACTGGCGGCCCAGCGAAAGCCTGCTTCGCTGAACAGCCGCAACGCGGCCACACTCACGCTGCCTTCCGACGGCCAACATCCGGCCGGACGAAAGCCGAAATATTTTTCGAACACGCGCAGACCTTCGTGGATATGCCAGCGCACACGCTCCTCGCCGCCGGGATAACGCTCGGCGACCGGCAAGGGCGCAGCGGGCATGGCTTCAAGCGCGCTGCGTAGATCCAGCAACAAGGGCACAATCGGATGCGCATACGGCGACATCGCCAGCTCGATCTGACCGCGTTGCGCCAGCGCACGATAACGCGGGATGACGGTGCTCATCAGCTCGCCCATGATCTGCAATAACAAGCGGCGGTCATGCACGGTGTAACCACTATTTTTTTTAATCAGCTCGGCAACGCGCACATCACTGCGGCGCACCGTTTCAGCCAGCCACGCCAAGTGATACCACATCAATATGTCAACAACGAACTGTTCATTGAGATAGGCCAGCGTCTCAGGATGTTGCATGAACAGATGCGCCATGTCGGCCAACCGCCGGTAAGCGGGAAAGCGATTAATCAGCCGGTCACGATTGGCGCGCAGACACGCGCTGATCAAAGAAATATTGGACTCGATTGCGGCCGGCAATACGGTCCCGGCGAGCGCGGCCAGCAACGGATCGCGGAGCGCCTTGCCGTCGCTCAGAAAGCCGCTGATCTGCTGCGCATAGTCGTCAATCTGTTCGAGCAACACCGGCGCGAAATTTACCACTGCGTGGGCCTGCGGCTGCGCTTCGAGATGCGCGGCCATATCGACGTAGTCTTTGACCGCGTGCAGGTAGGTCCAGGGCAGCAAATATTCAGCGCTGAGTTGATCCTGATACTGTGGCTGGTGCATGTGCCAGCACAAAACCACTTTGAGTTTGTCGCTAGCGGACATGGTGCCACTCCTGCCCCAGCATCGCGGGCGTGACCAATACCACGCCACCCTCGCTGACATGGAAGCGCCGGGCGTCCTCGACCGGATCTTCGCCGATGATGGTGCCCTCCGGGATATGACAGCTTTTGTCGATCACCGCGCGAGTGATGCGGCAACCGCTGCCAATTTTGACGTCAGGTAAAATCACGCTGTCTTTGATGCTGGCAAACGCGTCGACGCGCACGTTGGAAAACAGCAACGAGTGCCGTACCAGCGCGCCCGAAATAATGCAAGCACCTGACACCATCGAATCCACTGCCATGCCACGCCGGTCGTCGTCGTCGAACACAAACTTGGCGGGCGGCAATTGTTCTTGATAGGTCCAGATCGGCCAGTCGCGGTCGTACAGGTTTAACTCCGGCGTCACGCCGATCAACTCAATATTGGCCTGCCAATACGCGTCAATGGTGCCGACGTCGCGCCAATAACCCGGGTTGTTGCTGCCCGCGCCGTGAAACGGATAAGCCATGACCCGGTACCTGTCGATCACCGCCGGGATGATGTCTTTACCGAAATCGTGGCTGGATTTATCGTTGTCCGCGTCCTTGATTAATTGTTCGTACAAAAAATCCGTATTGAAAATATAAATTCCCATCGACGCCAATGCGACGCCGGGCTTGCCGGGCATCGCTTCAGGCTGTTGCGGTTTTTCGGAAAACTTGCTGATGCGAAATTCGCTGCCGACACTCATCACGCCGAAATCGCTCGCTTCCGCCACCGGCACTTCAATGCAACCGATGGTCATATCCGCTTTGACCGCAACGTGATGCGCGATCATCGGACCATAGTCCATTTTGTAAATATGATCTCCGGCCAGCACCAGTACGTAGCGCGGATGGTGCAGCCGGATAATGTCAAGATTCTGGTACACCGCATCGGCGGTGCCCGAATACCACTGCGCTTCGATGCGTTGCTGGGCAGGCAAAATCTCGACGAATTCGCCGAATTCACCGCGCAGGAAATTCCAGCCGCGCTGAATATGCCGTAACAACGAATGCGATTTGTACTGGGTGACGACGCCGATGCGGCGAATGCCTGAATTCAGGCAGTTCGACAATACAAAGTCGATGATGCGAAATTTTCCGCCAAATGGGACGGCCGGTTTGGCACGCCAGTCGGTCAGATGTTTAAGTCGCGACCCGCGCCCACCGGCCAGGATCAAGGCCAGCGCATCGCGCGTTAAACGGTTGGCAAAACGTTGTGGGGATTCCGGAACAACCATGTTGCTGGCTCCATGGGTCAGTTACATTTGCGGATGTCTGTCGGCCATATTGCCTCTCGCAGTCGCGAGGCTGCCGTATGGTAACCGCTTCAATTGTAGTAGAGAATCGTCACCCGTAACTTGGCTTCCAAAAATTCACTGCGAACCACTCATGACAACTGACACGCCAATTCCATCATCTACCCTTCCCGACGAACTTCAACGCATCGTTCAGGCGCGACATCACGATCCGTTTGCAGTCCTGGGTCGGCATGCGACGCCCGACGGCGAGTGCTTGCGCGCGTATCTGCCGAATGCGAGTGAGGTGCGTGTCGAGGAAGGCCAGCGCCGCATGGAGCGCATCCCCGACACCGATCTGTTTGAATGGCGCGGGCCCAAAGGATTGTTGCCGGATCATTGCACGTTGCTGTGGCGCGACGCGAGCGGCGCAACGCAGCGCCGCGTTGATCCGTATTCGTTTCTGCCGCAATTGTCCGACTTCGATTTGTACTTGTTCGGCGAAGGCCGCCACTGGCATGTGTACCGCATGCTCGGCGCGCATCTGCGCGTCGTCGACGGCGTGCCCGGCGTGCTGTTCGCGACCTGGGCACCCAGCGCCCAGCGCGTCAGCGTGGTCGGCGACTTCAATCGCTGGGACGGCCGCGCCCATCCGATGCGCGTGCGCGGTGATAACGGCGTATGGGAATTATTTATCCCGGGCTTGAGCGCCGACGTGGTGTACAAATTCGAAATTCGCCATCGCGATTCCGGCACATTGCATCTGAAGTCAGACCCCTACGCCAACCGCTTCGAGCTACGCCCGGCGACCGCAAGCGTGGTCTGTGCAGAATCTGCCTACACCTGGCACGACAGCGCGTGGCTCGCTGCACGCGGCAAGTGGGACTGGCAACATGCGCCGGTGTCCATTTACGAAGTGCACCTGGGTTCGTGGCAGCGCGACGCACAAAATTTCTTTTTAAATTATCGCGAACTGGCCCATCGGCTGGCCGACTACGTGGCGATGATGGGCTACACGCACGTTGAACTGCTGCCGGTCACCGAGCATCCACTGGACGCGTCCTGGGGTTATCAAACCCTCGGCAATTTCGCGCCCACCAGCCGCCACGGCACGCCGGACGATTTCCGCTACTTTGTTGATCACTTGCACGCGCGCGGCATCGGCGTGTTGCTGGACTGGGTGCCTGCGCACTTCCCCAAGGACCAACACGGTCTGGCGCGCTTCGACGGCTCGGCGTTGTACGAACACGAAGATCCGCGGCGTGGCGAACATCGCGATTGGGGCACGCTGATTTATAATTACGGTCGCAATGAAGTCAGAAACTACCTGATTTCCAGCTCCATTTATTGGCTGGAGGAATTTCACATCGACGGCTTGCGCGTCGATGCGGTGGCGTCAATGCTCTATCTTGACTATTCACGTGAAGCGGGCGACTGGGAACCGAACGCGTACGGCGGCAATGAAAATCTGGAAGCCATCGCGTTCTTGCGCGAATTGAATGAAGTCACACACGGCCTGTTCCCCGGCGTGTTGATCTGCGCCGAAGAATCCACCGCCTGGCCACAGGTGACGCGCCCCACCTATGTGGGGGGGTTAGGCTTCAGCATGAAATGGAACATGGGCTGGATGCACGACACGCTGGTTTATATGCAACAGGAGCCGATCTATCGGCAATATCACCACAACGAATTGACCTTTGGCATGCTGTACGCCTTCACCGAAAATTTCGTGCTGCCGTTCTCGCACGATGAAGTGGTGCACGGCAAACAGTCGATGTTCAATAAAATTCCGGGTGACGATTGGCAAAAAGCTGCGACGCTGCGCCTGCTCTACACTTATATGTACACCTATCCGGGTAAAAAACTTTCATTCATGGGCAACGAGTTTGCACATGGCCGTGAATGGGACCATGCCAGCGCGTTGGACTGGTGGATACTGGAATTTCCGCATCATAAAGGCGTGCAAGCGCTGACGCGCGACGTGAATCATTTGTATCGCACCACACCTGCGCTGCACCGCTATGAATTTGAACCGCAAGGCTTCGATTGGATTGATTGTCACGACTCGGCACAATCGGTCATCAGCTACGTGCGCAAAGCTGAACATGATTTGGTAGTGGTGATCCTCAACTTCACCCCGGTGGTGCGAAACGAATACCGCATTGGTGTGCCGGATGCAGGTACGTATCGCGTTGTGCTGAATTCCGACTCGGAATTTTACTGGGGCAGTAATGTCGAGGTCGGCATCGTGTTGGCCGCCGAAGCGACCCCGTGGATGGGACGACCGTACTCGCTGCAGTTGACCTTGCCGCCGTTGGCAGGATTGGTACTGCGGCGGGAAATATAGCCGCGTTGGGGCGCTGCTTGCTGCGCCCTGACTTCAACGTGACAGGAGCAACTTAAGGCGCGGCAAGCAGCGCCGCTACGGAACATTCTGCAGACGCATTAAAAATGTAGGCAACTCACATGCGAAGCGTGCTTTTCGTCAGTAGCGAAGTTCATCCGTTAATGAAGACCGGCGGTCTGGGCGATGTGGCGGGCAGTTTGCCCATGGCGCTCAATCAACTCGGCGCCGATGTGCGCGTGTTGATGCCCGCCTACCATGACGCACGCTTGCGCGCCGGCACGCTGCAACCGGTGGCGACATTCGAACTCATCGGTGCACCGGAAACCGTCACCTTACTGGAAGGCACCCTGCCCGGCTCAAATGTCAAACTCTGGCTACTCGACTGTCCGGCATTGTATGACCGACCCGGCAATCCGTACTCGATGCCCAATGGGCAGGCATGGCTCGACAACGCGCAACGTTTTGCCGTGCTGTGCCGCGCGGCGGTGGAAATTGCCACCAATCGCGCGCAGCTGAACTGGCAGCCGGAAATTGTTCACTGCCATGACTGGCAAACCGGATTGATACCAGCGCTGCTGTCGCGTGAGGCGCAGGCGCCCGCCACGGTATTTACTCTGCATAACCTCGCTTACCAAGGATTGTTTCCGGCACCCACCTTCGCCAGCTTGCAGTTGCCGCAGGAATTGTGGGGGCCCGAGGCACTCGAATTTCACAATCAACTTTGCTTTATTAAGGGCGGACTGGTGTTCGCCAACGTCATCACCACCGTGAGCCCCAACTATGCACACGAAATCCAGACGGCCGAATTCGGTTGCGGACTGGACGGACTGTTGCGCCATCGCAGCGACGACTTGCGCGGCATCATCAACGGCATCGACGAAAAAGAATGGGACCCCAGCCACGACCCGCTGCTGGCAGCGCCATTCAGCGTAGACAACCTCGACGGAAAGTTAGCCAACAAGCGCGCCTTGCAGCGCGAGCTTGGCTTGCCGCTGCTCGATACACAGCCCCTGATCGGCATGGTCGGTCGGCTCGCCCACCAAAAAGGCGTCGACCTGGCACTCGACGCCTTGCCACAGCTGGTGACCCAGCCGCTGCAACTGGTATTGCTGGGCAGCGGTGATACGCAATACGGCAGCCGCTTGCAAAATTGGGCGCGCCGTTTGCCACAGCAAATTGCTGTGAACATTGGCTACGACGAAGCCCTCGCCCACCGCATCGAAGCGGGCGCGGACATGTTCCTGATGCCGTCACGCTTCGAACCCTGTGGACTCAACCAGCTCTACAGCCTGCGCTATGGCACCGTGCCGATCGTGCGGCGCGTCGGTGGGCTGGTCGATACCGTCGTCGACACCAACGCAGCGTCACTCGCAACCCGCACCGCAACCGGCTTCATGATTGAACGCGAAGACGCCAGTGCCATGGTCGAAGCAGTGACGCGTGCCGTGCAGCACTACCGTGACGGTGCCACATGGCGACAAATTGTCACCACCGGCATGCGACAGGATCACAGCTGGCCGAGCAGTGCACGTCGCTACCTTGACATTTATTCGGACGCATTGCGGTAACCCCATCAGCCAAATGTGGGCCACCCAACGCGGACCTTCGGTTGGACAATCCTCACTATTAATTCGGCTCTACAAAGTTTGAAGTCAACATCGGACTTGAATTGTTCAGTAGCGAAAACGCAGCATCCCTTCCCCTGCAAGGGGGAAGGTTAGGATGGGGGTGAGTGGAAAAAACGGTGTGCTTGAACACCCCATCCCGGCAACTGCTCCTGCGTTGCTCTAAACTCATCAGGCTGTATCAATAAGCCCAGTCGATCCGACTTACAAAGCAACTTAGGGTTGTAATCTTTCACGCCCGGACATCCCGCTTCCGTCACTCTCCCTTAAGGTTGTTTCTCCCGTTACCGATACAATCGTGCGGTCTGACGGTGTTTTTTTTGAACTATCTTTAACTTGTCGCCGTCGCATTAATATCACTGCCGCGCGCCGACGCGGACCATCACCCTCAGGAAGGACAAGCACATGAAACTCGCACTATTCGGTTTGGGAAAAATGGGCGGCAACATGGCGCGCCGTTTGCGCCGCGCCGGTATCGACGTGGTCGGATACAACCGTTCAAACGATATCGTGAATCAGCTCGCGAAAGAGGACGGTTTGATTCCCGCCGCGAGCATCGAAGACGCCGTAAAAAAACTCAGCGCGCCGCGCGTGGTCTGGTTGATGTTACCGGCGGGTGCAGCCACTGAAGAAGCGATTGACCAGTTGTTGCCCTTGCTCGCCAAAGGTGACGTGATCGTCGACGGCGGCAACAGCAACTATCACGACACGCAACGGCGCGGCGCACGCGTGACTCAGGCCGGGCTACGCTATTGTGATGTCGGTACCTCCGGCGGCATTTGGGGATTAGCCAACGGCTATTGTTTGATGGCAGGTGGCGACAACGCCACGCTCGAAATCATCACGCCAGTGCTGAAGGCGTTGGCGCCCGCAGCGGATCGCGGCTGGGCACATGTGGGACCGGTGGGCGCAGGTCATTTCACCAAGATGATTCACAACGGCATTGAGTACGGCATGATGCAAGCCTTCGCCGAAGGTTTGACCTTGCTGCACGGCAAACAGGAATTCAATCTTGATCTGGCAAAAATTACC
>JANMQQ010000401.1:0-3766 GCA_031370545.1 Gammaproteobacteria bacterium
AACCCAAGGAAATACGGCAAAACAAGGTAAACAGAAACAAACATACTTTATTGAAACCGAAAAGATAGAACTCGAAAGTCCGCGAGCGTTATGAAAATCGCAGCGCGTTTGTTTCAAGTTCTAAATCTGAATTGATCGGCGGTTCCTTAAAGGCGAGAAAAATCCGGCGGGCCGGAAGCCGAAAATGCTCGGCGGACAGGCGGACGGGACACCGTGCCAGTTTCGCTCCAGCAGAACAGCCAGTTCTTTCTGCCCATCGGAATGACGCGCAGCGCGCACTCCAGATGATTGGTGTCCAGCGGCACGTCGGGGTACGCCAGGAACACCGACAGCGATTCCTGGCGTTGCAGCGCATAGCTTGCCGCCTGTGTGAACGGGTCTTGGGGCAACAAGGCGCGTTCCGTCAGTTACTTTCGCTTTGCAGCCGTAAACGATGACGGTTATCATAGCCGCCTGCGTTTTCTGAAGCATTCGGGGCGTAGCGCAGCCTGGTAGCGCACCTCCTTGGGGTGGAGGTGGTCGCAGGTTCAAATCCTGTCGCCCCGACCAATATTAAAGATATGAGTGACGTCGTTTCTACATCTCTGATTTTCTTCCATGTCGATTTTTACGCGCCTCAGTGAGGGGAGACAACAGGGATGCGACTAATGGATGAGGCGGGAACGAGCGGGATGTAGCGGCAGAACCAAATGTCATCGGAAGCATAAACAACCCGCACCGGTTAACTGAAAATGCATCGACCGCAGCGAAAGCGAAACGCGAGATTGGCACGCCCGCAAGTCAGGCATTTGCGTACGATTTACGCACAGAACGGTTTGCGCCAGCGGAAGTTGACTCGTGGCATGTTCCAGTCGATGGGGTTGATCGAGAGAATTACGCTCATCTCAACGACAACCCCATCAAGCGTGCGTCTGAAACTCTGGTATCGACATTTAGTATTGAAGTCGACACCAGCTCCTATAGCAATGTGCGTCGCACACTTAATACCGGCCGGTTGCCCGCACACGATCCGGTGCGTGTGGAGGAGTTGGTGAATTATTTCGGCTACGACTATCCCGCGCCGACTGACACGTCGCATCCGTTCAAGGTGACGACTGAACTTGGGCCCAATCCTTGGAATCCTAAAACAACGCTGTTGCAGATCGGAATCAAGGGTTATGAAGTTCCCAAGAATCAGATTCCGGCGGCCAATTTGACGTTCTTGATTGATGTCTCCGGGAGCATGAACTCACCTGACAAACTTGATCTGCTCAAGACGTCGATGAAGCTGCTGGTTAATGAGTTAAGGCCGCAAGATCACGTCGCCATTGTGGTGTACGCGGGAGCTGCCGGTGCCGTGCTCGAACCGACCGCAGGCGATCAAAAGGCGCGCATCATCGCGGCACTGGATCGTTTAAGTGCGGGTGGCTCGACCAATGGGGGCGCAGGTATACAATTGGCTTACTCGATTGCGCGGCAGATATTCGTACCGCGCGGAATCAACCGTATCATTCTTGCTTCCGACGGGGACTACAACGTCGGCACGGTGAATTTCGAGACGCTCAAAAATCTTGTTGAAGAAAAACGCAAAACGGGAATATCACTGACACGTTGGGATTTGGCAGGGGCAACTACAATGATCAACTCCTGGAACAACTGGCGGACGCGGGCAACGGCAATGCTGCGTATATTGACAATTTAAATGAAGGTCGCAAGGTGCTGGTCGAGCAGATGTCGTCAACCATGATGACGATTGCCAAAGACGTGAAAATTCAAATCGAATTCAACCCCGATGTAGTTGCCGAGTACCGCTTGATCGGTTACGAGAATCGAGTTTTGGCGCGCGAGGATTTTAATAATGATCAGATCGACGCCGGTGAACTGGGTGCAGGACACACCGTGACTGCGTTGTACGAAGTGGTGTTGGCAGGGCATGGGGGCGATCATGTTGACCCGCTGCGTTACCCCGCCCAGGCGCAACATAAAACTGAACATGGCAACGAATTGGCGTTTCTGCGTCTGCGCTACAAGGCGCCGGAGGGTGACGTATCACAATTGATCGAAACGCCGATTGCCGCTTCCGATCTCAAGCTTGACTTTAACGCGACCAGCGAACGCTATCGGTTTGCAGCAGCGGTCGCCGGGTTCGGACAATTGTTACGCGGCGGGAAGTACACTGGCACGTTCAACTACGGTGATGTGCTGACCGTTGCACGCGCCGCGCGCGGAGCGGATCCTTTCGGCTATCGAGGTGAATTTATCGGTCTGGTGGGACTGGCGCAGACCTTGGCGGTAAAGATTGCGCGCAGCGAACAGTAAAGCCGGGGCACCCATGAGTACGGAATCCGACGAAGCGTTGATGCAGGCGTGCTGCGCAGGGAACGCGCAGGCGTTTGATATTTTATATCAACGTCATCGCGGTCCGCTGTATCGGTATGTGTGCCGGCACTGTCACCAGTCGAGTGCTGATGAAGTCTTTCAGGACATCTGGATAAAAATTGTCAAGGCGCGCACCACGTACCAAATCACTGCCAAGTTTACGACCTACCTTTACACCCTCGCGCGTCGGCATTTGATCGACCATTACCGCAGCCAACGGCATAGCACTGCTGCGGTGTATGACGAAAGCGATATTGAAGATGAGGATGTTGACACCGTGAGCATCGCCGGTCCGACCCGGATACAGCCCGAGAATCGCGCGGCCAGTGCGCAAGCGCTAGATCACCTACCGGAGGCCATCGAACATTTGCCGCAGGTGCAGCGCGAAGCTTTTTTACTTCAGGAAGAAGCCGGATTGAGTTTGACAGAAATCGCAGCCATGTTGGATGTCGGAGTGGAAACGGTGAAAAGTCGCATCCGCTATGCGGTCGATAAACTACGTAAGCGTTTGGTGGAACACGCATGAGCAACAACGATCAGCCACGAGATGCCACGATGCACGATGCGCAATTGTCCGCGCTCTATCAGCGCACGCGTAACGACGAACCGCCGAGCGCACCGGAACCTGTGCCTGCTCAAAAGGAGCCCGTTGTTGAAATTAAAGAAGCGCTGACCGCTCCTGCCGTACCGAAAAACAGCGCACGCCTGCAAGCCGCTAAACCTCGCGCAGATGAGCAAGTGGCGCTTGTCCAGCCCGCTGTGCCGGATACGATAGACCGATTAAGCAAGGCTGAACCCGGGTCGTCGCGTGAAAAGGAATCACGTCTTGCGCTCGCGCCGACCGTCGCACCCGAGATGAAAAAGAAGCCTGAAGAGAGCGTCGCGGACATTGCTGGTGATCAAGTCGAAACACCAGCTATTAGTCAAGAGCGGGATGGGTTCACCACGAATAGTCAAGCTATGGAACGCGTAACAGCAGGAGAAGACATGGCGGCGGATGTGCGAGCAAAACGCAGCGCGCCCGTAGCAATGGCTGCTACGACAGGCAATTCGCCGTCGCCCAGTCGTTTGTTCGAAGCGCAGAAAATGTCTCCCAGCGTTGCCAAGACGTACAACAATCCCAAACCGATTGGACCCTGGCTCAAAGAAATCGCCAAGTTGCGCGTTGAAGGCCGCGACCAAGAAAGCGCACGGCAATTGCAAATGTTCAAGCAGGCCCACCCGGATATCCCTGACGAGAAAATTACCGCTACTCTATCCACCTACGAGCGCGAATGGCGGGACGCCATCAAAGCGCGTGCAGCGCCGGATCCTACCGATGATAAAAAATGAAAATACGCGGCACGAGTTGTAGCGTGCGCCATGCGCACGACGTTCGCACGTGGGATACGGCGTCGTGCTACGGTAC
>JANMQQ010000469.1:0-25958 GCA_031370545.1 Gammaproteobacteria bacterium
AACTCGCTGACCTTGCTTACACCGAAGCCAAACGCATTGAGCAAAAATTCAGTCGTTACCGTGATGACAACATCGTGCACCGGATGCATCACAATGCCGGTGCACCCGTCGAGGTGGACGACGAAACCGCCAAGCTGCTTGATTATGCCGACCTGTGTTATCGCCTGAGCGACGGCTTGTTTGATATCACCTCGGGCGTGTTGCGCAAAGTTTGGAAATTTGACGGCAGCGACCGCGTGCCCGCCGCGCAGGATATTTCCGCGGTGTTGCCCCGCGTTGGCTGGAGCAAGGTCAAGTGGGACAAATCTCAGCTCACATTACCGGTCGGCATGGAGATCGACTTTGGCGGCATGGGCAAGGAATACGCTGTGGACAAAACGGCGCAACTGCTGACTGCCGCCAGCAACGTGAGCATGGTGATTAACTTTGGCGGCGATTTATTTGTAACCGGACGGCGTGCCGACGGCAACCCGTGGCGGATTGGCATCGACGATCCCGACGCCACCGGCGAACACGCACTCGCGCAACTCCAGCTCGCGCGCGGCGGCGTGGCCACCTCCGGCGACGCGCGGCGCTTTCTGTTAAAAGACAACACCCGCTACGGGCATATTCTCAACCCGAAAACCGGCTGGCCGGTGCGCGACGCGCCACGCTCAGTCACGGTTGCTGCACCCACCTGCGTCGAAGCCGGCATGCTCACAACGTTTGCGATATTGCAGGGCGCGAATGCGGAAAATTTTTTGGCTGAGCAGGATGTGCAGCACTGGATTGTGCGGTGATGCGAACGCCGGAACCGGCAGCTACTTTGAATCGTTCCCCAGCAACAGCGAAGCGAATTTTTGCGTCAGGGTCGGCGGCACCCGCACCTCACACAACACCGCCGTGATATTGTCACGACCCCCTGCCGCTTTGGCGGCGTCGATCAACGCTTTGACGCGCGCGCTTACCTCCCCGGGGGCGCTGGCGATGGCGAGCAGCTGGTCGTCCTCGACCATGTCGGACAGCCCGTCCGAGCACAATAGAAAGATATCGCGGTCTTTCACCCGGCCGCGAAAAATGTCGACATCCAGCTCGGGCTCAAAACCCACCGCACGATAAATTGCGTTGCGCAAAGTATGCGTCTCGGCTTCTTCGGGCTTGATGAGTCCCAGGTCGAGTTGTTCCTGCACGTAAGAATGGTCTTTGGTGATGGGTTCAATGCGTCCGTCACGAATCAGGTAACCCCGGCTGTCGCCGACGTGTCCCAACACATATTCGCCATCGCTGAAGGTCAGCACTTCGGCGGTGCAGGCCATGCCGCGGGTTTCGGGCGCCTGGTCGGTGTAATCGAGAATTTTTTTGTTGCTGTTTTGAAAACAGCGTTTGATGACCAAGGCAAGGTTCTGCGATTGTCCACTGACCGCTTCGAACTCGTACTCACAACTACTCACAAACATCTGGCTCGCGATCTCGCCTGCTGCTGAGCCGCCCACACCGTCAGCGACGACAAACAACGGCAACGCCACCCGCACCAGCAACGCGTCCTCATTGTTCTTGCGGACGTTGCCGATGTCGGTCAGTCCGTCTGCCGCGATCTCCATACCGCCTTTGCCTCAGAAAATTGAACAGCGACAGGATACGTGAAGCGCCTGACGAGAACCATACGGACTCGACACAAGTAAACCTTCTGTCAGGACTGTGATTCTGGAATAATACGCAGCGAGTGACGCGCACTTTCCAGGCATCCAGGATATGACTTCAAACCCCTCCGGCCCGAGCATTCCCGAAATTACCGTGCAAATTGTGCATATCGAAGGACCGCGCAAGGGGCAGATCGACGAGGTATCCGCGATGCGCATTACCATCGGCCGCGATCCCTCCAACACTGTGGTGTACGGCAAAGATATGCGCCGTGTCTCACGCCATCACGCGGAAATCGTGCGTGAGGGCAATCGCTTTCTGTTGAAGAATCTGAGCCCGAACGGCTGCCTGGTGAACGGCCAGCCCGCACCGGAAGCGTATTTAAAACAGGGCGACGTCATCGCATTTTCCGATGGCGGGCCGAAAGTCAGTTTTCTGTACACGGTGCAGGCGGCGCGACCGCGCATGCAACCGTCGATGAATCTACCGGGGCGCCCCGCTGCATCGCCAACACCCGGCCCCACGCTGCGTCCGGCCACACCGCCGGGCGTCGGGCGCGAAAGCGCCCCGTTTACCATCCAGTTCGGCACATCCATCAAATCGTACAAGCAAGCCGCCGTAACGTTAGGTCGTGATGCAGCAAATAATTTCGTCGTCAGTCACCCGCGCGTAATGCCGGTGCATGCCGAATTGTTTTACCAAAACAGCCAATATTATTTGCGCGACGCCAGCGCGTGCCAGGCGACCCTGCTGAATGCGCGCCCCATCCACGCGGATACGCCGCTGCAAAACAATGACATTGTCACACTGGGTGATGGCGGACCACAGTTGCGGTTTCTCGGCCAGGGACGCTTCGCCGAGGTAATCGAGCAGCCGTTCACCCCACCTGTTACCGCAACACCGGTGCCGCAAGCGCTAAAACCCAAAGAGCCGTCGGTAAAAGATGTTCTGAAATCATTCTTTAAAAAATAGTCACGACCAGACACTGATTCCCCCGTGTTGACGTATGCGGGGAGGGGGAAAACAGCGCCGACGTGAACCATCACTCGAAAAATCAGGAAGGAACTATGCAGACCCTCAGCGCTGTTGGACGTTATCAGGTGGTCGGAGAATTGGGCAAAGGTGCCATGGCCCTGGTGTACAAGGCGCACGACCCCAACATCGATCGCACGCTGGCGATCAAGATTTTGCGCACCGAGCGCTGCATTGATCCGGAATACCGCATGCGTTTCCTGCGCGAAGCCAAAGCGGCCGGCAATCTGTCATATCCGAACATTGTCACGATCTTCGATGTCGGTGAAGACAACAACCGACCCTATATCGTGATGGAGCTGCTGGAAGGATTGCCGCTCGACGTGATCATGAAAAAGGGCAAGATCTTCACCGTACCGGAAGTGCTGCACATCGGCATTCAGCTCGCTGCCGCGCTTGACTACGCGCACAACAACCGCGTTGTGCATCGCGACATCAAGCCCAGCAACATCGTGGTCAACCCAAACGGCGTGATCAAGATTACCGACTTCGGTATCGCGCACATCGAAAGCAGTGACGCCACGCAGCAAACTCAAATGGGCGAGGTGCTGGGTACGCCGCAATATATGTCACCCGAGCAAGTGCTCGGACAAAAAGTCGACGGACGCTCGGATTTATTTTCGACCGGCGTGATTTTGTATCAACTGCTGACCAATCAAAAGCCGTTCAAGGGCGAGACCATCGCCACGTTGATGTTTCAGATCGCCACTGAGGAGCCTGCGCCGGTCGGCCAGGTCGCGCCGAATGTTCCGGCACCGTTGCGTTTAATCGTCGACAAGTTGCTGAAAAAGCAGCCCGACAAGCGTTTCCAAACCGGCAAAGATCTCGCGGATGCGTTGCGCCGCGTGCAGCAGGATCTCGAAGAAGAAACCCGCAAGAAATCCGAACCACGCATTATTCCATTGCGCGTGAAGTGGACCGCGATCATGGCCGCCATCGTTGCGCTCACCATGGTGCTGAGCATCACCGTGGTTTACCAAAAACAATACGCGGCGATGACACAACAGATGATCGACCACGGCACCTCGCTGGTGAAATTCATCGCCACGGAAAATGCCGTGTCGGTGCTCAGCGAAGAATGGACCGCAATTGAATTGTTCGTCAGCGAAGTCACCGCACGACAAGACTTCATTTATCTTTCCGTGGCCGACCACAAAGGCATTGTGCGCGGCGACAATCGCACGGATCACATCGGCAAACCGGTCGAAGCGAAACAAGGCGCCGAATTGATCGCCGACCATGAGGGCACCCGGGTGCACTCATTGAGCGCGGGTGCAGCAGGCGACGTGTTTGAATACGACACGCCGATTCTGTTTCAGAACAAGGAAATCGGGCGCGTGTATGTCGGCTTGTCGCAAGACTCGTTGAAGCGCGTCGGCAACCTCACGCTGATGATGATGCTGATTTTGATGGCGGTCACACTCATCGCTGTGACCGTGGTTGCGTATATTTTCGGTAATGTGCTCGACGCACCGTTGAAGTTGTTACGCAGCGCGCTCGACGATATTGCCCAGGGACGCTTCCACCATCGCATCACCCAACAACGCAAAGATGAATTCGGACTGCTGTTCAATTCGTTCAACACCATGGCCGACTCGTTGCAAAAACGCGATGACGCACAGCCGCCGCGGAGCTGACGTGCGCACTCTGGCACTGTCGTTCGTGCTGGTGCTGTGCGCCTGTACGACCGCGCCCACCAGCCCGGGTGGTCGCACTCCCTCGGCCGGGGAATCCGCAATTCATCGCAGCGATGACTTCATCATAGTGACCGCAAACAAAGGCGATACGCCCGCATCGCTCGCACGCCGCCATTTAGGCAATGCCGCCAAAGCTTGGGTGATTGAAGATTTCAACAACACCAAAAGTTTCGCGCCCGGACAAGAAGTCATTATTCCTCTGCACACCTTTAATCCCGTGGGCGTATTCGCCAACGGATATCAAATGGTGCCAATTCTTTGCTACCACCGTTTCGGATCGGAAAAATCAAAAATGGTGGTGGCGCCCGATGACTTCGCGCGCCAAATGGAATACCTGGCGCAACACGATTACCGCGTGATCCGGATTTCCGACCTGATCGAATTTCTGCAAGGTAAACGCGCACTGCCGAAACGCGCTGTGGTCGTGACCATGGACGATGGCTACAAGTCGACTTATCAATATGCGTTTCCGACCCTGCGCCGGTTTGGTTTTCCCGCCACCATTTTTGTTTACTCTGACTACGTCGGCGCACGCGAAGGTTTGAGCTGGAAAGAAATGCAGGAGATGGTCACATCGGGACTGGTGGATATCCAGCCACATTCCAAAACCCATTCGAACCTTGGCTTTGCGCAGCCCGGCGAAGATGACGCAAGCTATCAACAGCGCATCCAGGTGGAGATACAGGCGCCGCTCCACGACATTTCGAAGAATTTGAATATTCCGGTGCACACGTTTGCGTATCCGTACGGGGACACCAACAAGGACGTGATTGATCAGCTGCGTCAGCGCGACTATCGTCTGGCCGTCACCGTGCAACCGGGCAGCAACGCCGCGTTCGCGTATCCGTACATGCTGCAACGCAGCATGGTGTTCGGCGATCAAGACCTGGACGCGTTCGTAAAACAGTTGGGCGCATTTCAAGACCTGGATCTGCGCTAATGACTACCGCCGGTTTTCGCCCGTGGATTGTTATCGCTGCGCTGGGACTTTCAGCCTGCGCCGCGCAAACGTCCTACGAAGAGGATGACGCGTCGGATGCGTTACCGTTCGCGGCTAAACCCGCAAAAATGCCAGCGCTCGCTGCGGTTTCAGCTTCAGCGCCAACCTCGATTCCGTCGCATGAGAAACTCGCGGCAAGCTACGCCGAACAAGGTCGCTATGCGGATGCACTGTTGCAATGGAAAATTCTGTATGCGCTGCGTCCTGACGATTCGCGTTACGCGACGCGCCTGCGCCAGACTGAAGAACAGATCGCCACGCTAGCGACACAACATCAACGCAGCGGCGTCAGCGCACTGGACAAAGGTGATTTCGCCACGGCGCGCCACGAATTACTGGCTGCGCTGGCACTCGACCCCACCCGCGTCGACGTTCTTGACAGTTTGCGTCGCATTGAATATGACCGCGTCTGGCGCATTCAGTCCGCCAAGCTTGAAAAGCTCAAAATCAGTGAAGACCGCAAAGCCAACAACGTCGGTGAGCAAGAACGCTCCTACCTCGAGTTGGGCGCGTCGATGCTGCGTGAAGGCGACTACGCCGACGCGGTGCGCGAAATTCAGAAATACCTGAACTCATACCCCGGCGATCTACAGGCAAAAAAATTAATCAGTGACGCCTATGGAAAACTTGCCGGCCAGCAACGCCAGCAAGGGATGCTCCAGAACGCATTGGCCAACATCGAGCAGGCCAAGCGTTTTAATGCTGACACCGGTACCAACCGCAAAGCCGAACAGGAATTACGCAACGCATTGGCGGATGAATATTATGAGAAAGGTTTGCGCGCGCTACGCAACGATCTGAAACTGGCGGTCGAGTCATTTGAAAAAGCGCTGGAATACAATCCGCAACACAGCAAAGCGCGCACCAAACTTAGCGATGCGCAGCGTATGCAGAAGAAGCTGGACGAAATAGGTAAATAGCAGGGGCTTAGAGACAAAACGAGAATAGATTTAGTCCGTATTCACCGTCGATTTTTGTTCCAGCTTTTGCAGTCGGGATTTCAAATCCACCGCGCGCGCGCGATACAGCTTTGCGTTCGCGTGAGCGGGTGCCAACGCGAGCACGCGATCCCACAGCACAATGGCCTGGTCCAGGTTCTGTTTACCGTATTCCACCATTGCGTCTTTATGCATCGCTTCCACGGCATCGGCAGTGATGCTGGCGAGATGTTGCCGGCTGGCTTCGTGCTTGGAGTCAAGCTTGAGCACTGCATTGAATGAATCCAACGCCTTGTTACTGTCGCCAGCGTCCAGGGCATCGGTCCCCGATTTGTAGAGACGTGCCACTTCGCGCTGCCGCTGCACTTGCTTGAGCTGCTTGCGCAGCTTGTCGTTACCAGGCTGCGTCGACAGTGCGTTTTCCAGCACGCTTTGCGCGTCGATCAGATTCTCGCTTTGCACCAGCTCGTCGGCATATTTTCCGTACGACAACGCTAACAGGTCGCGCGCTTCGCTGTTGCCCGCGCTGCTGCCCGCCAAGGTTTCAATGGCTTGCTGATATTTACCGGCATCGTAGAAACGCCGCGCAAGTTGGATGCGTCCTTCGTCCCCGCTCCGGGCAGGCTCGGTACGGGGTGGCGGAGTTTCGGAGCGACGCGCATCCTCGGGTGGCGAACTCGCCGACACGCTGCCCGCCTTTCTGCCCGGCACTTTAATGACTCGACCTGGCGCCAAGCGGCTGGGATCGGTGATGCCATTGAAGCGGGCCAGAATATGAAACTTCAATGGCTCGTCCAGAAAACGCTGCGCAACGCTCGACAAGGTGTCGCCGGGTTGCAAGGTGTATTGGAACGCATCCGGGCTGCTGAAATACTTGCTGGGGTCGATCTGGATTTGCGCCATCAGACTGCGCGCAATTTTATTTTCAGGCTCCTGCCGCAGCATGAATTCCAGCTCTTTTTTTGCGCTGGCCTCCTGACCGGTCTGCAATGCGCTGATTGCTGTTTGCAAGTGATCGCGCGCGACATTGTCTTTGCTGAGTTCGGGAGGGGGGGTCGTGGGTGCGGGAGCCGCTTGCGAGGTGGGCGCGACTGGCGGAGGACTGTCCGCTTTTTTAGGAGCCGAGGCAACGCAGGATGCCAAAGCTGAACACACCATCAGGAGCATACCCGCGCGATGTCGCCGGTAGGCTGCTGCGCAGTTCCATTGCGCGCTAAAACTGTGTAATGAAGGTTCCATGTGATTACAATATTTTTTGATACGACCCAGAAGAGATGCCAGGACATCATCGCCACACCGGACCTGACCGGCAGGCACTGGGTATAACGGCCGGAACTACTTCTTGTCCAGCTTTTCCAACCGGACTCTTAACTCAACCGCGCGCGCGCGATAGAGCTTGGCCAGCTCATGGTTGGGGTCCAGCGCCAATACGCGATCCCACAAATCAATCGCTTTATCGAGATTCTGTTTGCGATATTCCGTCATCGCATCTTTATGCATGGATTCGACCGCGTCGGACTTCATGCTCACGATCTGCTTTTTGGCGCCTTCGTGCGTGGGGTCAAGCTTGAGCACCGCGTTGAACGCATCCAATGCCTTGGCACTGTCACCTGCAGCGACTGCGTCCGTGCCCGCCTTATAAAGCCGGGCTGCTTCACGCTGTCTCTCAACTTGCTTGAGTTGCTTTTTCAGCTTCTCGTTATTCGGCTGAATCGTGACCGCCCGCTCGAGGATATTTTGCGCTTCCAGCAAGTTGGCTCGTTGTGCCAATTCGTCAGCGTATTTGATATACGACAGCACCAGCAGGTCACGTCCCTCGCTGCTTTCGGCGCCACCACTTTCCAACAGCTCGATGGCATCCGGATATTTGCCCGCATCGTAGAAATGCTTGGCTTGTAGCGTACGCGACTCTTCGCCGGTCGGCGTCACCGCCACTTCGGGCGGCTTTTTGCCGGGCACCCGGATGGTCTGCCCCGGCTGCAAGTGACTGGGGTCGGTGATGCCGCCGAACCTGGCAAGGATATGAAACTTAAGTGGATCGTCGAGAAAGCGCCGCGCGATGGTCGATAGCGAATCGCCCGATTGCACCGTGTAGCTGAAGGATTCCTGCCCGCCAAAGTACTGCACCGGGTCCGCTTGAATCTGCGCCATCAGGCTCTTGGCGATTTTGCTTTCCGGGTCTTGACGTAATGCTGCTTCGAGGTCGGCCTTTGCATTCGCTTCCTGCCCGTATTGCAATGCGGTCACAGCATTTTGTACATGTTCACGTGCGCTCAAATTATCAACCTTGGGCGCCTCGACTCCAGGCTTGACCGGCGCCCCCGGCTTTCCGTCCTCGACCTTTTTTCCTGCGACCGGTGGCGTGGTCGTTGAGCCCGCGACGGGCGATGTTCCATCGGCCTTTTTGGGCATCGGCACGGTGCCGCACGCGCCCAACAGCAATGTCAACACCACCGCTGTAGCGGCGCTCAATCCATGATGCAACACTGACTTGGTCAATTGTTGTAATCCTTCCATTAGGCCGAACGCCGCGCCGTATTCAAGTCGCTTTTCCTTACTTGAACGCGTAGTGCAAACCGAGACTGAAAAACACAATGTCTTTGTCAATACCGGTGATTTCCGCTTCGAGCGTCAGTGCGTCCGCGATACGCGTTCCCACCCCGACTCCACCTGCTAAACCAAATCCTCGCGATGTGTTGTCGCCGATGATCTCGCCTTTGCGCTGCACGATTTCATAGAGCAATCCCAACTTACCTTTGAGGTAGGTGACATCAGTCATCAGAAAACGATATGCGCCGTAGCCTGCCAGGGTCGCGATGCGAAAATCGCCTTTTTCAGACGCTGCACCGACGTTATTTTTCTGCTCATATTTGCCACCAAACAAACCCAGATTGAGTTCGCTTTCCACGGTGATTCCCGGCGTCAGCCCATAGCCATAGAGCAAACCCAGCGAGCCCACCGGGTCGGCACTGTTCTTTTTTACTGACATGAAGCCAAGCTTGCCCAGCACGTATTGATCGCCGCGATCCGCCCACGCGTTCCCGCTGCACGCCGCGCACAGCAATATGAATATTTTGAAACCTGTTTTCATGACATCGCCTGCTGGCCACACTAAATGAATTGTCGTGCGCATTCGCACTCCGCAAAAGTAGCCGTATGTTACGTTCTTTGACACCGCACCACAATTGCAGCGGGCGCGAAGTTGCGTGACATATTACCGCTACACGACGACCGAAAACTGCTACGCAAAACGCCGCTCAATGAGCGCGACATAAACGCGTGTCATGTCGCCACGCCATCGCATTCGGCCCAACGAAATTTAGGAGAAGGTGACCCGCGTCAACTAACTTAGATCCAGCACATAGACCTCTGCATTTTCCGCCCCAGGATGTCCGCCAAAAATCACCTTGACCGGGGAACCTTCTATTTTTAGAAAATAAGATTGCTCGGTATTCACCACATTTTGCACTGACCACACCGTGAACTCGGTGTCGCCGACCGTCGCCTTCATGTCCTTGATGGCGTACTCCAACACCGTGCGTTCGGGCAACGCGCCTTTGGGTCCCACCGCATGGTGCGTAATCTTTGCATCACCATTCACGCCGAACATCACGCCGTTCCATGCTTCGGTTTTCGAACCGATCTCAAACCATTGCCCGGTGTACTGGCTGGCGTACACGGTGAAGCGAAACTCCTGGGTTACGCTGTCGCCCTTCTTGAAAAAACTGGCGACCAGCTTTGCGGGCCAGCCACTGTCGGTGCCGCCGTAAAACGGTCCAGAGCGTAAGAATATCGGTAGTTGCTCCGCGCTCGGCATGAAGTCAATACCGAGCACCGCCAGCGGATACGCAGCGCCCCGACGCTCACGCACCGTCGCTGCCAAAACCGAAAGCCCATAACGCACGCTGGCGCGTTCGAGACTGGCGCGATCCAAAGCGATCACCCACGCGTCGGACTGCTGCGCATCGCTGAGCACCGGGAGCAATTCCGCCCAGGCCGCCTTCACGACATCGTCAACCCAGCGATTGCCCTGCGGCAGCAAACCATTTTTTTTTAGCGCGGCCATGCTGACATTCGGATCAGCCTGGGTGGTGTCTTGCGCGACCCAGCTCAGCCAGACTTTGCGTTGTGCCATGTGATAACACTCCCTCGTTTCAAAGTATTCGAGCAGAAATTTAACTGCCTGACATGTATTTTTACCGATACCATAACGCGCGGTTTCGACGTAAAAAACAACATGTGAGCGACACCATACAAGGAACTTCTCTCGTGGACAACGCACAGCACGGCATGGGTTCAAATTTTGAACGGCGCGGCGCACAGCCGCAGCCACGGGTGGCATTTCACATTGCGGTGCTGAGCGATTTTTCCGCAGGGAGCGGTGCACGACATCACAAAGCACCTGTGTATGTGACCAAAGACAACTTAAATGCAATCCTGGATCGCTTTGGCGCAACACTGCATCTGGACGTGGAGAATTTTCTTCACCGCGAGCAGGCGCCGTTGCAGATCGCCATCCGTGTCACTGACCTGAGCGATCTCTCGCCTGCGGGCGTGGTTGCTCACGTGCCCGAGCTCACGGCAATTTTTCTGTTCAAAGAGCGCGTGCAGAGTTTGTTGCGACAGGAAATTTCAAGCGCCGAATTCACAGCAGGCTTGTCAGCGTATGAGAGTTGCGCTGCGTTAATTCCAGCGCTGCGACGCTGTCGCGCTGCGCTGGCACCCGCCCGCAACATACCCACCGCCGTGCCGAACCCACGCGATAGCAACAAGGTCGACCGCATTCTTGATTTAGTCGCAACCCGTGGTCAACCTACGGCACCTGTTACCCAGGGCATCGAAGCGGTGCTGCACAGCATCAGCTCCCCACGCAAAACCAACGCACTGCCGATTGAAATCACGCAAGTGCTCAACGAGCTGACCGCGTTACTCGATCAGCAAATCACCGCCGTATTACATCACCCGCTGTTCCAGCGTCTGGAGGCGACTTGGCGTGGCGTGAAATTGCTGCTTAATCATGCCGCAGGTCAGGATGTGAAAGTTGAATTGATCGACGCATCCCGCGATCAACTGACGGAAGCTTTTCAAGCTCGCGTGTCCGATGTTAACAATTTAGCGAAGGAAGCTACGCAACTCGGACTGGTATTGGTTGATTTCGAATTTGACTCCTCCAGCCACGACGTCAACGTGCTGCACGCGCTGGGGCAAGCAGCACAGGCTGCGCAAACGCCGATAGTATTCTCAGTGCGCGCAGATTTTTTCGGTACTGCACCCGATCACAACCGTTCGTTGCCGTACATCGGCACCGTGCTGTCGCAGCCACGCTACAGTGCCTGGAACGCCTTGCGCAGCAAAGAATGCGCGCGCTGGTTATGCGGTGCCTACAACGCCCTGCTGCTGCGAGCATCCTACAGCTGCGATAACACCCGCGGATTGGGCTACACCGAGCACGTGGCAGAGCGTGACAATAATCTGTGGGGCAACCCTGGCTGGGCCCTGGCGTGGCTGATCGCACGCAGCATGACCAGCACACACTGGCCAACGCAAATCACCGGCATGCAACACGGTCAGATCACCGGCCTGGATGTGCTTGCCTATCACAACCGGAATGGTGAAGTCGCGATCCCGCTGCACGCGCTGCTGAGCATAGAAAATACTGACGATCTGGCGCAGTTTGGTTTTGCCGCACTCACCTGCCAGCCGAATCGCGACGCGGTTTACTTGCTTAATGCGCCGACGCTGCGCACGCCGGAAACCAACACAAGCCAAACTGCCCAGGACTTGACATCACTACCCTATCAATTACTCGCCAGCCGAGTGACCGCGCTGCTCGGAGCACAGCATGACTTTTTAATGGATAGCGGCAACGGCGAACAGATTGCGGTAAATGCGCAGAACGTTCTCGACAATATACTCGCCGACACCGGGCCGGGGGCGCATGCAGCGGTGCATATCCATGCGGATCGCGAGCACCCCGAACGTCATCGGGTCGATTTGGAGCTTTACACAGGACGTGACATTTTGAATGGCGCATCGCTGCGCTTAAGCGTGATGGTGTAACGCGCTGTATTTACCGCTTGATTTGATATTTGGTCAGCTTTTCGATCAAGGTACGGCGACCGATGTGCAACTGCTCGGCGGTGCGGGTCTGATTCCAATTGCAGGCTTGCAACTTTTCGCGCAACAGGGTCTGTTCATATCCTTCAACCAGTTCCTTGAGCCCGGCGTCGTGATTGACCGCAGCAGGCGGCGCACGATGCGACGGCCGTTCGTTGCAGTGCAGTTGCTCGGGCAAATGCTCGGGCAAAATACTGCCGCCGGGTTCGCACAACAGCACGGCACGCTCGATGACATTTTTAAGTTCGCGCACGTTGCCGGGAAAATCGTAGTCGAACAAACAGTCGAACGCGCGCGGTGAAAATCCGGAGACTTCCTTGCCGTACACACGCGCAAACTCGTCGACAAAATATTTTGTCAAGGCGGGCACGTCATCCTTACGCGCGCGCAGCGGTGGCACGTCGATTGGAAATACGCTGAGGCGGTAATACAGGTCTTCGCGGAATTCGCCTTGCTTGATTTTTTCTTCAAGGTTGCAGTGGGTCGCTGCGACAATGCGCACGTCAATTTTTTTGCTTTCCACTCCACCCAAGGGCCGCACTTCTTTCTCCTGCAATACGCGCAACAACTTCGCTTGCAGACCCAACGGCATATCGCCAATTTCATCGAGAAATAACGTGCCACCGTTGGCCAGCTCGATCAGGCCCTTTTTGTCTTGCATGGCACCGCTGAACGCACCTTTTTTATAACCGAACAATTCGCTTTCGAGCAGGTTGTCAGGCAGGGCCGCGCAGTTCTGCGCGACAAATTCATTGCTGCGACGCGGACTATTGAAATGCACCGTCTGCGCGAACAGCTCCTTGCCGGTGCCGGTCTCGCCGCGAATCAACACCGTCGCTGACGAGGCCAGTACTTTTTCGAGCAGGGAAAATACTTTTTTCATCGCGGCGCCGTGCCCGATAATTTTTGAGAAATCATAACGACTGACAATTTTTTCGCGCAGGCGCCGGTTCTCTTCCACCAGTTCGCGATTGGTGTGATCGAGAATCTCAATCAGCCGCTTGTTGGTTTCGATCAGCTGCACATTGTCGATGGCCACAGCCGCTTGCGAAGCAAACGCACCCAGCAGCGGATCGTGCGGATCGGCGGCGCGTCCCGCATTCGGAATATTAGTCAATACCAGAACCCCAACGGTCACCGCTTCATGATTACGCAGCGGCAATGCGAGCAGCGATTGGGTGCGCATGCCTGCAACGCGGTCGTATTCGTAGAAATCGTCGCAGTTAAATCCGGAGTACTGGTAAATGTCGCCGATCTGAATCGGCTGCCCGGTAAACACGCAATGCGCAATCACGTTGCCGGAATTGCGCTCGCCGTTGAGGTACAACGCCACGTTGCCAATGCGTGCGCCGGGCAAGCGCGTGATGTCGTTCTGTAATACTTCAACAAGTAAATCGGTCTTCGTGCCGTTGAGCAAATAAACCAGGCCGCCGTCGGCGCGCGTGATGCGCCGCGCCGCAGCCACGACCATGTTCAGCAAGTGATTGAGGTTGCGTTCCGACGACAACGACGTACCGATTTTAATCAGATCGTCGATCGCCAGCAGTGCGCTTTCTTGAATCGTGTCCATACCTAGTAGGTCGTTTCACCAAAAGGCCGGCACGAAACCGCGTCTTTTTTCGCCCAGCGTTGTTGCAGCCCCTTGCAATACGCACAGTATTGCTGCGCGTCTGCGCCTAGCAGGGCGAAAAAATCTGATTCCCACAGCGCTGGTTTTCCCCCTCCCCGCACAAAGCCAGTGCGGTGGGAATCAGCGCGGGGAGGGGGCATCGGTTTCATTTGCCAGCCTTTTGGTGAAACGAACTACTAGTCAATTCATCACGGCGTCACTCGAATTGAAAGCTAAATACGCCGCTTGCATCAATACCCACTTTCAGAGTCGAAACCTGGCGCTCCTCACCCAGCATGCTCAAAATCTGCGTGGAAATTTGCGGCAGCAAGGTGCGACTAATAATGTAGTCGATGTTACGCGCCCCGGTTTCAACTTCGGTGCAACGTTGCACGATCTGGCCGACCACCTGCTCGTCGTATTCGAAGCGGATGTGCTGACTGGTCTGAATTCGCTTACCCAACGAATTCAACTTGAGCTTGACGATTTCGGCCATCGCATCTTTGGAAATGGTGAAGTACGGAATGACTTCCATGCGTGCCAGCAAGGCCGGTTTGAAATGATTGATCAACACCGGGCGCACCGCTTCGGCAATGGTGTCAACATCCGGACGCGGCTCGCTGGTGCTCAGCTCGGTAATGATATCGGTGCCCAGGTTGCTGGTCAGCAGGATGACAGTATTTTTAAAGTCAATCTCGCGCCCCTCGCCGTCGGTCAGCGAGCCTTTGTCGAACACCTGATAAAATAAATTCAACACTTCCGGGTCGGCTTTCTCAACCTCGTCGAGCAGCACCACCGCATACGGCCGCTGCCGCACCGCCTCGGTCAATTGCCCGCCCTCACCGTAACCCACGTAGCCCGGCGGTGAACCGATCAAGCGTGAAACGGTATGTTTCTCCTGATATTCCGACATATTGATGGTGACCATGAAGCGCTCGCCGCCGAACAACATGTCGGCGATGCCCAACCCGGTTTCAGTCTTGCCCACGCCGCTTGGGCCCACCAGCAAGAACACGCCGATGGGTGCGTGCGGGCTGCTCAACCCCGCTTTGGATGAACGAATACGCCGGTCGAGCGCGTCGATAGCATGGTCTTGACCTTTTATGCGCTTCTTCAAATTGGCGCCAAAACTCATGATCGACGCCAATTCGTCCTTGACCATATTGCCGACCGGAATACCGGTCCAATCCGCGACGACCTTGCTCACCGCATCGGGGTTGACTTCAAAATGCAGCAGCGGATCTTTGCCCTGAATTTGCGCCAGGCTGCGCTCCGCTTCGGCCAGTTCTTTTTTCTGCGCACCGAGTTCGGCGTTCGCGATCCCGGTTGGCTCGCGGGTTGCCGCCGCAATCTTTGCACGCAACTCCAAAATGCGATCCACCCACTCTTTTTCTTTTTTCCAGCGCACGACATGCGTGGCGCATTCTGCATTCAGCGCCGCGATTTTTTGCTGTAGTTCGGCGGTGGCACCGTTGTCCGCGCGGATACCGGTTTCGATATCACGACGGATTGCACCCAACTCACGTTCCAGAGTTTTTACGCGTCGTTCCAGATCGTCGATGCGTTCGGGCTTGGAGCTGATGTTGATCTTGACGCGCGCGCAAGCGGTGTCGAGCAGATCCACCGATTTATCCGGCAACTGCCGTCCGGAAATATAGCGCGCCGCCAGTTGCGCCGACGCCACCACTGCATCGTCACGCACATAGACGTTGTGCGAGCTTTCATATTTTTCACGCAGGCCGCGCATGATGGTCACGGCTTCATCGGTCGACGGCTCTTCGATTTTTACCAACTGAAAGCGGCGTGCAAGTGCCGGGTCTTTTTCAAAATACTTTTTGTATTCAGACCAGGTGGTCGCCGCAAGCGTGCGCAATTCGCCACGCGCCAGGGCAGGCTTGAGCAGATTGGCCGCGTCACCGCCACCGGCCGCACCGCCTGCGCCGATCAGGGTGTGTGCTTCGTCGATGAAAATAATGATCGGCTTGGGCGACGCCTTTACTTCCTGAATCACCGACTTCAAGCGCTGTTCAAATTCGCCTTTGACGCTCGCACCGGCCTGCAACAACCCCATGTCAAGACCGAAGATTTCAACGTTCTTTAAAATGTCAGGTACGTCGCCCTCCACGATTTTGAGCGCGAGCCCTTCGACCACGGCGGTTTTACCCACGCCCGCTTCGCCGACGAAAATCGGATTGTTCTTGCGGCGCCGACCGAGAATATCAATCGCCTGCCGGATCTCGCGATCACGGCAGAACACCGGATCAATTTCACCGGCGCGCGCGCGCGCAGTGAAATTCACCGTGAATTTTTCCAGCGCGGTGTTGCCGCTGGGTGCGCCGGGCGCGCCTGTGGGCGCAGCGCCTGCGTTGGCTAGCCGCGCCTCGGCATCTTCTTTGGAACCGCCGACAACATCCTTGAAATGCAGACGCAAATCGTCGCCATTGATCGCGGACAACTCGTCGTAATAATCCGCCAAGCCATAACGGCGCGGATTCAACACCAGGGCCGCGATGAACGCGCCCGAGCGAATCTGCCCGAGACCAAAATCCACCGAGGACAACATCCACGCTTCCTGCATCCACTCAATCAGTAGCGGCGAGAACACCGGCTTGCCCTGATTACCGGTTTTTTCGCGCTCGACCGCGCGTTGAATCGCCTTCTGCACCCGCCCGGCATCCACGCCGAAGTGCGCGAGTATCATTTGAAAGTCATGCTCCGGATCTTCGACCAGCTTGAGCAACATGTGCTCGATGGTGACTTCATAATTCGCGCGCGCGATGCAGGACCCGGCGGCGGCCTCCATTGACGTTTTGCCATAGCTGTTCAACTTGCCGATGAGTAACTTGAGTTCAACATTGATCACGACTGTTCCCCTTTTTTGAATTATTGGTTGAGCTGCGCCGGGAGCTACATTAACCCGCAGTTGCCACCGCCGCCACCACGCCGTGCTCGGGTAGCATGGCATGACATTTTGGTAGCGTTACGATGACGCATAGTCCGCCGCGCTCCGGCGATTGCAGTTCGATGTCACCACCGTGCAGCTCCACACAGCGCTGCACAATCGACAATCCCAACCCGCTACCGGGCACATGTTGCTGCGATCCGCGATAAAAGCGCTGAAATAGCAGCTCACGTTGCGCAGGCTCGATGCCGGGCCCAGTGTCCGTCACCGATAAACACACCTTGCCGTCGGTTTCGCCGACGTTCACGGCAACTGCACCGCCCGGCGGAGTATAGCGAATCGCGTTGTCGACAATATTGCGGGTGATGAGCGCCAGGCTCATTGCGCAGCCCCGCACGGTTACCGACTCGTTCCCGCTAAATTGCACTTGAATCTGCTGCGCCTCGGCGGCGAATTCGAGTTGTTGCACGGTTCCTGCAACCGTCGCAGAAAAATCCACCTGACTGAACACGGTGCTTGAGGTGGCTGAGTCGCAACGTGCCAGTGTCAACAATTGCTGCACCAAGTGCCCCATGCTCTTGATCGCCGTTTTCATGTTGACCAGTGCCGCAGACCGCACGGCGGGATCGGTGGCCAAAAGCGCGACATCGGTTTGCGCTGCAATCCCGGCCAAGGGTGTGCGTAATTCATGCGCGGCATCCGCTGTGAAGCGCCGGGTCGTTTCAAATGCGTGACCCAGTCGCCCAAACAGGGTGTTGAGCGAATCAATCAGCGGTTTGGTTTCAGTCGGGAAATTTGGATCTTCAATCGGACTCAAATCAAACGAGCTACGTCGGGCGACACGTTCAGCGACTTTTTCCAAAGGTCGCAGAGCATGACCAATACATACCCAGGTTAACAACGCGATGATTGGCACGGCGAGGAATACTGGAATAATGGTGCGCAAAGCGGTTGCACCGACCAAATCGTCGCGCGCACTGAAATGCTGACCCACATAAGCCGTCATATGCTTGTGCTCATCAGTCAGGGAAAAAATCCGCCAACGCTGATCCGCCGTATCCAGTTCGGTAAACCCGCTGGTGATATGCGCCAGCCGGTTCTACGGCGAATTGCTGGAGCGCAACGCGAGGCTGTCACCAATCCAGACCTGGAAGGCGAGCTTGCTGGTAGTGCGCGTGTTGGGGGAGTCGTAGCCGAAAATATCCAGCGTTTTGTTGCTGTCTGACTGGGTTTCTTTTAACTGCTCGGTCAATTCATGCTGGCTGAGTGTCAACAGCGCGCGAGCCACCTGTTCCAGCTCGGAATCCAACAAGTGTTCCACCTCGCTGCGGCTGTCAACATAAGCACTGATCGTGGTGATGATCCACGCGGCAATGAATACGCCGAGAATGGCTGATAACAAACGACGTCGTAATGAAGGCGGCATAATCATCACTCGACCAGATAACCAAAGCCGCGCTTGGTGACAATAAATTCTTCGCCGAGTTTTTTACGCAGATTGTGGATGTGCACGGTCACGGTATTGCTGTCGATCTCGCTGTCCCAGGCATACATGCTGTTTTCAAGTTTGCTGCGGGAGATCGGTTTGCCCTTGTTTTCCAGCAAGGTGCGCAACACCACAAACTCGCGCGGCGACAAATTCAAACCCTCGCCGTTGAGTGTGACCGCCATGCTGGCCGGATCGAGCGTGACCTCGCCATGACTCAACAACGGGTTGGTGCGGTGATTGCTGCGCCGCTCCAATGAACGCATGCGTGCGGCGAGCTCTTCCATCTCAAACGGCTTGACCAGATAATCATCCGCCCCATTGTCAAGACCGCCGACCCGATCATGCAACCCGTCACGCGCGGTAATGACAATCACTGGCGTGGCATTGTGGCTTGCGCGGATGCTGCGCAGCACCGTCATGCCATCCACCAGGGGCAAGCCCAAATCCAGCAGGACCAAATCATATTCCGCCGCGCTGATGGCGCGTTGCGCTGCACGCCCGTCACGAAACCAGTCGACGGCATACCCTTTTAGTCTCAGCCACGTCTGCACCCCATTCCCCAACACCACGTCATCTTCAGCCAGTAACACGCGCATCGGTGCGATCCTCGCAAGTGATCCAAGCTGCATTCTCAACCGTTCGGGCGGAAAAAAACAGATCGGATAGCGTTTCAATATTCACACAAGCCGAATTTATCGCACCGCCAACATGGCCATCGGTTCATTCCATGTAGCCGCAGCGGAGATGAACTAATTCAACGTGCGGTTCAGCTAGCCGATACAGATGAGGTCCACCATTGCTGATTCAACGCATGACTGCTACCGCTCACTTTTATTTTCCGTTCTGGCGTATACGTCACGTCCTGGCCAGAATTCTGTGCCCGATGCTGTTGTTCGCCATGAGTAGCGTTTTGGTTCATGCGGAAACCATCACCATCAGCGGAACTGGCGCTGGGCTTGGCACGATGAAACTGCTAGCCCAGACCTTCCAGACGCAACACCCCGATATCACTGTGCAGGTATTTCCTAACACTGGTAGCACCGGCGGAATTAAAGCCGCACTGGCCGGTGCAATTGACATTGGCATCAGCTCGCGCGTGCTCAAACCCGACGAGCGCGAACACGGCGCTGTTGCGGTGGCGTATGCGAAAACTCCGTTTGTGATCGCAACCTCGCTTGCGAATTCGGTATCCAGCATGACGCTAAAAGAGCTTCAGACGCTTTATTCCGGGACCACGGCCAAGTGGCCTGACGGTCAACGCGTGCGCCTGATCATGCGCCCGGTCAATGATTCCGACACTGATCTGCTTAAAGGCATGTCACCGGAGATGGACGCCGTGGTTACTGCTGCACTGGCCATACCCGGCCTGGCAACCGCGATCACCGATCAGGACAGCGCCAACGCGATTGAGAAAGTACCTGGCGCCATTGGCACCTCCACTCTGGCGCTGATCTTGTCCGAACACCGCGCGTTAAAAGCACTCGCTATCAACGGCGTCATCCCCAGTATTGAAACTATCAAAGATGGCAGCTACCCCTACCAGAAAACGCTTTATTTTGTGACGACGGCCAATGTGTCCAAAGCAGCTCGGGAATTCATTACCTTCGTACATTCCGCGCACCGCGCGCTAATAGACAACGGCCAATTACCGTTTGTCGATCCGTAACGCGGCCCACCGCTCGATGGGCACCGCGGATATCCGGCTGGTCAAGACACTGCGCATCATCGCGCTGAGTATTGGCGCCTTCATCGCCTTGCTGCTTCCTCTCGGTTACTGGGTTTTGACATATAACGCCAGCACTGCCCAAATGGTGGTTGAAGCACGCGTCAACGCCAACCTCGTTTCGGAAATCGTGAACGCCAATCCACTCATGTGGCAGTTCGAAGAGCATCGGCTGCAAGCACTGATTGATAAGGATGGAATTGACACTGATCTGCCGGAAGCACGCCGGATTCGTGACGCGCAGGGTCATGTTTTGATACAAAACACCGGCGCCCTGCCCGCGCCTACCACGTCACGCAGCGCGGATTTTTTTGATGCCGGTCGCCCGGTTGGATCGGTGGAGATCGAACGCTCGTTGTCGCCGGTGGTGTTCCGCACCGTCGGCGTCGCGGTGATCGGCATCTTGTTGGGCGCGGCGGTTTATGTCGTGTTGCTGGTCTTGCCGATACGCGCGTTGGAGCGTGCGCTGGCGGCGCTGCGGCATGAAAAAGAACGGCTGCGCGTGGTGGTCGACAATGCCAATGACGCCATCATCACCGTCGATCAAAACCTGTTCATTGAGGCATTCAACCCCGCAGCGGAAAAGATGTTTGGCTACGCTGCGATAGACATGCTGAAGCAATCGGTCGGTCGATTGGTGCCACAGTTTGCAGCCGGTTCGGAAAGCGCCGCAGTGCTGCATCGCTCCGATCAGCATCAGACCGACGCCAGCGGATGCCGTCGTGACGGTTCGGTTTTTCCACTGGAATTTGACAAGATCCGCGCCCGCTTGTCCGGAGATGAAAAATTCATTTTGACCTTGCGCGATATCACGGCGCGAAAATTTTCTGAACAACGCCTTTCGGTGCTGGCGAATTACGACAGTTTAACCAGCCTGCCGAATCGCAGTTTGTTCCGCGACCGCTTGCACCAGTCGATGCTGCGCGCGCAGCGCAACAAAAAACTGCTGGCCTTGATGTTTCTGGATCTCGACCGCTTCAAGACCATCAATGACAGTCTGGGCCATGGCGCTGGCGACCAGTTGTTACAACATGTTGCGGAGCGTCTGAAACATGCATTGCGCAGCTCCGACGTCGTATCGATCATTTCCGGCCAGCCGATGGCGCCAGAATGTGACATCGACACAGTAACCGTATCACGCATCGGGGGCGATGAATTTACCGTCATCATCGAAGACTTGCATCAGCTGGATCAAGTGACCACCGTCGCGCAAAAAATCGTTGAGGTATTTACCCGGCCGTTCGATATTTCGGGGCACCAGATTTATACCTCGGCCAGTATCGGCATCACGATTTATCCGTTCGACGACGAAACTATCGACGGCCTGATCAAGAGTGCTGACGCCGCGATGTATCGTGCGAAAGAACACGGGCGTAATACCTATCAGTTTTTCACCGCCGACATGAACACCCGTGCAACTGAACGCCTGGAGCTCGAAACCAGTCTGCGTATGGCGCTGGAGCAAGAACAGTTCGTATTGCATTACCAACCCAAGCTCGATCTGGTTCGCAACACCATCGTCGGCTTCGAAGCTTTATTACGCTGGCAGCAGCCTGAACACGGCTTGATCCCGCCCGGTGAATTTATTCCCTTGCTGGAAGAAACCGGCTTGATTGTGCCGGTCGGCGAATGGGTGATTCGTCAGGCGTGCGCCCAGGCCGTGGCATGGCAGCACTCCAGCCACCAGCCGGTTTCAATGGCCGTCAATTTGTCCGCACGCCAATTCAAGCTGCCCGGACTTGCAGACCGGGTTGCCATCATCCTGAAGGAAACAGGTCTTGACCCTGCTTATCTAGAGCTGGAAATGACCGAAGGCTTGCTGATGGAAAACACTGAAAGCAGCACCGTCACGTTGAGCCAACTGGAAAGCATGGGCATCAAAATTTCCATCGACGACTTCGGCACCGGCTATTCCTCACTGGCGTATCTGAAGCGGTTTCCGATCAGCGTGCTCAAGATCGACCGCTCGTTTGTGCGCGATGTAACCACCGATCCCGAGGATGCGACGATAGCTCGCGCCATCATTGCTCTCGCGCACAGCTTAAGCCTGGAGGTCGTTGCAGAAGGCGTGGAAACTACTGAACAACTCGCATTCCTGCGCGCACACGGCTGCGACATTGCGCAAGGCTTCCTCATCAGTCGACCGATGGATGCGGTCGCGACACTGCGCTGGTTAGGCGCACGGCAACATTCGCTTGCCAGTGGGTCGTTGTAAATCCGGTTGCCCGTTCTGTAACACCCAACAACATTAACGTGAACCGGTGTGCGCGCTCGTCGTACAATGCGCGCAATTAAAACCACGCCTGAGCACCTCATGTCACCCACCCTAGATTTAGCCATCGACTTGATGCGCCGCCCGTCCGTCACGCCCACCGATGCAGGTTGCCAGGATGTCATGATCGGGCGCCTGGAGGCGCTCGGCTTCGCGATTGAGCGCCTGCCGTTTGGCGACGTAACCAATTTTTGGGCGCGGCGCGGCAAGCACAGCCCGTTGCTGTGTTTCGCGGGCCATACCGACGTGGTACCGACCGGACCGCTGGCGCAGTGGACCTCACCGCCGTTCGAACCGCAGATTCGCGACGGCATGTTGTACGGGCGCGGCGCGGCGGACATGAAAGGCTCGCTGGCTGCGATGGTGACGGCGTGCGAACGCTTTGTGCTTGCGCATCCCAAGCATGCGGGTTCGATTGCGTTTCTGATTACCTCCGATGAAGAAGGCATCGCCATCGACGGCACGGTGAAAGTGATCGAGCACCTCGAGAGGCGCAAGGAAAAAATCGACTACTGTCTGGTGGGCGAACCCTCGTGCGTCGATCACCTCGGTGATTGTGTCAAGGTCGGGCGCCGTGGATCACTCAACGGCGTGCTCAAGGTGAAAGGCGTGCAAGGGCATGTTGCCTATCCGCAGCGTGCCGACAACCCAATTCATCGCTTCGCGCCCGCGCTGCATGAACTCACCGGCATCGAGTGGGACAAGGGCAATGCGTTTTTCCCACCCACCACGTTCCAGGTCTCGAACATTCACTCCGGCACCGGCGCCAACAACGTGATCCCCGGCGAGCTGGACGTGGTGTTTAATTTCCGCTTCTCCACCCAGCTCACGCCGGAACAATTGCGCGTACGGGTTGAGTCCGTGCTGCAACGTTACGGCATCAGCTACGAAATTCAATGGGCGCTGTCGGGCCAGCCATTTCTCACCCAGCGCGGCGAATTGGTGGATGCGGTCAGCGCCGCAACGCAAGAGATCAGCGGCCTTACACCGGAATTGTCAACCTCCGGCGGAACGTCCGATGGGCGCTTCATCGCCCCCACCGGTTCCCAGGTTGTCGAGCTTGGGCCCCGCAACGCCACCATCCACAAAATAGACGAGTGCGTGGGAGTTGAAGAACTGGACAAACTCTCGGCGATTTATAAGCGCATGCTGGAAAAAATTCTGGCTTGAATTCATTACGCCTTTCGATAATTTTTTTGAAAAATTTCTTTGAACACTCACTGCTCGTCGGTACCGGCTAGGTAACCGGTACCTCAGCGGCGAAGCTGTCGCGAATCGCCTCCGCCAATTTCTTTTCGTCTTCAATCACCAAAATGCGCATACGAGCCTCGAGACTATTTATAACGCGCACACCCGGCGCAGTTTCTGAATTTTTTGTCAGGCGCGATTCTGAACGCGGTGTAAGAAAAGCGTCAGTAGGAAAGCCGCACGCTGCCGACTATAGTTCATGACATGCCCCCAATTCGGAATTCGTCATGATAAAACTGCGGTTCACTGCTGGCCTTGGTGCGTTGCTGATCGTGCTTGCTGGAGTGCCGATGGCACCAGCCGCCAGCACAAAAATTCTTCCGCCACCCCAGCAGATGTCACCGCACATGTATGCCTGGATTGGACCTTACGGCGGCCCCAGCAAAGAGAATCACGGCTACCGCATGAACCTGGCGTTTGTGGTTGGCGAGCAGGCGGTCGCGGTGCTTGACACCGGCTATACGGAAGCGATGGCGAAAGAAATGCTCAACTACATTCGCGCCATCACGCCGCTGCCGATCAAGTACGCGATCAACACCAACTCGCAACCGCATCGCTACATGGGCAACGAGGTGTTCCGACGTTCCGGCGCGCGCATCATCACGCATCGCGACGAAGCCGCACGCATGGCGCGGCTGGGCAGCGACCAAGCGCAAGGCATCATCACGACGCTGCAACTTCCTGCAGGCAGCGTGCAACCACCGGCGGCGCCCGACCAAATCATCGACGGCGATATCAACCTGGATTTGGGCAAGCTGGAATTGCGCGTTATGCACCTGGGCGCCACGCACACTCCGGCGCAACTGGTGGTGCATGTTCCAGCGGATAAAGTGGTTTATGCGGGCGATGTGCTTTTTGCCGGACGCCTGCTGGCGATCCTCCCGGACGGAAAAGTCAAATCCTGGCTACAGGCGTATGAAAAACTCGCAACCTTCGGGGACGTGACATTTATTCCGGGCCACGGCCCACCGGGCAAACTCACGACCTTCGACTTCCCCACCCGTGACTATTTAAAATTGCTCTACGACCATATGGGCAAAAAAATCGAAGCGGGAACGGACATTCAAGAAGCCATCAGCTCGCTGGATCAATCGCGATTCAAATCGCTCGCCGACTTCGACTCACTGGCGGGCCGCAACGCAAGCTGGACCTACCTGGAACGCGAATCAGAGTTCTTTTCGAAATAGCGTGGGTGCGGGATAATCCCTCGCTAACCAAGGTATGGTTCCTTCAAACATGAAACTAATGAATGGCGAAGATATTAAATTTGCGCAACGCACACCCCTTCCCCCTTGCAGAGGGAAGGAACCTCTGTGTCAGCAGTGATGGAAATTCAGAAAACTAACTTCAAACAGACAGAACCATTCCACTGATTCGAGAACTCACTTTGACTAAAGAAAAAATGCACAGCCGCGAGCTGGGTTTAGTGCTCGCACAACAAATTCTCGGCGTCGACGATCTGCACTACGGCCTGTGGGACGCCGATCTCGAACTCAAGCTCACCAACATCGGCATCGCCCAGCAGCGTTATACCGACTTTCTGCTCGCCACCTTGCCGAAGGCAGAGCCCGGCCCGGTGCGCGTGCTTGACATTGGCTGCGGCACCGGCCACATCCTCGGCCAGTTGCTGGATCGCGGCTATCGCGCGGACGGCGTGATTCCCTCGCCCAGCCTCGCCAAGCTGGTGCGCCAGCGTTTGGAGAAACGCCCCGGCAATCAAGCCCAACTCTTCGAATGCCGCTTTGAAGACTTCCCCGCCGATCAACACGCACAGCATTACGACGTCGCGCTGTTCAGCGAAAGCTTTCAATACATTTCGATGGAGGCGTCGTTCGCGCTGTTGCAAAAAATTGTCAAGCCCGGCGGCCTGATGGTGATCTGTGACTTTTTCAAAACCGAACATCATGGCGACCGCGGCGCCGGTGACAAAAGCTTTGGCGGCGGCCATCAGCTCACCGACTTCTACAGCAAAATCAAAACCACCCGCTTCGTCCCGCTACGCGACGAAGACATCACCAAACGCGTGAGCCCAAATCTGGATTTGCTCAACGACTTTCTGCTCAACACCATCAAGCCGGTCGGCATGTCGCTCGACCGCTACCTGAGCAGCAACTACCCGAAATTGTCATGGATCGCCCAAAAATTAATGCGCAAAAAACTCGCCAAGGCCAACTACAAATATTTTTCCGGCCATCGCAGTAAGGAGACGTTTGAGCGTTACAAAACTTATCATTTGATGGTGTATCAGTTGGGTCTGTAATTCGTTACATCCGCATTCGTTCCCAATGCGAACGTCCGAGTGCGACCCAAA
>JANMQQ010000473.1:0-26978 GCA_031370545.1 Gammaproteobacteria bacterium
CGCGACGACGTTGAGCGCATGGCTTACTGCACGTGCAGCACAAGATCAACAGGTATCCACAAACGAAAGGTGAATATATGAAGCGGATTTCAATAATTTCCGTGGCGTGCGTGCTCGCACTGTCCGCGTGCGGTGGCAAAGAAGCGCGCCTGCAGGAGCATCTGGAGAAAGGCCGGGCATTTCTTGCGCAGGAAGATTTCGACAAAGCGCGCGTAGAGTTTAAAAACGTGCTCCAAATCAATCCGAAAAATGTCGACGGAACCATGGCGATGGCCCAGTTGCTGGAAAAACAACAGAACTGGGGGCAGGCTGCCGGAACCTATCTACGTGTGATTGAATTGGATGCGACGCGCACGGATGCCAAGACGCGTCTCGCGCGTTTGTATTTGCTGGGTGGAGCGCCGGACAAGGCGCGTGAATTGATCGACGAGGTGTTGAAGACCGCACCGCAGAATCCCGATGCGCTGGTGGTACGGGCCGGGCTTGGATCACGCAAGGGCGACAACCGTAATGCCGAAGATGACGTGAACGCGGCGCTCGTGGCGGCGCCTGGGCATCTGGATGCGACCATGTTGCTGGCGGGTCTTTACAATAATACTGGCCGGGTTGATCAGGCCATCACGCTGCTGCGCGATGCGATTGCGAAGAATGCGAAAGAAATTTCGCTGCGCTTGGCGCTTGCCGACATCTATGCCAAGCGCGAACAAAGCGAGCCAGCCATCGAGACCCTGCAAGATATCTTACGACTGCAACCGAAGGCACTGAGTCTGCGAGTACGCCTCGCCGGTTACCTGGTACGTTTAAAACGGATCGACGACGGCGAGAAGGTATTGCGTGAAGGTGTTGCTCAGGATGAGGCCAATTCTGATGCGAAGCTGGCGCTGATTTCTTTCCTGGGGTCCCAGCATGGTTTTGATGCCGCGCAAACTCAGTTGCAGCAGTTCATCACGGCGGAGCCGAAGGTTTATGCGCTGCAATTCGCGCTCGCGCGCATGCAAGATGGCAACGGTCATGCGGATACGGCCAAGACTGTATTGGAAGGCATCGTGCAGTTAGATAACATTGGGCCCGACGGCTTACGCGCGCGCACGGCTCTGGCGCTCATGAAAGCGAAGCAAGGCGACGCTATGGGTGCACTCACGCTCGCAAATGAAGTGTTGAAAGAAAATCCCAAGGACAATGATGCGTTGTTGGTACGCGCGTCACTCGCGCTGGATCGCCGCGACGCGGTGAGCGCGATCACCGATTTGCGCACCGTGCTGAAGGATCAGCCGAGCGCGTCAAACGTGATCCGCATGTTGGCCAGCGCGCACGTGCTCAACAACGAACCGCAGTTGGCGCATGACTATTTGCAGAAGGGCGTCGAAGCAAATCCGGCTGATAACGATCTGCGCTATCTCTATGCGCAATTGCTGGTGCAAACCAAACAAGTCGATAAGGCGATTGAACAGTATCAAACGCTGGCCAAGCTTGCGCCGGATAACGGTGTGTATGTCGATGCTTTGTTCAAGGCGCAAGCGCAAAAAGGTGATTGGCTGGCGGCACGCGTCATCGCAACGCAACTCAAGGACGCCCATCCAAACCACCCGCTGGGTTACTACTTTGCCGGGTTGGTCGAGCAGCAAGTCAAAAATTATCCGGCCAGCATCAAAGAATTTGAAACCGCGCTGCAAAAAAATCCCGAGGCCTCGGAACCATTATCCGCGCTGGTTAAAACTTACCTGATCTTGAAGCAACCGCAAAAGGCGCAGGCGCAATTGCAAAAGGTTGTGGCGCAGTCGCCCAAGAATTCACTCGCGCACAACTTGTTGGGCGAAATTTACGCAGGGCAGAACGATCTACACAACGCCGAGCAAGAGTTCTTAAAGGCGCGGGTACTCAGTCCAAACTCCGTGCTCGCGTATCGCGATCTTGCCGCTTTGAAGTTGCTGCAAAAAGATACCGACGCAGCGATTCGAATTTATCGTGATGGTTTGAAAGCCACCGGCGACGACGTGTCGTTAGTGTTTGCACTGGCGGTATTGTACGAACGCAAGGGTGAATACGATCCAGCAATTGCACTCTACGAGGAATTGATCAAGCGCGATCCGACCTCGCAGGCGGCGATGAATAATCTTGCGATGGTGCTGGCCAGTTACAAATCCGATCCACAAAGTTTGGAGCGCGCCAAGGAACTTGCGGCACGTCTTAAAGGAACCAACAACCCAGCGTATCTTGATACCGTCGGCTGGGTGCAGTACAAGCGTAGCGAATACGATGTTGCCGTCGCCACGCTCGGCGAGGCAATGCGTGCAGCACCCGAGGAACCGATGCTGCGTTACCACCTGGGCATGGCGCTGTATAAAAAAGGCGACGCCGCACAAGCGAAAGAAAATCTGAAGAAGGCCGTCGATGCCAAAGCTAATTTCTCCGGTATCGACGATGCGCGCGCTACGCTCGCGAAACTTTAGAACCGAGCCGGAAAATGTGTGAACGCGGGCACCCATAAGAAAACGTCATGAGTGGCCGGTGCACGCTGCAAATCATGGTTTGATTCTTGAATCGTAGCTATGGAGCGCGGGCTTCCAGCCCGCAACAAAGCGGCCAGGATGGCCGCGCTCCGTCTACCGATCCTCGCGATTAGTCGTTGGAGTGCCTGATTGTGACATAAGCAACGGCGTCATACGGTGCGGAGGATCTATCTCAGCGGGCCCGTCATGCGGGTGCGCTCGCCACGCGGGACGCGTAGGTGTGAGCGAGTAAGTCATCGTAGGTGTTGACTAGCCGACTCGCCAGTTCATTGGACGACCACGCACGCACATAGTCTTGTCCCGCTGCCCCGAGTACGGCGTTTTCCGATGGATCAGTCAACACACGGATCGTCGCATCAGCGAATTCGTCGGCATCTTCGTCCACGACAATGGCGCCGCTGCCCGGTTGCAATACGTCGATGGTGCCCATCACGGCTGTCGACACGACCGGAACGCCCAAGGCCATCGCTTCGAGCAACACTAAACCCTGCGTCTCGGTGCGCGATGCAAACACCTTGCAGTTGGCTGCACGGTAGCAGTCGAGCAGTCCGTGTTCGCGATTCAGATAGCCGATGAAGCGGGTGTTGTTCCGCAGCCCGAGGTGTTGGGCTTTGAGTTCCAGTGAGCGGCGCGCAGGCCCTTCGCCTGCGATGATAAACAATACGTTGGGAATCACGCGGCGTACACGTTCGACCACGGTCAGAAGAAATTCGATGTTTTTTTCGAATGCGACGCGACCCACGTGTAACATCACGGGCCGATCTGAAGAGATCGAGTGTTGTTGTCGAAATCTGGCACCGTCGCCGCCGCGAAACCGGTCAAGCTCCATCCCGGTCGGAATGATGTCCAGGCGCGCGCGAATTCCGTAGCGTAACAACACATCGCGCATCGCGGTGGACGGCACCACGACGGCGTCGACAGCATTGCATTGCGAGCGACTCAAGCGGCGCGCCACCGCGCGCATCCACGCTTTGGGTACAAGTGGCACATAGTGAAATAGATACTCTTCGAAGAAGGTGTGGTAGGTCTCCACACACGGCACACCCCAGCGGCGCGCGAGCGCCACGCCCGCATAGTGAGCGACAAACGGAGTGTGCACATGCACGATGTCGAAGGGTGTTTTCGCATGCAGCAGCCCGGCTTGCTCTAATGTGTCGCGTCGTGACATTAAGCGATCTTCCGGATCTAACGGCACGGTCCGCGCCGGGATGCGTGTGATGAACGGATTGCGCGGCTGATGTTGAAGATAATTCGGTGCGATCAGATGTACTTCGTGTCCGAGCTGTTCCAGTGCACGGGTGAAGGTTTTGATGGAAGTCGAAACACCGTTAACGCGCGGAAAATAGACGTCGGAGACAAACAGGATGCGCATGCGGATTACGCGATCAGCGCAAAGCTGATCCGCGCGAGTAGCGCGCCAATAACTGCGCCCGCCAACACGTCGGTGGGATAGTGCAACCCCAGGACGACACGCGACAGAGCCACCAGGATGGCGAACGGAATCAGTACCCAACCGAGCTGCGGAAAATATGCCAGAGCAACCGAGGTGAACGCCACCGCGTGCAAAGTGTGACCGGACGGAAAGCTGTAGACATCCAGCGGTGCGGTACCTAACGTGAGGGTGCCACGTGTGATGTACGGCCGTTGCCGCACCAAGCGTTCTTTCAAATATTTGTAAAGTGCGAGTCCGGTGAGGGCGACAAACCCCATGTGCAACGATGCAGCCAGCGCTGCGCTGCCGTAGACCAAAGGCAGCAGCACCATTAGGGCATACCAGAAAACGCCATCTCCCAGTCGACTGATTGCCGCGAAGAATTTACGGATCGTCCAGCGACGACAACCACGATTGAGAACTTCGCAAAACTTCAACTCATACGCATCCATGCGATGAAATACGGTTTGCACACGCATCGGGATATCCCCATGTTGCTGACAACACGAGGCTACTATCGGACCAAGACGTGACAATTCAGCTACAACAAGGTGAATTTTTTGTTACTGAGAAGCTCAGTAGGAAACAGATCGCCGATCAGTTGACAGGAGAACAAGCGTCGCTGTTTGACATCATGTCGTCATAATGTCAGTGCATGATCGTGGTGTTGCAATAAGGTGAAGACATTTCACAACGCACATGCGTTAGACCAGGAGAAATGCATATGATGCTAATCGAGCGCCGTTGTACCGAACGTATTGAAATGGACTGGCACGTAACGATCATCGTGCCGCGTGTTGGCATATCGCATGGGCGCGCCAGTAATGTCTGCGATCACGGTCTGTTCATCGTACTGCCAGACCACGCCGAGCCTCCAACAGGCCGAGTTGAACTGCGCATGTATCGCGCCGACGTCATGTTGAGCGTGGTGGGCGATGTCGTACACAACAATGCTGGCGGAGTTGGAATCGTGTTGCGCGAACCCGTGATGGCTTACGAACTGGTGGACGGAGCCGTCTACGAAGTCGCGCCGCGCGCGATGGCGGTCTAGCTCCTTTTGCCGAGGTAAAATTATGGACTTCGTGACAGCTTTTATCCGTGCATTGCGTTCCGCCGTATTTCCCACGTTGTTCTGGGCGGCGCTAATATTGTTTGCCTACTACGCCATCACCCAATCCTCGGTGGGCTAGACAAAAATTTTTTGACGCGTTCATCAATTTGTAAAGTTATACACGGAACATCATGCCAGGTATCGACTAATAACCGGATTACGGAGCGCCCATGGTCACCCGTGATGTGCATGTCAATGTGTGTGTTGTAACTTGTCGGCAGGCGGAAGAGCTGGCGGTGTTATTGCGCAGTTTGGTGCGGCAACGCGTGATGCCTGCGCTCAGCTACACTGTCATCGTTGTGGATAACGATGTACAAGGATCGGCGCGTGAGGTTACTGCGGCATTTGCAGTACATAGCGAGATTCCTGTGCGCTATTGCATGGAGCCTGAGCATAACATTTCGATGGCGCGCAATCGTGCGCTGGAAAAATCCGCGGGTGACTACGTTGCGTTCATCGACGCGCACGCAATTCCGCAGCCAGATTGGCTGCAAAATCTGGTCGATATGGCAGAAGCCTTTGAGGCCGACGCGGTGTTTGGCCCGGTGATTCCAAAATTTCCCGAGGGAACGCCGCCCTGGATTATTCAAGGCGGCTTCTTTGAGCGACCGCGTTACCTTAACGCAGTGCGTGTGCACGAGGGGTGTGCGGCAAATGTGCTGGTGCGACGGGCGTGCGCACAGCGCTTTGGTACGCAGTTCAATCCGGTGCTGGCGAGTAGGGGAGGCGATGGCAGCGATTTCTTCCACAGCATGTATCGTTCCGGCGCACGTTACTTGTGGTGCGACACGGCCCGGATTCATGAGTCCATTACTGCGAATAAATTCAAGCTTCGGTACTTGGCGCAGCATGCGTTTCGCACCGGGCAGGCGCACGCGTGTATGACACTGGCCGGATACAGCGTGCTGAAAAAAATGAGCTGGGGGGTTGGCCGCATCAGCGCCCTGGCGGCCGCGCTACTGGGTGCCGCAGTCAGCTGGCCGATGGGCCGCTCCTTTGGGGTCTGGTCGTTGCAGCATGTGTGCAGCAGCCTCGGACAACTTTCGGTACTGACCGATCAACGATTCAAGGTATTACCAGGCAAATAACCGCTATTGCCGTAGCGTGCGCCATGCGCACGAAGTGTTCCACCCACGCCGGGCGTCGTGCGCATGGCGCACGCGATTTTAATGAGAAATACAGATGGACGACAAAATCTACGTCGCGGGGCATCAAGGCACTGCGGGCACGGCGCTGCTGCGCGTATTGCTCGCCAAAGGTTACCGCAACCTCGTAACGCGTACGCAGGTTGAGCTTGATCTCACCGACCAGGCTAAGACACGAGCATTTTTTTCTCAGGAACGTCCGCAGCATGTGTTTCTGGCGGCGGCGAAGCGCGGCGGAATTCATAAACACAGCAGTGAACGCGCCGAGTTTATTTATCAAAACTTGATGATTGAGGCCAATGTTATCCGTGCGGCTTACGAGAATAACGCGCGCACGTTGATTTTTATTGCGTCGACCGATATCTATCCGACGCTCGCGCCGCAACCCTTAAAAGAAGGCTTTTTACTCAGTGGGGCCTTGGATGCCCATCGCGAACCCGATGCGATTGCAAAAATCGCGGGCATCAAAATGTGCGCCGCGTTTAACCGCCAGTACGCGACCAATTTTATGAGCGTGGTGTCGGCGCATTATTATGGGCCTGGCGAAAGTTACGACCCGAGTCGATCGCATGTTGTGCCCGCGCTGATCCGGCGCTTTCACGAAGCAAAAATTCACAAGGCGCGTGACGCCGTGGTGTGGGGCAGTGGCAATCCGTTGCGCGAACTTATTTTCAGCGATGATCTGGCGGAGGCCTGCGTGATGTTGATGGAACACGGTCACGCAGATCGCATTGGCGACTTTATCAACGTCGGTTCCGGCGTAGAAATCGCAATCAAGGAACTGGCACAGCTAGTCGCGCGCGTGGTCGGATTTGAAGGGCGCATCGTGTTCGACGAAGGCAAGCCCGACGGACTGTTGCGCAGGCGTCTGGATATCACGCGCATCAGCACGATGGGGTGGAAAGCACAGACCGCACTTGCTGACGGTATCAATCAAGCCTACGCAGACTTTCTGCAGCGTGACGCGAAAACTAGCGTCACGAAATAGTATAGATCGCTAGCAACGTCATCTTGCGGAAATAATTCCCACCTATCATGCGGCGCTGTTCATCAAAACGTGACCGAAATGAAAACACCAGCCTCCTTTATTTTTTTTGCGTCTGTGCTCACCGTACTTTCCGCCTGCAGCAACCTGCCGTCCCAACACGGCAGTGACGTTAGCTCCGACGCACTCGTTGCGATGCGCGTGCGTATGGATCTCTTGCAGGCGGATGTCGGCAAGCTGACCGCACTGCTCGCCAAGGTCGAAGAGCGTACGCGGCCGCCCAAGCAACTGCCGAAATCCGTCAACATTCCCTTCGCCGCGAATCCGATGCTCGGGGCAACCAGCGCCAAAATAGGCGTGGTGGAATTTTCCGATTATCAATGCCCGTACTGCCGCACATTCCACACAGCGGTGCTTCCTGAACTGAAGAAAAATTATATCGACACAGGCAAAGTAATTTTCGTGTCGCGCGATGCACCGATGGATTTTCATCCGATGGCTGAGCCTGCGGCGATTGCTGCAAATTGTGCCGGTGAGCAGGGCGCGTATTACCCGATGCAGGAGGATCTGTACGCGCAGCAAAATCGTTTCGGCAATGATTTTTATCTGGAGCTCGCAGGAAAACGCGGTCTCGACATTAAACGTTTCGAAACATGTTTACACGACCCGGCGCAGCAGCAGGAAGTCCGGCGCGATTCTGCATTTGCAGCCGAGCTGGGTGTCGAAGGTACGCCGACCTTCTTTATCGGACGCATAGACGGTGACCATCTCGTCGACGCGGTGCCCGTAGTTGGGGCGCAACCCTATGGCGCATATATGCAGTGGATCGAGCGCTTGCTGAGTGAGCAAATCGCATTGCGCCCGATTATGTCGCCATGAGAAATATTGTCATGCATCGGAACCTCATTGGGAAGGTAAGGATACTGGGAGTATCTGCACCCCTGGCGTTGTTGTGCGCGGCGCTCGTTAGCTGCAACCTGCCGGACAGTTCCAGTTCGGCGGTTTCGACTGCGCCAACTACGGCGTTGACTGGGTGCGAAACACTCAGAGACGCTCTAGTGCTGTCGTATCTCGAGCAACTGACTGAGACGCAACGGTGTGCTGAATGTATGCGACGAGTCGGCCGCGCGGCGCTTCCTGCCTTCCAAAATGTGTCGAGCTCGTTCGGGGCAAGTGATACGCAGGCGTCGTCGTCAGTTGCAATGGATGGGCGAGGTTTAATTTACACCATTGCCGACGGTGTGCTCACCCTCCGTCGCTTGACATCAGCGGGTCAGGTCGAACTACTCAGCGAGTTACCGGTAACGCTATTCAATGCGGAGCTTTTTCTTGATGAAAAAGCGGCGCGCATCATTGTTACCGGACACGAGTCGTTACGGGATTTAAAGCAATCTGTCGGCGCTACTTCCAGCGCACCACGGCAGATCAGTATTGGTACCGTCAGTTCTGGCCGAACGGCATTAGTATTTTTCGATGTGAGCGATCCAGCGCGCCCGGTGATCATCCAGCAGCTATTCATTGACGGAGCATTGATCGGACGGGTGCGCGCACAAGGCCAATATCAAATCGTTACACGGAGGCCATTGACGGTACCCGCAGTCGTGAAAAACGATCCGAGCGTACAGGCTCTGGTGCGTACCATGGGCGAACAGCATGCGGCAGGCGCTGATGCATCGAATACAGAACACGCGTTGACCGATGCAATCAGACTCGCGCTGGCGAGCGACATTCAACTGATTGCACCTACAACCTGCGCGAATATCGTTCACCCTCTTTCCACGGAACCGGTGCGTGAGATGGTGACTCTGACGTCGGTTTCAACGGAGGGAAATATTCTGAGCAGCGTGGCAGCATTAGGAAGGGGGCAGAGCGTATATGTTTCGCAACACAGTCTTTACATTTTGCAGACACAATATTTATCAAACGCCGTAACCACCGCTATTTTTCAATTTGGGCTGAATGCCGCAGGCGCCAGTTTTCAACGCAGTGCCATCGTGAATGGTGCGTTGCCGGGTCTTGCCGGTATTGACGAGCATGACGATGTCTTGCGCATCGTCACTACAAATTTGGTGGACAATGGAGTGAGCGCGAATACGATCTTAAGCTCACTCAACGCGGCATCGCCCACCAGTGTGCTGGAGTCGCTCGCGTCGTTTGAACTGCTGCGTGATGTGAATCTTTCTGCGGTGAAATTCACTGCTAGTCGCCTGTTCGTCGCGACACAAGGAGAACGCAGCGCCCTGCATATTTTCAATATCGAGAACGCCGCTCATTCCATGGTGCTGGCGGAACAACAGCATGCGGCATGGATTGATGCACTGGTAGTCTTGGGCGCGGATCGAATGATGATAATCGGACATACATTGTCCGGCACTGATTCAGCTCTGCAGTTGCACCTGAGCGTGCTGGATATGGCGACTCCCGCCAACCCACCGCTTGTATGTGAATCCAGCGTGCTATCCTCGCCGCAAATGAAGTCAAGTATGAGTACCGCGCAGAACGACGAGAGCGCGCTGGCGTATTACGAACCGCGCGGGTTGTTGGCGGTACCCGTTACCGAATTCGGCGATCGCGGTGAAATTCAGTTCAGAGGTGTCGTTGTATACGACTTGAATCAGATTAGCGGATGTAAAGAGATGGCACGTTCCACAGATGATGACCGATCAGCCTTGGAGTTTTTCGGGCAACACGTCGGGATTGTGCAGGTTGGGCACCGTATATCCCTGCTCAAAGTTGCCCCCCGCAATTTCACAGCGATTCCGTTAAATACTTGGTCTGCGATATTTTGAGGGGTTTAGATGCTCCGTTGCAAACGGTGCGTCATTGTTGTGAAGTAGGACGGAGCACGTCATGACAATACTTATTGAAATATTGTATTTAACATAATATACATTATGCGAAGTTATTGTGTAGGCGCAAAGTAGAAATGTCCACTTTAGCAAGGACGTTTAATGGACAACTACATCACCATGAGCCAACCCGAATTAGATCGTTACACACTGATCAGCAAACTGATTGCCAAACGTATGACTCAGCGTGAAGTTGCCGCGCTCCTTGGGATTACTGACCGCCAGATTCGTCGTTTGGTAACCGCTGTACGCCAACAAGGCGCCGCAGGACTGGTGTCAAAAAAGCGTGGCAAGCCCAGCAACAACAGATTGCCCGAGCAATTCAAAGCCACGGCACTCGCATTGATCCAGCAGAAATATGTCGACTTCCGACCCACCTTTGCGGCTGAAAAATTAGCCGAATGCCATGGCATCGGCGGGTTTCTAATTAATTGATGCCAAGTGCTACGGCCAATAGCGCGCAAGGGCAAAATCATTTGGTGCGCCGTAGGATAAATACCCGGCGGCCACAATCTTACCGTCGGATTGGATAGCAATGGCGGTGGTAAAATCATAGCTCGTTCCAATCGCTGTCGTGAGCTTGCCGTCGGCGCCAAAGCTGGTATCCAAGCTGCCGTCGGTATTATAGCGAGCAAGGGTAAAATCAAGGTTTGCGCCGTTAGATGAATACCCTGCGGCCACAATTTTGTCGTCGGATTGGATAGCAATGGCGTAGGCTTGAGCATTGCTCGCTCCAATTGCGGTCGTGAGCTTGCCGTCGGCGTCAAAGCTGGTGTCCAAGCTGCCGTCGGTGTTATAGCGGGCAAGGGCAAAATCATCGTTTGCGCCATTAGATGAATACCCTGCGGCCACAATCTTGCCGTCGGATTGAATAGCAATGGCGTAAGCCTCATCATTGAATGATCCAAACGCTGTCGTGAGCTTGCCGTCGGTGTCAAAGCTGGTATCCAAGCTGCCGTCGGTATTGTAGCGAGCAAGGGCAAAATCATAGTATTGATTTGCGTCATTCCATGAAGATCCTGCTGCCACAATCTTGCCGTCGGATTGGATGGCAATGGCGACGGCAATATCATTCATCGTTCCAAACGCTGTCGTGACTTTTCCGTCGGTGTCAAAGCTGGCATCCAGGCTGCCATCGGTGTTGTAGCGGGCAAGGGCAAAATCATAGTCTGTGCCGTTCCATGAATAACCTGCGGCTACAATCTTGCCGTCGGATTGGATGGCAATGGCGCGGGCACTATCATCGCCTGTTCCAAACGCTGTCGTGACTTTTCCGTCGGTGTCAAAGCTGGTGTCCAAGCTGCCGTCGGTATTATAGCGGGCAAGGGCAAAATCATAGTCTGTGCCGTTCCATGAATAACCTGCGGCCACAATCTTGCCGTCGGATTGGATGGCAATGGCGCGGGCACTATCATCGTCTGTTCCAATCGCTGTTGTGAGCTTGCCGTCGGTGTCAAAGCTGGTATCAAGGCTGCCAGCTGGAGGCGGTGCTGTAGTAAATGTCCATGTGCGATTCGCCGCCAGTGCATTGCCAGCGGTATCTTTAGCGCCTGTGGTAATCGTTGCCGTGTAAGTGGTGCTGTAGGCAAGATTGCTAGTTGGTGTAAATGTGGCCGTTGTTCCGATGTACGTTACGGTGCCGGTTACTCTGTTATCTAGGATAAATGTGGCCTTGGTAAGTGTTGCCGCATTCATCGTCTCGCTGAATGCGGCAGTCAGTACCGTGTTGGTGGCAACCCCGGTCGCATTGTTTGCTGGGCTGGTGGATAAGACGGTTGGAGCGGTGGTATCTGAGGTGGTGCCAGAGTCGGGTGGAGTTGTGGTGTCTATTGTTGCTCGGCCCCCGTTTCCGCTCCCACAAGCTGCGACAGCGAAACTGAAAAGTACGACCAACAGAAATTTAATCGTCTTCATAGTTACCATCCTTGTTTGGGGGACTTTCGTTACTGGTTCGCTGTCGCATCAACGATGACATTTTACGCGAGTGCGGTAAAGCAGGTGTACAAGGGGATGTTGAATGTCTGCTTTTGGGTGCTTATTCGGTTTGAATTACTTTGATTGGAAAATATAAAAACCGGACATTTCAACTTTGCAGGAAAGCGGACATTTCTACTTAGTGTTGACATATTAGGGCGTAATCTGAATGCTCAAACTTGATGATCTTCCGCATCAATTCGCTGAGCTACCGTTTGCCGCATGCGTTTCGGATTCGGGCTGCACTTCAGCGCCGCGCTGAATTTGTTTAATCAGGTGTGCAAGCTGTGTCGTGAGTTCCAGCATGCCCGGTAGATTTTCTCGTTGGCTTTGCAAGTACATGCGCGTGGCAATTTCGGTAATTAATGGATAGCCCATCGTGCCGCCCGAGCCTTTCAGGTCGTGAACAATTTCGCTTACGGTGTGCCAGTCACGCTGTTCCAGTGCGTGCGTGAGATTCGTGTAATACAACGGAAGCTTGTCTACGAATCGCTGCACCACGCGCATGATCGCGGAGTCTTCGTCTTGCACCCGTGACATGATTGGGGTCTCATCCTGTGCTGTTGTTGACATATTACGGGCCAGAAATTTATCCAGCACCCGGTACACCTGTTCAGGTTCAATCGGCTTGGCGAGGAAAGCAGAAAATCCCGCTGCGCGATAATTCTCCTGATCGTTTTTCATGGCATTGGCGGTGAGCGCAACAATCGGTACTTTGCAGCCGGATTGCTGCAATTTACGCATCGCGGCAAGCCCGTCCATACCCGGCATCTGGATATCCATCAACACCAGATCATAGTGATCACGCGCGATACGTTCTATCGCCTCAGCGCCATTTTCGGCGCCCACTACGTTAACACCCGCACGGCGCAAATACATCGAGACCAGCACGCGAAGATCCGGATTATCCTCAGCGAGCAAAACTGTTCCATCGAATCGCGTTACGGATATCAAAGGTGCAGACATCTCAGAGACGTGCGGCGCACGCTCCTGACCATCGGTTAACCCGTCCCGCTCGACCTGCTGCGCGATAGCTAAACGAAACGTACTACCCACGCCCTTCTTGCTGACGGCGGTAATTTTTCCGCCGAGCAAAGTAGCCAGGTGTTGAGATAATGCCAGCCCCAAACCGGTACCGCCGTATTTACGATGAATTTGCGCGTCGGCTTGCTGAAATTCCTGAAATAAGCGGCTCATTTCATCCGGCGTAAGCCCGATGCCGCTGTCGGATACTTCCATGGTCAACAAGCTATTCACACGGTCGTAGCCGACGTTGACATGCACCTGGCCTTGCTCGGTAAATTTGATGGCATTGCCACATAAGTTAATCATGATCTGCTTCAGCCGCACCGAGTCTGTTTCAATATGCGTAGGTACCGGGTAGTGATAATTCACTACGAACGCCAATCCCTTTTCGGCAGCTTTCATTTGCGTTAGCGCGGCCACGTCGTCCATCAATTCAAACAACGAGCAGCGTGACGTATCAACTTCAAATTTCCTGGCTTCGATCTTCGACAGATCGAGCACGTCGTTGATGATGCGCAACAAATGCGTGCCGCTGCGGTGAATGGTTTTGATGGCGTGAATACGCTCTTGCGTCGACTGGTCGGATTGCAAGGAGATATCGGCGTAACCAATGATCGCAGTCAACGGCGTACGTATTTCATGGCTCATATTGGCCAGAAATGCACTCTTCGCAACATTTGCAGCCTCGGCCGATTCTTTGGCCACGCTGAGCTCTCGTTGTACGAACTGGCGTTCCAGAGTCACGCCGATCCAACTGCCAATCAACTTCAATAAATCATAATCACGCGCACCGAACGGTACGCTGCGTGGCGTGCGGCTGGCGAAGTTCACCGTACCAAATACTTCACCACGGATTCGAATCTGCACTGCGATATAGGCTTCCAGTTGAGAAAACTCATAACAGCGAGAAGTGCGATACTCGGATTGAGCGACGTGCGAAATAGCAGTGGGTTCGTCGTTGTTTACCGCAACGCTACAAAATGAATCTACCAGTTTTACGCGCGTGCCAGGCTTTACGTCCAGCCCCGGTTCGCAGTGAACGAAGATACAAATATTGGTCTGGTCAACGGTATTGATATGGCACACGCGCCCCATTTCCATGCCCAAGAACCGGCATCCGTGCCTGAGCATGGCATTAATTTGATCTTCCAAAGAAAGGCCCGCTTTGGACGTGGTTTCATAGAGAGCCCGAAGCCGTTCGGACTGCTGTGACAGGGTGGCGTTTAACGTGACCAGTTGCTGGGTACGATCCGTGACGCGCTCTTCCAGCTCCTTATGCGATACCACCAAGCGCATTTGCATATCGTTAATCGCGGTCGCGACCTGGCTGAGCTCATCGTCGATGGTGTGGATGGTTTGTTTGCGGTTGAGCTCAAGCGGCTGCGCCATTTGCTCGGCATGCAATGACTCTGACCATGTGGAAATTTTTTTTAAATATCGGCCGACCAAGACCTGAAACAAAAACAGGATAAAGAGCGAAACCAGGAAGGTCTTGACCGTTTGCGTGACCAGGATCACCAGCACTTTATCCATCAAACGCTGATAAATCCCTTCGAGATTGGCCACGACGATGAGCTTGCCCAGATACACTTGCTGATCGCGGTGGGTGAAATAAAGCGGGAATTCACGACTGATGATTTGCTCGGTCTGGTTTACGCCGATTTTTCCATACACCGTCTGGTCTTCCGCCACGACTTCAAGATATTGCATGTCGGGCAGACGAAATATTCCATCCAGCTGAAGCTGCACATCGTTCTTGCTGTCCACCCACAGACTGTTCGCAAGGCTGTTGGCGTAACTCACCCGGATTTGCGCCAGGCGCGTTTCAATGTCAAAAACATCGCGCTGATATTCCAGCGACAATTGCAGCGCAGTGGAAAGCAAAGTCACGACAGAACTGAATGCCAAAATATAAACCGCCAAGCGGCGTCCGATGCCACGTTTGGCAAGATCTTTAATGCGGGTGGCGAACGGCACCATTCAAAATTCCCTTGAACTTACGACAGCAGGGATCAGGTCTTGATCGTTAGCCGGTCGCAAGCATTACTTGGTCATGCATTGATCGGTGGGGATTCCTAGCGGTGTGAATATCGCCACGCAGGTGCGGGCATAGAATCCTTCAGCTTTCAGGTCGTGCAACGCGGCGGCAATGGCGGGCACTTTATCGGCATGCTTTTTATGTAAATAGATAAACATCTCAAGCTCGGTCAGCGCGGGTTCGACCACGTGGATATTTTTGATCCCCATCGCCTTAATTAAAGCCAAGCCCAACGAGCGTTCGTACAACGCCACGTCGATACGATTTTTGTCGAGGATGCTGAACAGTTGCTCAGGCGTGTCCACCACCGTAATGCGGGTGCCAGGTTTGAGGCTGCGTTCGTAAATTTTCCAGCCACGCAGATGCCCTACCGATAAGGGCTCTAAGGAGTCCCAGCTTGCTTTAGTTAAATTGGCTTGGCGGGTAAATGCGACGAAATGATAATCCACCACTTTGCCGGGGACCGGAACCAGGTTTGGATACATTTTTTCCATGCCGCCGATGCGCGCCAGTTCCCCATCTTCCAGGCCGTCATTGGCATTCTTCAATCCGCGTTCTGCCGATAGGCGGACAATTTTAAAACGCAATCCCGCGCGTCGAAACGCTTCACCGATAACAATGTCGAGAAACCCGTCGTTAGCCTCGGTGGCGAACGGCGGTGCGCTGGCAGAGTTCAGTATCAAGGTCGGCAGCTCCGCCACCGGCGCAGCGTTGCAATGCCAGCCTAGCAGCGAAATTACGACGAAAAAGGCGATTTTTTGTTTACAACGGGCAACCGCGTATAGTGCATTTAAGTGCCGGGTCATGGCGTAATCCTTGGTGGTTTCATGCCGCACAATTGAAAAGGCGGTTAGGGAAACTTAACGGCCGATCCTGCGCTAACTGTAGCAATGCTCAATGCGCACACGGTGACGACTGAACCGGGTTTAAATATCAAGCTTGCGCGTATCGTCCCAATCCACATCACGCGCATAGTCCAGACCGTCTGGCGCGATGATCTTCAGATATTTTTTGGCAATGGGGTCCTGATCCAGGTCGATCAACGCTTCTTGCACCGCCTGCACCACGTCTTTGGGCACGCGTGCGTGCGCGGCGAATGCCTGTGATGTGTAACCTTCTGACGTCCACACGACGCGCAGCTGATCGCGAAACTGCGCAGCGGTATTGTTAAGCGTTCGCAGCGTACCGCTGCCTGCGGCGTAATCACCTTGCGCAACGGCGCGATACACCGCGTCATCTCCCGCCATCGGCGCGACGGTGGCAGCGATTCCGCTGTCGCGCAGCGCGGCGCGTGCCAGCGTATCCGCCGCAAATACGTTGGCCGGTACCGCGACGCTTTTGCCGTTCAGCTCGTCCAGTTTTTCGATGGAACTGTCGTTGCGAACCACGATGATGCCTTTGAGTTTCAGATTGCGTGCACGCGCAATGGCGTTGTAACGATCCTGACCTTGATATTTAACGTAGTCGGTGGGATTCATGTAAACGAAGTCGTATTTTTGCTCGGCCAGTCGCTGCGAAAACAGCACAGCATTGCGTGTGGTCGCAAAGCGGAATTTCAGGCCGGTGCGGCTTTCCAGGTATTTAATAATTGGGGTCCAGTCTTTTGCAGTTCGAAGCGCCGCAGCCTGCGGGACGACGGCAAACGTATAGATCTCAGTCGCCGACACTGGATTTGCACATAATGTCAATATCGAGACCAATGCTAGACGGCGTAGATTCATATCAGCCTTGTCACTGCTTAAGATTCAATCAGGGGAGCGGGCACGGCCTGGTCGGGCTGCGCAGTTTGTAGCAGCCCGGGCAAATCAATCACCACTGCCACGCAGCCATTGTCGAGAATAGTCGCACCTTCGATACCCAGGATCGGTGGCAGGTAAGGTCCAAGGGGTCTAAGCGAGACATCATGGCTCGCCAGCACCTGCTCCACCAGCACGGCACGTACATGGCCGGTGACATCACGGACCAACAATGCCTGGCGATCAATATTGTTCATCGCGCTGTACTCCATCGGTAGATGAAGTAGCGCTTCGATTTCGTAGGCAGCGTAGATGTTGTCGTCGATGCGGTATTGCAAACGATCTCCGTCAAGAAGCACCTGCCCCTCGCCGATACCCACAATCCGTTCGACGCTTCGACTTGAAATTGTCAATACCTGGGATCGCGACCGCACCAACAACGCGTGCAGGGATACCAAAGCCAGCGGCACGCGTAATTCAACCACACACCCCTGCCGCGCCGACGACGAAATATTCAGTGACCCTTTCATATCCGCGATGCATTTCGATATGGCGCCGAGGCTATTCCCGATGGTCGAATCTGTTGCGTTACGGGTCATGAATCCAGGCGACAGAATCGCGTGAATTAATTCCGCTTCGGTGAATTCCTTTCCGGCCGCCATCACGCCTTGTTGTCGGGCTATCTGTCGAATGCGTGAATAGTCAAGCCCGGCTCCGTCGTCACGGCAACGCACCACCAGATGATCAGCATCATGTACAAAGCAAACGTCAATGTTGCCGGTTTCTGACTTGCCGCAGGCGCGACGTAATTCGGCGGGCTCGATACCGTGTTCAATCGCGTTGCGCAGCAGTTGCATTAATGAATTCGTTAAATTGTCGAGCATGTACCCGTCCAGTAGAAGATCGGCACCGCTGATCGTCAAGGCCACGCGTTTGCCACTCATGCGGCTCGCTTCACGCACGCTGCGCTGCAACCGCGCAGCGACTTTGCTCACCGGCACCTTGCGTGTCTGCAGCGCGCAGTCACGGCTGTCTTTACTGATGCGAGCCAACGCTGGAGTCAAATCCGCGAGCAGCCCCAGTTGGTCACTCATCGCTTGCAAAGCACCCTGCGCATGTGTGACGGCCTCCATGATGCGCTGGGTGACCTCGCGCAGCCCGTTGCTATTTTCCGGCTCCGCGTCCACCTGCTGCGCGAGTTTCACCAGCAAGTTCTGCAATGCGGTGTAGTGCGCGGAACCGGCTTTTGACTGTTGTAGGGTCAGACTGAGTTGATTCTGTAACTGGTGGGTCATGGCAACCGATTCACCCGTCAGGCGCAGCAGATCGTCGATGCTAGCGGCGGACACCCGCCGCATCGCAGTATTCGGCTTGCTGGCTTGCGGTGTTTTAGTCACGATCGGCGCCGATTCTTTTTTCCGCGCGGATATTTCTCCCGGTAATTCCTGACGTGGCGGCGATCTGCGCTCAGGCAGCGCCTTGATTTCAATACGGGGGGGAGCCTGCCGGTGGGTGTCTAATAACAAGCACTCGCGCAAGCGGGCGTACTCACTCGAAAGCATCGCGGGAATGAAATCTCCCCGCTCATAAAGTGTCAATAACGAGTCAACCGTTTCAGCGCTGTCCGGGGCGTCCAGATAACCTGCCACCAAACCCGACCAGATTTTTAATTGCTCGCGGCCTTTTGGACTCAGGTGACTGTGCGCATTCAGACGTTTGATCAAGGCGTCATGACATAACAGGCAGCAATCCATCAGCCCGATCAGCTCCGAGCCTGCCGCTGAGATTCCCAGCAACTGAATGCGATCAGCACACAATTGAAGTGCCTGAGCATGTTCAACTGGGCCGACGGTGGGCAATTCAGCGACGGCCAGATATTCCGTCAAGGTATCGAGCAGCTCGTGTTGCAGAAGATAACGCACGGCCGTTTCCGCAACTGCCTGACTGGGTTGCGCCGGAAGCCCGCGCGACACCGGTAATGTGACGACGTTATTTTCAGCGGCGCGCGGTGCACGTACCGGAGATAACAAATTTTTACGCAGCATGTGTGCATCATGTTCATTGAGCGGCGTGCCGCAAGTTGCGTTGCGCAAAAACGTCACCACCTCATCAATCGCATCTTCCATCACCGGTGTGGCCAGGCAGGGCAACAACAGCAACGGCCAACGTTCCAGGCGATCCCATTCGTGCGCAGTCGGTACCACGCCGTGCGCCATCAGGGCGCTTAAATATTCCTGCTGAAGCATGCAGGCATCGTGTAAGCCAACGCGGTCACCCTGCCCGGCCAGCAAACGGATCAACAAGGTTCTCTTGATGTACTGTTCAAGTTGCTGGTTCCAGCCCGGACGCTCGGGTGAAGTTTCGGTGCGCAGCAAAAACTCATATAGATCGGTCGCAAGCTCGGTCAGCTCGTGAATGATCTTGTCCAAGGGTGTTTGCATGTGAGTGCCTGCCACTTAGAGAGCTCGCCGTTTTAAGGGAACCGATGCAGTTTCTTCGTCATCGCGTGGAAGTGTAAAGACCTGCACCGCAGACACCAGTCCCTTGGAATACTGCACCAAACGCTTGGTATGTTGCGTTTGTTCCTGCATCTGCTCACGGGTTTTGCGTGCGCAGGCTTGCATACCTTGTGCGCGCTCCTGCAATTCACCGCTCAACGTGATCGACCCGGCGTGGCCGGCGACCATGTTCCGCACTGCCTCGATCAGCACCGCAGTGCGGTTTCCGGTGTTCGCCAAGCGCTGACTTGCACGTTCCGCAATGCGGGTTCCAACCGCCACGTGCGCCTTGGAGTTGTTAATTGTCAACATCGCGTCATCGGCATCCGCCTGAATATTCGCAGCCAGAACGGAAGCCGCCTGAGTCGCTTCACGTGCCTGTTCGGCCAGACGCAGCACTGCGTCGGCCACCACCGCAAAACCTTGTCCAGCCTCACCCGCCGCAGCCGCGCGCAGGCTCGCGTTTAGCGCGCAAATGTGTGCCCGTTCGGCCGTGTGGTGGATCACGGTGATTACACGCGCGAGGTCATGTGAATGTTCACCCAGACGTTGGATGGGCTGTTGGGATTCATGAATAGCGCGCCCCATCGCGTTGATGCCTGCCACCGTATCGGCGATGGCTTGCTGCGCCGCGTGAATGGCATGGTTAGCGGCTTCTGCCGCCGGGTCACACACCTGCGCCAACTGGGCAGAGCGTGCGAACAGCTCGGTTGCGCGGTTGAGTACCAGTGCGGTTTCGTCAATTTCGTTTTGTTCATCTGCGGCAGCCGCCATGATGACGTCCGATTGCGTTCTGACCATGACCGATGCCTTGGCCAGATATTCGGCGATGCGACGTACATCAATCAAGACCTGCGCCGTTTCATCGGTGACCTGATTCAGAGCGTCGGCGACCGGAGTCGCGGCGTCATCCGTCACTGCAATCTTTAAAGTCAAATCACGCCCGTTAAGTGCCGACACCGCGTGCAGCAACGCTGACATCGCATCGTGGGCGCTTCGTGTCGCTTGCGGGTCCGGCACCCGCAGCGGCGCGGGCGCATCAATGTCACGGGCCAGCGATTGATGCAGCGAGGCGCCCAGCGCGCCGGTCACAACCATGCCGAGCAGAATGGCAGTGACGACGCCGAATATGTAGGCCCAGTTGCTCGAGGCTCCCTGCCGGGCGATGGCCTCGGCTTGCAACTGCTGCTGCGCAATCCGGTCATTTAACTCCGCAATGAACGGTGCAACCAAACGCCTAAGCTGCTCGTCCTGATAATTTTCCAGCCGCGCTTTGTCCTGCTCGACAAAAATATTTTCAAGATCTGAAAATGTCGACATCAGAAACTCGTAATGCTTGGCCAACGAATCGCGCAACGCGGTGATTTCCTGCGGTGTCTTGTCGGCCAGATATTCCTCCCACAAGCCGATGAACAAATTTTGCATTGCAGCCACATCCATCTGCGCCTGATCCCAGGTGAGGCGCCCGCTGCTGGCGTCGTTGATCGTGGTGAGCAAATCCGTATGCAGCGCTTCGTTCAATTCGTTAAGCGCAACCTGCTCGTTTGCATTTTTATACAACTGGGTGGCCGTGTCGGCAGCGGTTCTTAATCCAATCACCGTGGTCACACCTACGGCGACCAGCGTTAATGTCAATACCGACAGCAGCAGGATCAGGCGCGGTGCGATAGGTAAGCGATGGAACATCTCATTCTCCCGATATTCGCTGCTAGCGCGAGTCGACTGCCGACAGGCGCGCAAGAAATCTTTTGTGATCGAACTCCCACCATTCACAACCCAATGCCTGCAACCCACGTCCGAGGAACGGTTGCAACGCAGGCGCAGCCGGCAATGTGTGTGCAGGCTGACTGTCAAACGGGACCAACTTGGGTAGCTCGTCAATCATCAGGCCGACCGCAGCCGTGTCCAGATCAAGCACCAGAACCGTGCCTGTGGCGCGCTGGGGCAACTGCGTGCGCACGAAGCGCCATAAGTCAAATACCGGCACGATGGTTCCACGCACATTAGTCAAGCCAAGCAACCACTCGGGTGAGCGTGGCACCGGCGAAAGCGTTGGCGCAATCACCACTTCACTGAGAACGCCCTCGCCCAGCAGGAACCCATACCCGGCAATGCGATAGGCATAGCGAATGGGCTTACGCGTCTCATGGGCGCCTTCCGTAGCGCGCACTTTGCGCGAGTTGATGGCGATGATTTGCGCAGATTTTTTTTCATTGTTTGACACGCCGTTATGCACCCAATGCTTGTGTGTTCGCGGCCAGCACAAGATGGCTTTTCACGGTCGCCTGAAACGTCTGACGACTGACCGGCTTGGTTAGATAGGCATCGCAACCGACCAGTGCGCCACGCAATTTGTCGCTGGCGGTGGCCTTGTCGGACAACATCACCACGATGGTGTCGGGCGCTTTTGATTTGATGTGTTTGCAAATTTGATAACCATCCCAGTCGGGCAAAACGACATCCAGAAACGCGATCTGGTAGCGATATTTGCCGACCATCTCGATGGCTTTGCGCGCGCTTGGAACGTAGTCAACCTCGACATCAAATTGCAGTAATTCGATTTCGAGTTGCTTGCAGACCGATGGGTTGTCATCCACGACCAGAACGCGAGGTTTGGAGCGAACCACCAGTGGCATGGTTTCAGCGCTGTCAGATGCTTCATCGGGCGACGCGAATAGGTCAACCTGCGGCGCCTCGGTTGGAGTACTCAACAGGATTTCATCCACGACGGCCGCAACTTCGGCACCTTGCGATGCGGGTATCCCCGACACATCATCATCAACTGGCGACTCGTGAGCTTCGGACGCTGCAATGGCGGTATCAGCGACGGCGTGTTGAGCCGCAGCAAACGGCAGCACCACCGATGAATTCGATTGAAGCTCCGCAACAATTGCGGGAGCAACCACGGCGGCAGCGAACACGTCGTCGAGCACCGCTAACACACGGGTGGCGATCAACGGACGCAAAATGACCGGTGTGTCGATGCGGGTTGGAACATCAATGACCAGCAGCTCGCGCCTGACATCCAGCGCGGGCGTCGGTGCATAACGCACATCACGAATTACCACGTCGGCCGGTTCGTAAAGATCAGCGGCTAACGTATAGATATTTCTGCGCAGTTTGGATTTTTCTGATATTGAAAATATCAGTTTAAGGATGACCCGTTCGTGCTCCGGTAGGCCCAACACGCGGACAACATAATTATTCATGATCTTCACGCTCGACTTCAGGCACATCGCGCTCGAATGCGCGCCTTGCGATGGTCTAGGTATCGGTAGCTTCGGGCGGGGGTGGAACGGGCGATGTGAAAATTGTGTTAAATATCGCAAAATCTGCACGTATTGCGCTGGGTTTGTGCCGACCGTCACACTGCGCAAGCCGATCACCATCATTGCGTTACGCCGCATTCCACTCGGCGACGACAGGTGATTCCTCAGCTCGTCGGACCACCTGCTTGATTGGCAACCAGAAATACGTGGAGCCACTTGCAAAAATCCGCTACAGTCAGGCCGCTAAAAAAAGCGTCTGCGTTCGCGTGCATGACTGAATCGACACCCTCTGCTTCATCCTTAAAAATTCGCATTCGCTTCGATGGCGCTGCGCCATTGATTGACGCGCCGGTTGAGGAGACGACGCTCCACTGGGGACGCGTGACGGTGGCACTGCTCATAATCATCGCAGCCATCATCGCCATCCGCAGCGTGATGAAAAGTACTTTGATCGAGTCGCTGGCTGTGCCCTCAGTAGAAGTTGCTGTGCCTGCGGTCGGAGAAATTACCACTCCATCGCAAGCGACCATCGTCATCCCGGAGCCGGTCGCGCACATTTCCACACCTTCGCCGAACCCAACCAATCACGTGCTGCGCGCGGTGCTGACCGACAGCCTGCGTAAAGGTCAACCTTTGCGGGAGTCGAGCGGCGGGCTGCCGGTGTCGGACGTGACCAAACGGTTTTATTTTTTCACTGAAGTACAAGATGTCGCGAGCCGACGCTTTACGCATCGCTGGGAATATAAAGGTAAAGCTGTGGCACAAATTCCGTTTTCAACCCGCAGAAAAAACTGGACCGGCTCATCCAGCAAGCAGATTCCTACCCACATGCAGGGCGTGTGGCGTGCAGTGCTGGTGGACGACCGCGGCATCGAGTTGAGCAGTGTTGCGTTTACTTACGGCAAGGAATTAACTGCGGCACAAAACTGATCGGCGTTGCTTGGCGCGTCGCAAGGCGACGCGGATTGCGTAGAGTGCAAACAAAAACAGCGGGCCGAATGCGCCGGTCGTGACTTTTTGTTCGTTGTCCTGATTGACTAGGGAAACTTCGTGGACAGGAGTTGATGCAAACGACGTGTCATCGGAGCGTGGTGCGCTGATCAACACCCTGTATGCGACCGCGCCATCGGTGGCGGTATCGTCCACGCCGGTTACGGTCACAGTCTGCGCCGAGTTCCAGTTCGCAGCATCAAACGTCAGGCTGGCAGGCTTTACGACCCCTTCCGCTGAATTTGAACTGCGCAGTGACACTAACACCGACGCGCCCGGCCGACGCGCAAGTTGAATAGTGAACGTCACCTTTCCTCCGCTCTCCGTGGTCGCAAGATTGTTGCCCGCCGTGATGACCAAGCCATCGCCTGCGCCAGGTGGCTCAACGACCGGAATGTCATTGTCGCGATTGATAACCTCTACAGTTTGAGCTTTTAAAATTCGAAAATTATTGTCAAGACTGGCGGATGGATCGAGGCTGATGCTGTAGGGCACATCGCCATCGACAGTTGAGTCATCAACCCCGGAAATTGTCACGCTCTGCACGATATTCCAGTTGCTAGAGGTAAACACCAACACGGTGGGAGACACCTTACCTTCATTGGTATTGGACGACGTAATCGCCACACTGACACCAGCGTTGGGCGGATTCGACAATACGACTTTAAATCGTGCCACACCGCCAGATTCCGTAGTTTCCAGATTCGAAATGTCGCTGAGATTTATGCTTGCAGCATCATTGTCACGATTGAGCACCTGCACATCGGTGGAATTAATCCCATTGTATTTTGCATCACTGCTAATGGCAGCCTCAGTAACAATAGTGTAGCCAACCTCCCCGTCGACCAAAGCATCATCTACACCCGTGACCGTAATCACTTGAGGCTGATTCCAATTTGCTGCGGTAAAAGTAACTTGCGAGCGATCCACGATGCCCTCGGTTACGTTGCTGCTGCGGACGGCGACGCTGACATCGCTGGTGGGCGACGTTGTCAACACCAGCGAAAATGTCGCGCGTGTACCGGACTCACTGGTCACCAGGCCGGTCGCGCTGCTGACAAGAATATTAGCTTGATCGTTATCGTTATTGGTCACGGCCACATCGGCTACTGTTCGACCAGAATAGTTTGCATCAGCGCTCACTGCAGCGGCAGTGACAATGGTGTAGGCAACGTTGCCGTCGGCAACGACATCATCGACGCCAGTGATCGTTGCGGTTTGAAATATGTTCCAGTTGGAAGTGGTAAACGTAAACGATGCCGGAGCCAAGGTACCTTCGCTAATTTTGCTCGAGGCGAGCCAGATCACGACATTTGCAGTGGGCTGACTGTCCAGACGCATGGAAAACGAAGCTGTACCACCCGCTTCGCTGGTGACCAATCCCGAGGTTGGCGTGACAGTGATGCCTGCCACGTCGTTGTCAAGATTGGTTACATTCACTGGCGGCACACTTAACGCGCTGTATTTGATATCCGTGCTGCTGATCGTGGTGCTGATGCGGTAGACAACATTCCCATCCATGATGTTGTCATCAACACCGGTTACGGTGACGGTGCGCGCGCTACTCCAATTGGCGGCGGTGAATGTGAGGGTGGCAGGCGTCACCGTCCCCTCGGCAGTTTTATCACTTAGCATGGTTAACATAACATTGGCCGTCGGCTGGCTGGCCAAAACAACGCTATAACTTGCCGTTCCACCGGCTTCGGTGGTGGTTAACCCGCTCGTTGAATTCAGCGTGACGGCCGCAGTGTCGTTGTCAATGTTGACTCCCGGCACATCGGATACCGACATGTTGTTGTAATTGCTGTCCGCGCTGATGCTGTTGGAAGTGACTGTGGAATAAGCGACATCATCGTCGTCCACGCTATCGTCAACACCCGTCACCCTGATGGTTTGCGCAGTGTTCCAGTTGCTCGCAGAAAATGTCACCGAAGATGGCGCTACGGTGGCTTCACCGGGGTTGCTGGAGGTGAGGTTAATTGTCACGTCCGCGCCCGGCGGACTACCTAACCTGATCGTGAATGTTGCGAAGCCGCCCGCTTCGGTAGTTTGTAAACCGGCAGCTGCTGCCACAATGACTCCCGGAGTTGAAGACACGCACGTGTACAGGGCGATGTTATCAACCGCCCAACCCGGTGATGCGACCGTCTTGTCAGTGCCCATGCGAAACCGAAACCGAACTGTGCCACCCGCGAGGCTGGCCAGATCGAGCTGGCTTGACACATATTGCCCGGTATGTCCGGTGAACGCGGCGCGCCCACCCAGTGGGTTGTTGACACCATTCACCAAGCCGCCGTCGTAGTTGCGACCTGCGCTAATCAACGCACCGGCGTCAATCCAGGTTGATCCACTGTCGGTACTGTATTCGATGACACCGCCGTCAAAGCCGGTTTCAAAATCGTAGCGACTATCGAATTGCAGCAACGCGTTCGAAGGCAGCGCATAGCTGCTTTTCATCTGCACCGATGAGTCCGCCGCGCTTGCGATGCTGGTCCCCTGGAATGCAATCGATCCGCCCACGCCGTTACCGGCGAAATAAATTGTCGGGTTCCCAGCCCCGCCCAGCCAATGACTTGCGCCGGATGCAGTAGCCACAACCCAATTACCCGAGGTGGTATTTTCGAGGTTGTCAGCGAACAGGTTTTGCGCAATCTGTCCGGCTGGACATTGATTGAGCACACCTGGCACCGGGGCGGGTGCGAGCGGAGGCTTCGCCGGTGGGTTCACGGTCGAGCACGGCGGTGTGCTCATTTCGACCGCCGACAAGGCGAGCTTCACCTGCGCGCAATCATCGTGCGTGATGCCGCTGGTTCCGATGAGGTCACTGCATGCTTGAATCAGGAAATTATAATTGTCGATAAACTTGCTGGTGGTGGTGAGATAACGCGACATCGTGCGGTATTGAATTTTAGCCGACTTGGTAATGCCAATACCTGCCACCGTGTAGCCGTTGTAGGTTCCGCCGTCCGTCATCAATGCAAAAGCGTGATTAGGAACTCCGCTATTAATATGCACGCCGCCGTTGTCACCTGTGAGGCAATAATAGAGTGGATCTTTTACTCGCGCCGGATCGCTGAATTTACCGGGAGTCATCAGATCGCGGATCCCTCTGCCAAGCGTAGCGCCAGGCAGGTCTTCGCCAATCAGCCACCGCATCGCCGCTGTGTCGTTGCCCTTGCCGTTCCACAAGTCGATGGTTTCGCCAAAAATGTCAGCATATGACTCGTTGAGTGCGCCTGATTCGTTGAGATATTGAAGATTCGATGTGTAGTCTACGATCGCGTGGGTTAATTCATGACCCACCACGTCGTCAATTGCGTACCCGGCGCCCAGAGCGATTCTGACGCCGTTCCAAAATGCATTACGCATCGGGCAGCCGGTGCTGTCGCACAGGCGCGCGACGGAATCAATGGTG
>JANMQQ010000017.1:0-12996 GCA_031370545.1 Gammaproteobacteria bacterium
CTGTGGATGTGCGCAATGCGCAATAGGCAGCCCAAAAGGATTTTGCTTTCTTGTGGTATTGATCGTCAGCATCTTCAAGGCCGCCTGATTTGAGGTAACTCGCATAATCAGCGCGTCGCGTTTGTAACCCGTATGACGGAATAGCGTAGCGTATTCCGCCATTTGCTGGCTAACTTAAAAAGCGTCTTCAGTGAGAGGGAAAAGCTTTCACTCGATAGTGTTGCAGGCGCCGGGGGCAGGTGTTGACGGATTACGCTGCTGCGCAGCCAATCCATCCTGCTTGGTAGGATTTACACCGAAACTCAGAAACCCCATCGGGCAAGCAATGGAATGTTACGACCACCGCCTGCGACACATCCTCGAAGAAAAACCCCACACCGTCTCCTCACGCATAGACACTGTTGAATGCCATACAGTAGAATGGCGCCGTTTTCTGAACCTCTCGCGTCGTCATGTTTCGAACACGCTGAGGTCATCATTCGGGTTCGCATGAGGTGTTCATGACCCCACCATCGGGATGCGTCTTTCGTACACACGAGACCATCCCGTTTTTGTATGCTCTGTATGCAAAGTTAAGGAGAAGGCGTTGCGCAAACCGGCTCTTTTAGCGCTGGAAGACGGGAGTGTGTTCTGGGGCGAGTCCATTGGTGTGGACGGCCAGACGGTGGGCGAAGTCGTTTTCAATACTGCGATGACCGGCTACCAGGAAATTCTGACCGACCCCTCGTACACCAAACAGATTGTCACGCTGACCTATCCGCACATCGGCAACACCGGCACCAACGATGAAGATGAAGAATCTCTCGGGGTGCAAGCTGCAGGTTTGGTGATTCGCGATTTGCCGCTGCTGGCCTATAACTGGCGCAAGCAGAAAAATCTTGACCAGTATTTGCGCGATAACAAAACCGTGGCGATTGCCAATATCGACACGCGTCGCCTCACGCGCATTTTGCGCGACAAGGGTTCGCAGAACGGTTGCATCATGGCGGGCGACGGGAGCATCGACGAGCGCCGCGCGTTGGACGCAGCGCGTTCGTTCCCTGGGCTCAAGGGCATGGATCTGGCGAAGGTGGTCAGTGTCACTAAGAATTATGAATGGACCGAGGGCAGTTGGGATTTAGAAACCGGCCACAAAAAGCCCGCCGCCGACGATTTACGGTACCACGTCGTGGCATTTGATTACGGCGTGAAGCGCAATATCCTGCGCATGCTGGTGGATCGCGGTTGCCGCGTCACCGTGGTGCCGGCGCAAACTTCCGCCCGCGATGCGCTCGCGCTGAAACCACACGGCGTGTTCCTGTCGAATGGTCCAGGCGATCCGGAGCCATGCAGCTACGCGATCAATGCGATTCGCGATATTGTCGATACCGGCACCCCGGTATTTGGTATTTGCCTTGGGTACCAGTTGTTGTCATTAGCCAGCGGCGCCAAAACCATTAAAATGAAATTCGGCCATCACGGTGCGAATCATCCGGTGCAAGACCTGGTGACCAAGCGGGTGATGATCACCAGCCAGAACCACGGCTTCGCGGTCGACGAAGCCACCTTGCCGAAGAATTTAATCGCGACGCATCGTTCGTTGTTCGACGGTTCGCTGCAAGGGGTGCGGCGCCTGGATCAACCGGCGTTCAGTTTTCAGGGTCATCCTGAGGCGAGTCCTGGACCGCACGATATCGGTTCGCTGTTCGATTGCTTCTTAAAAGAAATCAAGAATCACCATGCCTAAACGTACCGACATAAAAAGCGTCATGATCATCGGCGCCGGGCCCATCATCATCGGCCAGGCGTGCGAGTTCGAATATTCCGGCGCGCAGGCCTGCAAAGCGCTCAAGGAAGAAGGCTATCGCATAATTTTGGTGAACTCGAATCCCGCCACCATCATGACCGATCCCGGCATGGCGGACGCGACTTACATCGAGCCGATCACCTGGCAGACGCTGGAACGCATCATCGAGCGCGAACGCCCCGACGCGTTGCTGCCGACCATGGGCGGACAAACCGCGCTCAATACCGCGCTTGATCTGGCGCGTGAAGGCGTGCTGGAAAAATATAAAGTCGAGTTGATCGGCGCATCGCGCGAAGCCATCGACAAGGCCGAAGACCGCGAGCTGTTCCGCCGCGCCATGCGCAGCATCGGGCTGGATGTGCCGCGCTCGGCGGTCGCGCACTCGATGGAAGAAGCGGTGCAAGTGCAGGCGCAGATCGGCTTCCCGACGGTGATTCGCCCGTCGTTCACGATGGGCGGCAGCGGCGGTGGCATTGCTTACAACAAAGAAGAATTCGCGGAGATCGTGGAGCGCGGTCTTGACCTTTCGCCGACTAGCGAAGTGCTGGTCGAAGAGTGCCTCAGCGGCTGGAAAGAATTCGAGATGGAGGTGGTGCGCGACCGCAAGGACAATTGCATCATCGTGTGCTCGATTGAAAACTTCGACCCGATGGGCGTGCACACCGGCGACTCGATTACCGTAGCGCCCGCGCAAACCTTGACCGACAAGGAATACTAAATCCTGCGCGACGCGTCGCTGCTGGTGCTGCGCGAAATCGGCGTGGATACCGGCGGCTCCAACGTGCAATTCGGCATCAATCCGAAAGACGGGCGCATGGTGGTGATCGAGATGAATCCGCGCGTCTCGCGTTCGTCGGCGCTCGCATCCAAAGCCACTGGCTTTCCGATTGCAAAAGTTGCCGCCAAGCTCGCCGTGGGTTACACGCTGGACGAGTTGAAGAACGACATCACCGGCGGCGCCACTCCCGCGTCGTTCGAGCCGACCATTGACTACGTGGTCACGAAAATTCCGCGCTTCGCGTTCGAGAAATTTCCGCGCGCCGATGCGCGCCTCACCACGCAGATGAAATCGGTGGGCGAGGTGATGGCCATCGGCCGCACCTTCCAGGAGTCGCTGCAGAAAGCGCTGCGCGGTCTGGAAATCGGCGTCGACGGCTTCAATGAGAAAGTAAATTTGAACGCCGACGATGCGCTCGACAAAATCCGCAAGGAATTACGCGAGCCGGGTCCCGAGCGAATTTTCTTTTTGGCGGACGCGTTTCGCAGCGGCATGACGCTCGACGCAGCTTACGAACTCACGCGCATTGATCCGTGGTTCCTGGTGCAGGTGCAAGACATTGTGCAAAGCGAAGAGGAAATTCGCCGCCGCAAGTTGGAGCAACTGGACGCGCGCAGCTTGCGCGGCCTGAAGAGAAAAGGCTTTTCCGACCGGCGCTTGGCGACGCTGCTAAATGTCAAGGAACAGGACGTGCGCACCCGTCGCCATGACCTCAACGTGCGCCCGGTGTACAAGCGCGTGGATTCCTGTGCTGCTGAATTTAAAGCATCCACCGCATACATGTATTCCACCTACGAAGAAGAGTGCGAAGCGCAACCGACCACGCGCGACAAAATTGTCGTGCTGGGTGGTGGGCCGAATCGCATCGGGCAGGGTATTGAGTTCGATTATTGCTGCGTGCATGCCGCGTTCGCGCTGCGCGAAGACGGCTACGAAACCATCATGGTGAATTGCAACCCCGAAACCGTTTCGACCGATTACGACACTTCGGATCGCCTGTATTTCGAACCGCTGACGCTGGAAGACGTGCTGGAAATCGTGCACCTGGAAAAACCCAAGGGCGTGATCGTGCAATACGGCGGACAAACACCGTTGAAATTGGCGCGTGCGCTGGAAGCCGCCGGTGCGCCGATCATCGGCACCTCGCCCGACGCCATTGATGTCGCCGAAGACCGCGAGCGTTTTCAGAAATTGATCGAAAAGCTCGGGCTGTTGCAGCCGCCGAATCGCACCGCGCGCACCATTGACGAAGGAGTGAAGGGCGCGGCCGATATTGGTTACCCGCTGGTGGTGCGGCCGAGTTATGTGCTCGGCGGCCGTGCGATGGAAATTGTCTACAACGAAGACGAGCTGCGTCGCTACATGACCGAAGCGGTCAGTGTGTCGAACGATTCGCCGGTGTTGCTGGATCGCTTTCTTGATGATGCGATTGAAGTCGACGTCGACGCGTTGTGCGACGGTCACGAGGTCGTCATCGGTGGCATCATGCAGCACATCGAACAGGCCGGTGTGCATTCCGGTGATTCGGCGTGTTCGCTGCCGCCCTATGATTTGTCACCTGCGTTGCAACAAAAATTGCGTGAACAAACTGTCAAGCTCGCAAAAGGCTTGAAGGTGATTGGCCTGATGAACATCCAGTTTGCGATTCAATCCGGGCGGGTGTACGTGCTGGAAGTCAACCCGCGTGCTTCGCGCACCGTGCCGTTTGTTTCCAAGGCCACTGGCGTACCGCTGGCCAAAGTGGCTGCGCGCTGCATGGCGGGCAAGAGCTTGAAGAGCCAGGGCGTGACACGTGAGGTGATTCCATCGTATTACTCGGTAAAAGAAGCGGTGTTTCCGTTCAATAAGTTTCTGGGTGTCGATCCCATCCTTGGGCCGGAAATGAAATCCACCGGCGAAGTCATGGGCGTGGGCCGCAGTTTCGCTGAAGCCTATTTCAAAGCACAGCTTGCCGCTGGGGTAAAAATCAAACGGGGTGGACGGGCCTTCGTCAGCGTGCGCAATGCCGATAAAAAAGGTGTCGCTGCGGTGGCCAAACAACTCGTCGAGATTGGTTTTGAAATTGTCGCGACCCGCGGCACGGCGCGGGTGCTGACCGAGGCGGGAATTCCGCACGAAATTGTCAACAAGGTGCAGGAAGGTCGTCCGCACATTGTCGACTTATTGAAAAATGACCAAATTGACTTCATTGTTAACACGACTGAAGGCAAGCAGGCGACCGCTGATTCGTCGGCGATCCGTCGCGAGGCCCTCGGGCACAAGATTACTTACACCACCACGCTCGCGGGCGCCAAGGCGACTGCCATGGCAATGGCTGCGCACGATGTTTCAAGCGTGAACCGTTTACAGGATCTGCATAAGGAAGTGATGGGATGAGCAAGGTACCGTTAACCAGCCGTGGCGCCGAAAAACTGCGTGACGAATTGCAGCAGTTAAAAAGCGTGAAGCGCCCAGCAGTGATCAAGGCGATTGCCGAAGCACGCGCGCACGGCGATTTGAAAGAAAATGCCGAATATCATGCGGCGCGCGAGCAACAGAGTTTCATCGAAGGCCGCATTAACGACATCGAAGGCAAACTGTCCAACGCCCAGGTCATCGACGTGACGTTGATGACCGCGAGCGGCAAAGTCATCTTTGGCGCGACCGTGGAATTGTCCGATGAAGATGCCGGTAAGCAAGTCACCTATCAGATCGTCGGCGAAGATGAAGCGGACATCAAAGCCAACCGGATTTCGATCACCTCGCCAATTGCACGTGCATTGATCGGCAAGGAAGAAGGCGACTTCGCCGAAGTCAAAGCGCCGGGTGGAATAAAAAGCTACGAAATATTGGCTGTGAAGTATATTTGATCACATGATGCATGGACGCTCATCTCGCTGGACAGTTATCGCCACTGCGCTGCTGTTGGTTTTTGGCGCGGCAAGCTGCAAGTCGCAGCCGCGTAAAGCGGCGCGGACGCCTGAAGTGAAATCCGATGAAAAATATATGGTGCAGGAGTGCGAGCGTGCCGCGAGCGAAGCTGCCCGGCTACGTAACGGCGCCGTGAGCGCCTACAATTCCGGTCGGGGGGATGCGGCCTTGACATTATTTGAACAGAGTCTGGATGCGTGGCGACAGATTACCAACGGCGCCTTGCATTGCAGCCCCGATGTCACGACGCTTGCTAACGAACGCCTCGGGCAAACCATGCGCGAGCGGGATGAGATCGACCGGCGCGCGCGCTAGACCCCTTGCTCGAATTAATTTAAACGAAGTGAAAAGTTTTCCCAGGCACGCGCCGCGCGCGAAACGAGATGACCATGCGCTTTGTCCAAGCTACTGAACGGGTTTTATTGACCGCCTGGGTCGGTGGGTTGTGGGCGATTGGATATCTGGCGGCACCCGTGTTGTTTAAAGTTCTGGAAGACCGACGTATAGCGGGCGAGTTGGCCGGGCATATGTTCAAGATTGTTGCCATCATGGGTTTGGTGTGCGGCACGGCGCTGCTGATCCTGGCGATTCAACGCCACGGCACACGCTGGTTGCGCTCATGGCGGGTATGGACGCTGGTCGCGATGATAATTCTGGTAGCGATGGGTTTGTTCGTGCTGCAACCGATGATTCAAGACGTGAAAGCGCAGGGCTTGGTCGAAGGTAGCGAGCAAGTTCGCCGCTTCGGAATGTTGCACGGCGTGTCGTCGATACTTTATTTGCTTACGAGCGTGGGCGGACTCGCGCTGGTGGCTTGCGGGCTGGTGCCGCGCGCTGCGACTTCAACGCAGGCTTAGGCTTCTGCGGTTTCTTGGTTTCCTGCGGCGCCTTGCGATACAACACCGCGATGTGCCCGATCACCTGCACGAGCTGCGCACCCGATTGTCCGGCCACCGCTTCAATCGCCACGCGACGTGCTTCGCGATCTTCCCCAGGGACTTTGATTTTAATCAACTGGTGGTGCTCGAGTGCGATATTGAGTTCGGTAAGCACGGCTTCGGTGACACCGGCTTTGCCGATGAGCACGATGGGTTTGAGTTTGTGGGCCGCAGCGCGTAGCGCGCGGGTGTCGTTTGCCGATAAGGTCATTGGGTGTCCGTAACTCGTATGAATAAAAGGGCGCGTAGTGTAACCCGGTCGGGAAAATATTTCGCGGTGGCGCCAAGCCCGTTCAATGTCGTGAAACTGGCGCTTGGCGTGATCATCATCGTCGGAGTTCTGATGGTATTGGTGACCGGCAAGCTTGCCGCGAGTCCGGCAATGCAGGTTTTACTGCTGGGCTGTTATGGTGTGATCGCCGCAGTTTGGCTGATGTTCAAAACCCGCCAGGTAGTGCAAATACAAGCGCTAACTTCCAGCGAGAAATCATTAGTTAACAACGAACTTGAGAAGTAAATAATTCATCATGGCGCGCACCAAAAGCAGCAGTCGCTGGTTAAAAGAACATTTCGATGACCCGTATGTGAAACGGGCACAGAAGGAAGGTTATCGTTCGCGCGCGGTCTACAAATTGCAGGAGCTCAACGAGCGCGACCGGTTTTTGAAACCGGGTTTATCGGTGGTGGATTTAGGCGCTGCGCCCGGTGGGTGGTCGCAGTACGCCGCGAAGATTTTGGGCAAAACCGGACGCATCGTGGCGATGGATATTTTGCTGATGGAACCCATCAACGGTGTACAGATGCTGCAAGGGGATTTTAGGGAGCAGGAAGTGTTGGACCGGCTGCTCGAATTGGTCGGCGCAGACAAAGTGGACTTGATACTGTGTGACATGGCCCCCAACATGAGTGGTACGGATGTTATTGATCATCCCCGTGCGATGTATATGGCTGAACTGGCAATTGAATTTACGCATCGGGTATTGCGTACCGAAGGTGATCTGGTAATGAAGTTGTTTCAGGGCAGCGGAGTGGATGAATTCATGAAAGCATTACGCACCTCGTTCAACAAAGTAGTATTCCGTAAACCGAAGGCTTCACGTGCACGTTCGCCCGAATTGTATGTGCTGGCCAGAGGCTACAAGCTGTAGTAAGTTTAACGCTCAATTTTTTCCTACGACTATTCTTGAGAGGCGACGCCCTTGAACGACCTAGCGAAGAACCTCATTTTGTGGATCGTTATCGCGATTGTGCTCGTGTCGGTGTTCAACAGTTTTGGACCCCGCACCAGCAGCGCAAAACCGGTTGAATATTCCCGTTTCATGCAAGACGTCAAAAACGGAAAAGTTGACCGTGTTTTGATGGAAGGGCGTGCCATCAACGGCATCATGCAGGGCGGTGAACGTTTCACCACCTACAGCCCCGAAACCGACAACCGCTCGCTGGTCGGTGATCTGCTCAACAATAGCGTCACCATCGAAGCCAAGCCACCGGAGCAACAAAGCTTCTTGATGCAGGTGTTCATCTCCTGGTTCCCGATGTTGCTACTCATCGGCGTGTGGGTGTTCTTCATGCGGCAGATGCAGGGCGGCGGCGGCGGACGCGGCGCCATGTCGTTCGGCAAAAGCCGCGCGCGGCTGCTGACCGAAGATCAGGTACGTGTCACCTTCGCCGATGTGGCCGGTGTCGAAGAAGCCAAAGACGAAGTCGGCGAACTGGTCGAGTTTTTGCGCGACCCCGGCAAATTCCAAAAACTGGGCGGCAAGATTCCGCGCGGCGTACTGATGGTTGGCCCGCCCGGCACCGGTAAAACATTGTTGGCCAGAGCCATTGCCGGTGAAGCCAAGGTGCCGTTCTTTACTATCTCAGGTTCGGACTTCGTGGAAATGTTCGTCGGCGTAGGTGCCTCGCGCGTGCGCGACATGTTCGAGCAAGCCAAGAAGCACGCGCCATGTATTATCTTCATCGACGAAATCGACGCGGTCGGTCGGCATCGCGGCGCGGGTTTGGGTGGCGGGCACGACGAGCGCGAGCAGACGTTAAATCAGCTGCTGGTAGAAATGGACGGCTTCGAAGGCAACGAAGGAGTGATTGTGATTGCCGCAACCAATCGCCCCGACGTGCTTGATCCGGCGTTGCTGCGTCCGGGTCGCTTCGATCGTCAGGTCGTCGTGCCCTTGCCCGACTTGCGCGGTCGCGAGCAGATTTTGAAAGTGCATATGCGCAAAGTCCCCGCCGGTGACAACGTTAAAGCGTCGATCATCGCGCGTGGTACACCGGGGTTTTCCGGCGCTGATCTGGCGAACTTGGTGAATGAAGCCGCATTGTTCGCCGCGCGCGGGAACAAGCGCATGGTGGACATGGAAGACTTCGAGCGTGCCAAAGACAAAATCATGATGGGTGCCGAGCGCCGTTCGATGGTGATGAACGAGCAAGAGAAACGCCTGACCGCGTACCACGAAGCGGGGCACGCGATTGTCGGTCGCACGGTGCCCGCGCATGACCCGGTGTACAAAGTGTCGATCATTCCGCGTGGCCGCGCGTTGGGCGTCACGATGTTCCTGCCGTTGGAAGATCGTTACAGCTATAGCAAGGAACGTCTGGAAAGCCAGATCTCCAGCCTGTTTGGCGGACGTATTGCCGAGGAACTGATCTTTGGTGCGCAAAATGTCACGACCGGCGCATCCAACGACATTCAGCGCACCACCGATCTGGCGCGCAACATGGTCACCAAATGGGGTCTGTCGGAGAAGCTTGGGCCATTGACCTACAGCGAAGAAGACGGCGAAGTGTTTCTGGGACATTCGGTCACGAAACATAAAAACGTGTCCGAAGAAACCGCGCATACCATTGATGCTGAAGTACGTTTGATCATCGACCGCAATTACAAGCGGGCGAAAGAAATTCTGGTGGCCAACACCGATAAGTTGCACACCATGGCCGACGCGTTGATGAAGTATGAAACTATCGACGCCGAGCAGATCAACGACATCATGTCGAACAAGCCGCCGCGTCCGCCGCAGGGTTGGAACGACGATCAGCCCTCGGGTGGCGAACCGGTAAAAGTAACCGAGCGCGACCCCAGCCCGTCGAGTGAAAAAGACGGCACGATTGGTGGACCGGCAGGACAACACTAAGGCGGTGGCGGCGATGGGGCCATGTCTTTGTATGACGCTGCCCCATCGCTCCTTGCTACTTGCCACCACGGTGTGAGTCGTCTTGACCTGACCCAGCCGCAAATTATGGGCATCCTCAATATGACCCCCGACTCCTTTTCGGACGGGGGTCATTTTTTTTCTGTGGAAGCCGCCGTGCAACGCGCGGTGACTATGGCGGAAGAGGGGGCGACCCTCATAGATATCGGTGGCGAATCAACACGCCCCGGCGCAGCACCCGTCGGTGTGCAGGAAGAAATTGATCGCGTTATTCCGGTGATTGAAGCGTTACGCGACAAAATCTCGGTGCAAATTTCCATCGACACCCGCAAACCGGAAGTCATGCGCGCGGCGGTTACAGCTGGCGCGGGATTCATCAACGACGTTAACGCGTTGCGCGCACCCGAAGCGTTGGAGGTTGCAGCGCAAGCCGGTGTTCCCGTGTGTTTGATGCACATGGCAGGCGACCCGCAAAATATGCAAAGCAAACCTGTTTATCAGGATGTGGTGGGAGAGGTAATCGCATTTCTCGCTGCGCGTATTAACGCCTGTGTGGCAGCGGGCATCGCGCGCGATAAATTAGTCATCGACCCAGGTTTTGGCTTCGGCAAAACCCTGCAACATAATTTCACCTTGCTGCGCCGACTCGACGAGTTCTGCGCGTTGGGCGTGCCGGTGTTGATCGGCGTGTCGCGTAAGTCAATGCTTGGCACCTTGCTGGGAGAACCGGTTCCGCAACAACGGGTATTCGCCGGTGCGGCATTGGCCATGTATGCGTTGAGCAAAGGGGTCACACTGATACGTACCCACGACGTGCGCGCAACCCGCGATGTGATGAAAGTGCACGCCGCGCTGAATGTGTTTTGAATCCGCATTGCTGCAATACGGCGTCATGTCTTTACATACGAACGTGGAGTTCCTTGGCATGAAGATAGTGATATTGGGTGGAGGCGTCGCAGGTGTCAGCAGCGCGATAGCGCTGAAGCTGAAGGGATTCGACGTCAGTGTTTACGAACGGCACGCGTCACCGTCACATATTGGTGCAGGTATTGTCATTTGGCCGAACGCATCCTACGTACTGGCGCAGCTCGAGGTATTGAATGAGATCGAGGCTGTATCCGGTTGCCCGACAAGGATGCGCCGCTTGTCCAATGCCAACGAAGACTTGGGCGCGGTTGATATTGGAATGATCAACAAACAGATGGGGTATCCGAGTTTTTCTATTTTCAGGAGCGATTTTCAGGATATCTTGCTATCGAAGTTGAGCTCCTTAGGAGTTGCCATCCAGTACGCCCACACAGTTACGAATATAGAAACCAATCCTACCGATCAAGCGGAAGTCCATTTCCAAAATGGCTCGAAGATCCACGGCGACGTCGTGATCGGAGCGGATGGCCGTATGGCTTCCTATGCCCGGCAGTATGTGTATGGTGACAACGTACCCCTCTATCAGAAATTCATAAACTGGATCGGTGTGTTTGAGTCTGTGGAAGAAATTTTTCAGGAAATCGCGGTGGCAGATTATTGGGGGATAGGCGCACGGTTTGGGATTGTTCCAGTGACGAAACATAAAGCCTATTGGGCCGGGGGCGTTGCCTGCGCCGATATTGGCGCAAGAAATCCGGCTGAATATAAATCCGAACTGATTTCAATTTTTGCGGGCTGGCCGCAACCGGTTCAAACGATGATTCACCGTACGCCAGTTGAATGGATCAACAAGATTTTCGTGCATGACCACGATCCGATTCAGTCGTGGCATAAACATAATTTGATTGTCCTCGGTGATGCCGCACACGCTTCGTTGCCAACTTCCGGCCAAGGCGCGTGTCAGGCGCTGGAAGATGCCTGGCATTTTGCCAATTGCCTGGAGGACAATACACACGATTTACAGCGCGCTTTTCTAAAATTCACTGAGCTAAGATTTGAAAAAACCTCGAATATCACTTTGGCGGCACGCGGCTTCGCCGCGTCGTTGTTCAATCGTGATGAAAGTTTCTGCAGGGCAAGAAACGAAACCAGCAGGAACACCGACTTTGCCAAAATGGCCGCAGCCATGTCCAGAGGTTGGGGCCAGAACTTGCCACTTTGTGCATAAGTGACAACAACGGAGAAAAAAATGAAAAAAAAATATTTCGGCACTGATGGTATTCGTGGTCGGGTGGGCGAAGAACCGATCACGCCCGAGTTCATGTTGAAGCTGGGTTGGGCGGCGGGGCGGGTGTTGAGTCGTCAAGGCAAAGGCAAAGTGCTGATCGGTAAAGACACGCGCATTTCGGGTTATATGTTCGAGTCAGCGTTACAGGCCGGGCTTTCGGCAGCAGGTGTTGACGTTTTGTTGTTGGGGCCGATGCCGACACCGGCCATTGCCTATCTTACCCGCACGTTTCATGCGCAGGCGGGCATAGTCATCAGCGCATCGCACAACCCGTATTACGACAACGGCATCAAGTTTTTTTCAGATCAAGGCACTAAATTGTCCGACGAAATTGAGCTCGCCATCGAAGCGCAATTGCAGAAGCCGATGGTCACGGTGGAATCTGCGCATTTGGGCAAGGCCAAGCGTGTCGAAGACGCTGGCGGCCGCTACATTGAATTTTGTAAGAGCACGATTCCGTTGCAAATGATGTTTCGCGGCATGCGTATCGTGGTCGATGCTGCGCATGGCGCAACCTATCACGTCGCGCCGAACGTGTTCCGCGAGCTGGGTGCAGAAGTCATCACGGTGGGAGCAGAACCTGACGGTCTCAACATTAACGATGGCGTCGGGTCCACGCACCCGCAGTTTTTGCAAACTCAGGTGCTGCACTACCGTGCCGACTTGGGCATCGCGCTCGACGGTGATGGTGATCGCGTGATGATGGTCGATCACACCGGCGAAGTGCTGGACGGCGACGAGCTGCTGTACATCATTGCGCGCTCACGAAAAAACTCCAACACCTTGAACGGCGCCGTGGTCGGCACGGTGATGAGCAACCTCGGTTTGGAACACGCGCTGCGCGATATGGGTGTGGATTTTAAGCGCGCGCTGGTCGGCGACCGCTATGTGCTCGAAATGTTGCGACAGGAAAACTGGGCGTTGGGCGGCGAATCTTCCGGGCATATCATTTGCCTGGACAAAACCACGACCGGTGATGGCACGGTGTCCGCGCTGCAAGTTCTGGCGGCGATGGTGCAAAGTGGCCACAGGTTGCACCAGCTCAAGTCGGGCATGAAGAAATATCCGCAAGTCCTGCTCAATGTAAAAATGGATAAAAAATTCGATGTCGCCAACAACGAGCACATTCGCAAAGCAGTGCGCGATGCGGAAGTGCGCTTGGCGGATTCCGGTCGCGTGTTGTTGCGGCCGTCTGGCACCGAGCCGCTGGTGCGCGTCATGGTCGAAGGTCAAGATCAGGCACAAGTTCAGTCGCTTGCGCAGGAAATCGCATCCGC
>JANMQQ010000363.1:0-6432 GCA_031370545.1 Gammaproteobacteria bacterium
GACATTGACGGTGGCCGCCATCCGGTGGTGGAACAAGTCAGCAATGCGGCTTTCATTCCCAACGACGTACGTCTCAACCACATGCGTCGCATGTTGATCATCACCGGCCCGAATATGGGCGGTAAATCCACTTACATGCGCCAGACTGCGCTGATCGCGTTGCTCGCGCACGTCGGCAGTTACGTGCCCGCGCGCCGCGCCAGCATCGGCGAACTCGACCGGATTTTCACGCGCATCGGCGCCGCCGATGATCTGGCCAGCGGGCGTTCGACCTTCATGGTGGAGATGACAGAGACCGCGAACATTCTGCACAACGCGACTGAGCACAGCCTGGTATTGATGGACGAAATCGGACGTGGCACCAGCACCTTCGACGGCCTGTCACTGGCCTGGGCCTGCGCCGAAGACATCGCCCGCCGCGTACGCGCCTTTACTTTATTCGCCACGCATTATTTCGAACTGACCACGTTGCCTGAGACCTATGACAGTTGCGCCAACGTGCACCTTGACGCGGTCGAGCACGGCGATCACATCGTGTTCATGTATGCCGTAAAAGATGGCCCAGCCAGCCAAAGCTACGGTTTGCAAGTCGCAGCTCTGGCAGGCGTACCGCGAACCGTCATTGAGCGCGCCAAGCTAAAATTACGTGAACTGGAAAACAAGACCACCCACCCGTCCGCACCTCAGCAACAACTGGCACTGTTCGCTCCGAGCGAACCGCATGCGGTGCTGAGTGCTCTTGAAGAAATTGATCCCGACACCCTCAGCCCACGCGATGCACACGCTGCCCTTTACCGGTTGAAAGAGCTGTTCGCCAAACCGTAATGCGTGAGCGACGCGATGTCGAATCCCGCTACCTTTACGTGCGCATGGCGCACGCTACAGCAGCTTTTTGTAGCGTGCGCCATGCGCACGACACCGATTCCCACCACCGCTCCTGCGCATGGCGTACGCTAAGCTGCATGAGTTTTCATTGAATTGCGCACGATGGTGATAAATATTGGCGCGAGTTCGGCGCTGAATTGACGTCCGGCGAGCGTGTTTATTTCCGTGACTGCAACCAGCACCGAGCGGCGAAATTGGCGGTCGGGGCGTGGCGAGGTCATGGACTCGTAGGCGTCCACCAGCGCCAGCATCTGCGCGCCGGGATGAAATTCCTCCGCTGGACCAAGCTGCGGATAACCGGCCGTTCCATCGGTCCAGATGTGGTGTTGCGCGACCATTTTTGCGGCGTCGTCCCAACCCGGAATGCGCTTGAGCAACTGAGCGCCGGTTTCGGGATGCCGCTGGACGCAGCGCAATTCTTCCTCGCTGAACTGGCCTTCTTTGCACAACACCGACTCCGGCAGAAATGCCAGACCCAGATCATGCAGGTAGCACGCGGCTTCCAGTTGCTCAGCGTTGACGGGGTGGGGAGCAGCGGCATTCAGTTGCAGTACTAACGGCAAGGTGCGCTCGATGCGGCCGGAAGCATGCGGTATGCGCTCGCAGAGGCGCATCGCCAGCTCTCGAAAAAATCTCAAGTCTGGATGCTGAACCGCAGTTGCTGCGGCCGGGCGGGTCTGCGCCGCAGGCAATTTTCCGGTGATCTGCTCCAGCGCTGCACGTGCCTGCACAGCAACCATGTCGGGCGTCGCAACGCACACGCTTTCGACTGCGGTTTCAATGGCGTGGATTTGGGATTCATCAAGGCGCCTGGACGTGATAAATATTTCCACAAAGCAACTCAACTCGTCCAAGGTCTGCGTGACCAGTTCACCCAGCTCGGGAACGTAGGGCAAACGACCGGCGCGCACTTCGCCGATCAGATTTTCAATGTGATGCCCATACTGTGCCAGGCGATCCAGCATGCACATGCGCGCGTTGCCTTTGATATTGTGCAACGCACGGAACAAGCCGTTGATGGCGTCCTGGTTGTCATGCGCGGAATTCAGTTGTGCGATTTCGCGCGCCACCACCTCACGACTGTCCTCCAGGCTGTCGCGAAAATCATTGACGACATCCATCGGCACATCAGGAATTGGGCCAACACTTGGCATGCGGTCACACCTGAGGGTCGCAACTAGGGCCGGGCGTACTGTAATAATATCGGCCGGAACAGCAATGGGCTTAGACTGCCGCATCTGCGTTACTCGAGGATTCACCATGAATGCATCGACTCTCCCCTACTCGATTACCACACTCGAACTCGGACCCATGGAGAATTTTATTTACCTGATCCACGACCACGACAGCGGCCGCGTCGCGGTGGTTGATCCGGCCTGGGAGCCGGATGTTATCCTGGCGCGCGTGCGCGAAAAAAATCTGCGCATCACCGATATTCTGCTCACACACAGCCACAACGATCACATCAACGCGCTGGATGCGCTGCTGGCAAAGCACGATGCGCAAGTGCATCTGCTCAAAGATGAAGCGAAATTCTGGGGAAAAAATCAAGACCTGCCCAGCTTGCATCATGGCGGCGACAGCATCGCGCTGGGGGAAACCAAAATTGACGTGTTGCACACGCCCGGGCACACGCCCGGTTCGGCGTGTTATCGCGTGGGCGAGCAACTGATCGCGGGTGACACATTATTTATTTTTGGCTGCGGACGCTGTGACTTGCGCGGCGGCGACCCTAACCAGATGTACGACACGTTACGACGATTGCGCACTGAGCTGCCCGCCAGCACACAAATTCTGCCAGGACATAATTACGCGGATCGCACGGTCTCGACCATGCAGGAACAAATCGACGGCAATCCATTTTTTCACTTCGAGTCGCGTGCAGAGTTTGTGGACTATCGCACCCACACGCATGACAAGACACGGCACCCACCTTTGACGCCGATGGCAAAGCCCGTTGGATAAGGAGTGTCGAACACCCCCTTGCAGGGGGAAGGAGAGCCAAAATTCAGACCACGCGCGGCTCGGATTCAATCCAGTCAACCACCGCATCCCAAGCCAATTGATCTTGTTGTGCCTCAGGCAAGTCCGGTAATTCCAGCTCGTGTACACCCAGCCCTTGCTCGGCGGCCAGCAAGTAATTTCCTGCATCGCGCAGACGAGCGATGACTGGGATATGCAACTGCTCCAAAAATATTTCGAACGATTGTAATGCAGGAGTGGCCATACGAATGCGATTGCCAATGATCGCCAGGCGCATGCGTCGCGCGCGCGCTTTGCCGACCACTAATAAGTCACGCATGAAATCCGCGCTGGCATGAATGTCGATGGCCGACGGCACGACCGGAATAATCACCACGTCGTTGTCTTTTAATTGTTCGCTCAGTTTGTAGCCCTTCAGCCCGGCCGGTGTGTCGACCACGATGCGGCTGATGTGCGGCGGAACGCGCAGCGCAAATGTGCGCGTGACGCTGTGCTGCGCATGATGCGCCGCAATGCCGTGCACCTGAGGGAATTCGGACGGGCGCTGGCGCAGCCAGTTCATGCTGGAGCCTTGGGGGTCGTAGTCGAGCAAGGCTACGCCGTAACCCCCGGCTGCATAGCGGCTGGCGATGTTGGTGGCGATGGTGGTCTTGCCACAACCGCCTTTAATGTTGATGACCACAATGCGGCGCATGCGTGAATTATCAGCTTAGAAAAATGAGTGACCCATTACTAACGACAGCAACTTAAATGAACCTGAGCGCAATTTATAAAGCTGCGAACACAATGGCCAGCAGCGCGACCAATACACCCCAACTGGCAGGATCACGCAACGCAAACAACAGCGGGTCATCGTGCATTTCACCCCGACTCTGCTTGATCCAGATGCGGCTTACCCAATATAGCAGCGCCGGGCATGATAACCACAACAGTTGCACGTGGCTGTAACGCTCAGCCACCTCCGGGCTGTTGATGAACAATGCGAACACCAGCACTGCGATGTAACCGCTGGCCAGGCCCATCGAACGCAGATCGGGCAGATCGCCGATATGGTAATCGCGCCCGGCGCTGGATACCTGTGCGCCATCGCGCATTGCGCGCAATTCAGTGCAGCGTTTCAGCAGCGCAATGCTGAAAAACAGGAACACGGAAAATGTCAACAACCAGAATGACAACGGCACGTCGATGGCAATCGCACCCGCGATCACCCGCAATGTGTACAACCCGGCCAGCAGCAACACGTCGACGAGCGCGTAGCGTTTGAAGTAGAGCGAGTAGCTGGTGGTGAGCAGCAGGTAAATCAGCAGCGCACCGAGTAGCTCGCGCGATACTGCCAGCGCAACCAGTAATCCAGCGGTGGCTAACACGGGCACCAACAGCAGGCCGTGCAACAGCGGCAACTCGCCCGCAGCAAACGGCCGGGTGCGCTTGCGCAGATGCAGGCGGTCGGCGGGCAAGTCGAGCAGATCGTTCAATACATACACACTCGACGCCGCCAGACCGAAAGCGAGAAACGCCAGCAGCAAATGACCGACCGCCGTGTGGTTGGCCCATTCATGCGCGGTCAACAGTGGCACGAACAACAGCAGGTTTTTCAGCCACTGATGCGGGCGCAGCGCCCGCAGATAGCGCAGCATGCCCCCGGCAGGGCGGTCGAACACCTGCTGCACCTGCGTTGCGCGCGTGGCGGCGCCGATCACGCCGTCGGACGCGTTCACCACCAGCGCCGCCTGCGCGCGGTGCCAGATCGCGACATCCTGGCGTTCGTTACCGGCATAGTCGAATGGTTGTTGAAGATTGTGGGCGAGAATCGCATCGCGTTTCGCCGCGCCGGAAAGATTGTGCTCGGCATCGCTGGCTAACACGTCGGCGAAAATTCCCAGATGCCGCACGACTTGTTCCGCGTAGCGTCGCGACGCCGCCGTCGCCAGAATCAACCGGCGCCCACGTGCGTGCTCGGTCTTGAGAAATTCGAGAAACGCAGCGTGGTACGGCAAGGTGGTCACATCGACGTCCACACGCAGCGCAATCTGCGCCTTTAAATTCGCCTTGCCGTGGATCAACCACCACGGCAATAAAAATACATGCAGAGGATTACTGCGCAGCAGCGCGAACACGCTTTCCAGCAACACATCGCTGTAGGTCAGCGTGCCGTCGAGATCGACGTAAAGTGGGGTGAGATTATTCTCGGACACTGAATAATGTTTCCTGCATATCATGGACACTAGCGCAGACTGCGGCAGTACTGCGACGCGATAGTATAATCGACATCCCTGGCTTGTCTCTGCAACGCAATCCACCGCGTGCACCGGACTCGAAGGGCATCATTCACGGACGCCTAACCTCACTCGGAACTCATGCAAGCTTCTCACACCGCGCGTGCCACTGCTGTCCTGAGCGGGTTCGCTGCACTGCAAATCGCGCTGTTTTTAGGTTATTTTCCGTGGGCGATCATCATCACTCCCTACGGGGATGTGCTCGACTGGCTGAACGGTTTCTACGCTCTGCCTGAGCAGAGTCTGTGGCAATACTTATGGGCGCCGCACAACGGTCATCGGCTGGTGTTCTCAAAAATACTCACCGTGAGTGACGCCAAATTATTCGGCGGCTTAAGTTATCCCATCGCAGCGGTGTGTTTGTCGCTGTTTTTACTTGCTGCGGGCGTCGCGCTGGCCGCGATGCGTCGCAGCATCGAGCACGTCGCTGTGCGTCATTGGGCCACCGCCGTGGCCGTGCTGTTGTTGTTCCCCACCGCAAGTTACGCAAGCTTTGCTTATCCGGTAAATAGTCAACACATGCTGGTAAGCGTGTTCGTTTTCTTGGCTTGCGCGCTGCTTGCACGCTCCGCAGCCGTTCGCGATCACAGCAAATCACAACACCACGGCCATTTATTTCTGGCAGCCATGGTCGGCGTGTGCGCAAGCTTGACATCACTGAATGGCTTGATCGTCTGGCCACTACTTTTGTGGATGGCATGGGCACTGCGCATGGCGCGCGTTTATGTTGTAGCAATTGCTGCGCTGGGCGCTTTGGTCATCATCGGTTTCAGCTACCAGTATCCGATCTCGAGCGAATCGCAAGCCGCCTTCAATGGGCTGGGCGATATCCCCCACATCGCAAAATATCTGGTCGAATACCATGGCATGCCGTGGGTGGAAATCGGTCCGCTGTATTGGCCTGCGATGATCTTGGGACTCGCAGTCTTTTTGCTCAGCGTGGTTTTTTGCGTCAGAGGACTACTGACTTCGCGTGCGCAGCCACCAGTTGCGGTGGTCGCGCTCGCGATGTTGACATTTTCTCTGGTCACTGCCGTGATGATTGCAGTCGGTCGCCACCAGTTGGATTTATTACCCGCCCATCGCTATGCCATTTTCGTGGTGATCACTTACGTTGCGTTGTTTGTGTTGAACATCCCAAACTTTGCACGCTGGATGAACGACAGTCGTCGGCATGCCATCACGCTATCAGCAACGCTACTGTTCGCGCTCGCCTACCTGGGCCAGCAAGTCGTGGTCGGACAGTTTGCGGTGCAGCGCGCGCAGGCCTTTGCGCACTATGAAAAAG
>JANMQQ010000080.1:0-9251 GCA_031370545.1 Gammaproteobacteria bacterium
ATTGTGGCGCTTGGCCCAATGGTTATTCGGCCTGAGAGTATGGGTAGGAGATCACAGTTTTGGGGCGCGATTTTGTTGTTCGTGCTGCTTATGGCCAATTCCATTTTGATTGGTGGACGTTCAATAATTTTGCTAACAGTAGTTTTTTTGCTCGCGTATTTTGCGATACGTCGGGAGCGTGGCGGCGGTACCTTTCGGATTCCTCGGGCGACGAAGTACTTCGTGATGTTTTCTGGCTTGATGGCGGTTGTCTATATTCTATTTGTGTTCACGGAACGAGCGGGCCATACGGGGAACGGTATATCTGCATCGAGCTATGTTGGCGGCATGCTGGAGTTTCTAGGAGCCGAGCCGCGTGCATGGATTAGCGGGCTAGATGAAACGTGGCCCTTGCTAGGTAAATTGATAGTGCTATGTGTGTTGGTTGCCGCGTATCTGTGCCATAGCGCATTCACTTTTGGGTCAATTCTTGAGAACGATGCGACCGACCCGCTGATCATGTTTGGATTTGTGAAACAACTTTCCGCTAAGCTGGGCATTATGCAAGCTCCAGATCTGAACTGGTTTCTGGCGGGACGATTTCCTTCGTTGCCAGGCGAGCTGTACCACGATGGTGGACTGTGGTTTTTGGTATTCGGTGCCATTGTGCTCGGTTCTATTACGGGTATCGCGAATCTTCTAATCCGTAATAAAAATCCTACGCTTATGACGACAGGGTTAGTCGCTGCGGTGTATGCAACGCTTTTCCTGTCGCCCCTTTTGTTATCCGCTGATATCATGAGCTTCCCGTTTATCCTGCTTGAGTTTGTTCTATTCTCGCTATTTATCGACTATCGAATTCGCAGCCGCCAAGCTCCTGTGTCTTCCTAACGTTTCGCTGGATCTTTTGTAGCGTTCGCTTGATCAGCGAAATTGCGGAATTTCCAGATTACTAACCTGTTACAACAACTGGACAATAACTTCGAATTTTATGCGCTTGGGGCTTGCTTCCATTTACTCCTTCCGACCTCATGTCGAGCACCTTTATTTTCTCGCAACATTACTGAAGCAGGCTGGGCACGAGTTATTTTTTCTTACCTGCGATGGCGTTTTAAGCAATTGCTATGCACGGGCTCTTAAGGGTACTTCTAAGCTTGCTGAGTGCCCTAAATGCATCGCTGGCGGAGTTCGCTCATACCCGCTTGCACGTATTCAATCGCTCGGGAGGCAGCATCATTCGCTGAACCAAGTTGAGCGCGACATGCTGGCATCCTCCAGCCCATGCACCTTGCTCCGCACCGAGACCAATGAAGATACATCTCGCTCTGGCTACCTGGCGTTGCGTGAGACATTTTATTCTCCAGTTGAGACGGCCTTCGGAAGCGCCGTGAATTGGATCGAGAAAAATCGTCTGGATGGAATCATTTGCTTCAACGGACGAATGGAAGTAACTCGTGCGATTACGTACGCATGCGAAAAACTTGGCGTGCCTTATCTGTCGCAGGAGCGGACTTGGTTCAGCGACGGATTGCAGTTAATTCCCCAAGGTAATTGCCTGTCACTGAAGGAAGTTAATAGGCTTAATCGCGTGTATCGCGAGATAAGCCTCAGTGAGCAACAGGCGCGCCGGGCGGCAAAACTAATCGCTTCGCGTTTTGTGCGGACCAATCTTAACGAGTGGCGAGCGTACAACCTAAACTCAACACAAACATGTTGGCCAGCTACAGCGCTCTCCGGACCGAAGGTTTTAATATTGCCGAGCAGCCGAAACGAATTTCAGGGGCACCCAGAATGGGAAAGCTCGTGGCAGAGCGCGGGCCAGTCGCTTGATTGGGTTCTCGATGCGTTGGGTATCGATCACCGGAATGTGGTTTTACGTTGCCATCCTAATTGGCATGAGAACATTGGGCGTGTAGATGGATCACTATCCGAAAATTACTACGCTGATTGGGCTAAGCACCGGGGGATTCATTGCATTGCCAGCGCCGAGACGGCGAGTACGTTTGATTTAATACAGGAGTGCGACTTTCTTATCGTCAACGGCAGTAGTGCCGCCTTCGAGGCAGGAGGGTGCGGGAAAAAAATTATCTGTCTTGGCCATGCGAGCTATGAAGAAGCCGGGATCGCAGTGCATCTTTACAGCGAAAATGATGGGGAGAAACTGAAAGATCTTGATCGGCATGATCCAGCAGATATCATCCGCAAAACCTTGCGCCATGGATACACAATGGCGCGGCGTTTCCCTCAGTATGTTGATCATGTTAAGGCACTTTCGCCCACACGATATCGCTATTTCGATGGTGCCGACCCGGATCGTGTCGTGCGAATGTTGCGCACCGGTTTGATCGAAGCGGACGACGTGTTTACGGTAACGGACGATCGAGAAGAAAGTGCAGTTGTCGCTATGGTTAGTGAGCGGCGATGGAATGAACTGGCGGCGTATGTAGAGCCTGCCAGCGGTCGTCCGCCGCTCGATATCGGCCGTCGTGCCGGTCTTCGCTGGTTGGACTATGTGCGCGAGAGAATGCCGCGAGGAGACCGGTAGCATGTCAACGGATGCCTTGGTTTCAATTGTTACTCCCGCATACAAGGCTGCGCGTTTCGTTGCAGACACGATTCGCTCCGTGCAGGCACAAACGTATACCAACTGGGAAATGATTGTAGTGGATGATTGCTCCTCGGATGATACTTGTGCCGTTGTTGAGCAGTTTTCAGAAAGTGATGTGCGTGTTCGACTCATACGGCAGCAAAAAAACGGTGGCCCCGCTGTTGCACGGGATACGGCACTCATGCATGCAAATGGTCGGTATATCGCGTTTCTGGATAGCGATGATCTGTGGTTTCCTACGAAGCTTCAACATCAGCTGCGTTTCATGGAGAGCGTAGGTGCTGCGATTTCCTTTACACGCTTTCGAAGAATTTCGGAAGGTGGGGATGTTTGTGGCAGATTGATTTCGGTTCCTGAGAGGTTGACGTATAACCAGTTGCTGAAAAACACGGCGATGGCGACTTCCACTGTTCTGATTGATAGACAAAAAACCGGATCATTCCGAATGACCCGAACCTACTATGACGATTACGCATTGTGGCTAGACATTCTGAAGCGTGGATTCATTGCCCACGGATTGCAGGAGGATTTGATGCGCTATCGTGTCGTTGGAAAATCTGTTTCTCGGAATAAGGGGAAATCGGCGCTTTGGGTTTGGCGCACATATCGACACGTGGAAAAACTTAACATCCCACATGCAGCGTGGTGTTTCGTGAACTACGCGCTGCGCGCTTTCCGAAAATATCGCGAGTTTTAAACGTTAGTCTGAAATCATTGGTGCGGCAATAAAACACTGCTGCCAAAAACTTTATTCGTGTCGGAAACGAGTCGTAAATGTCAATACTGGTCACCGGAGCGAACGGATTTGTTGGGAGAGCGTTGGTTTCCGACCTGTCACGGCGTGGTTACGTGGTTCGGGGCGCAGTGCGGGATGGTGTACGAGGTGATGACTTATTATGCAGTGAAATCGTTCGGATTAGCGAAGTTGGCCCTGAAACATCCTGGGCTTCTTGCTTGGCCGGAGTGGAAACAGTAGTTCATCTTGCGGCGCGTGTTCATATTATGCGCGACGACGCTTACAATTCGCTGGCTGCTTTTCGGGCCGTGAATGTTGTTGGAACAAAGCGGCTAGCACGCGCAGCCGCCGCGCTGGGTGTGAAGCGGTTTATCCTGGTGAGTTCGATCGGTGTAAACGGTAACCGTACCGAAAGCGAGCCGTTTACCGAGAAGAGTGCCACTAAGCCGTATAACCCATACACGCTTTCGAAATTCGAGGCAGAGCGTGCCTTGCTTGATGTGTCCGAAGAGACGGGAATGGAAATTGTCATTGTCCGGCCTCCACTGGTTTATGGTCCGGGTAACCCAGGAAATTTTTTACGGCTTTTGAGATTGGTTGATCGTCGTTTACCTTTACCGCTAGCGTCAATCGACAATCGGCGAAGTATGGTTTATGTGGGCAATTTAGTTGATGCGTTGGCTGCCTGTATTACGAATGATCAGGCGAAAGGCAACATTTTTTTGGTAAACGATGGAGAAGATATTTCGACAATCCAGTTAATCCAGCGCCTCTCTGAGGCTATGGAGAAGCGGTCTCGACTATTTCCAATGCCGGAATCTGTGTTAAAAATGCTGGGGCTGCTAACGGGGAAATCCGCTGAAGTATCGCGTTTGGTTGATTCTCTGGTGGTGGATGGCGCAAAAATCCGAACCGAGCTAGGCTGGAAAACGCCATATTCTTTGGACGAAGGGTTGCGTGCCACAGTAGATTGGTACCGCCAATATCGAAGTACGAATCAATAGAACAAAAATTAGATGCTGAATTCCCCCCAGATATCCGCCTATAGTTATAAAGTTGAATTGATGTGGAATTGAGACAATGAAATCTTTTAGCTGGCGGGGCTGGGTCGTAATCCACGATCTTTCGATGGCGGTGGCAGCTTTCGGATTGGCCTATCTGGTGCGGTTTAATTTCTCAGTTACTGCCTCTGATGTTCACTACATCGTTAATCTCATTCCTATCCTCGTCGTCGCGCAGGGCATGGTGTTCTGGTGGTCGCGGCTCTATCGTGGCGTATGGCGTTTTGCCAGCATCCCGGATCTTTCGAATATTATTCGTGCCTCGTTGATTGGAGCCCTCGCTGTTGCATTGTGTTTGTTTCTTTTTAATCGGCTGGAAGGCGTGCCGCGTGCAACGCTGGTACTTTATCCAATCTTTCTTACGTTTTTTCTGGGCACTCCCCGCTTGGCTTATCGTTTGTGGAAAGACCAGCGCTTGCAGGTTTTCCAATCGGAAGGTCGCAAACGGGTTTTGATTTTGGGAGCAGGACGCGCGGGTGAAATGCTGGCTCGCGATATGGTGCGTGATCTTGACTATTTCCCTGTCGCATTTCTGGACGACAGTGCGCGATTGCGCGGGGGAAAGATCCACGGCATTCCGGTGATTGGTGGAATTGATCGGTTGTCGGAAATTATGCGGGAGATGGATATTCATGTAGTGGTTATTGCCGTTCCTTCCGCAACAGCTGACCAATTGCGCCGTATCGTTGGATTATGCGAACAGGCGAATGTGACGTTTCGGATTTTGCCGCGACTGCAAGACATGATGTCTGGACGCGGGTTGGTCAGTGATTTGCGTGAAGTGTCTATTGAAGATCTATTAGGGCGGGATTCGGTGACCCTGGAGTGGGAGCGAATTCAAAACGGGTTAACCGGTAAAAAAGTTTTGGTCAGCGGTGGGGGTGGTTCGATTGGTTCAGAACTCTGTCGGCAGATTGCGCGGTTAGAACCTGCCGAGCTCGTGGTGTTTGATCATAGCGAATACGGTCTTTACAAAATCGAATGTGAATTGCGCCGAACCTGCCCTAAGCTTAATTTGCGCGCCCGGCTGGGTAGCGTGACCGACAAAATCGCCGTTGAACACCTCTTTGCGAACAGCAAGCCTGATGTAGTTTTTCACGCAGCGGCCTATAAACATGTGCCCATGCTGGAATCACAAGTCCGCGAAGCAGTTAGAAATAATGTACTCGGAACCATGACCCTTGCGTTGGCGGCGGCTGAACACGGGGTAAAAAAGTTTGTCATGATTTCAACCGATAAGGCGGTGAATCCAGCGAATATCATGGGAGCAACCAAGCGCGTCGCCGAAATTTTCTGCCAGAATTTGAACCAACGTTGGAAAACTGATTACATCACCGTTCGTTTCGGCAACGTGTTGGGTTCAACCGGTAGTGTGGTGCCGTTATTCAAACAGCAAATAGAAGCAGGCGGGCCGATCACCGTAACGCACCCCGATATCACTCGCTATTTCATGACCATTCCCGAAGCAAGTCAGCTGATTATGCAGGGTGCGGTCATGGGCGACGGCGGTGAAATTTTTGTTCTGGATATGGGTGAACCAATCAAAATTTCCTACCTCGCGGAGCAGATGATTCGCTTGTCAGGGAAGGTGCCAGGAAAAGACATCGAGATCGTGTTTACGGGATTACGGCCGGGTGAAAAACTCTATGAAGAACTGTTCCACGAACAGGAGCCTCTTGCGCCGACCACCCATAGCAAAATAATGTTAGCGCGTTGCAGGCAAGTTGACTGGGATGCTTTGACCGCCGTGTTGGGTGACATGGAAACTGCGTGCAATGAGTTTAATGAAGACAGCTTAAAAAGGTTGATCGCTGATTTAGTCCCTGAATTCTCGGGCGCGAATAACGCGGATAGCAATATCGTCGCCTTTGTGCGGTTGAAGACGGACGCGGTTACCACCGTTAACTAACACTGACCAGCGATATAGCCAGCAACCGAATACCGGCTGCGCGAATCAGATATCCATCTCGCAAAATTTGCGTGATCATTTGATTCTGTCGTACAACGCATTCGCGTTCTGAATGACTATAGAATTCGTGCATTCGCGCAAGATGAACCCACCTTTATGGACAATAGAATGACAAGAAAAATCACCAAAGCAATCTTCCCGGTTGCTGGTATGGGCACGCGGTTCTTACCTGCTACTAAATCCAATCCTAAAGAGATGTTGCCGATTGTTGACAAGCCGCTGATTCAATATGCGGCGGAAGAGGCGGTGGCGGCGGGGTGCACGGAGTTGATCTTTGTTATCGGGCGCAACAAGCGCGCGATTCCGGATCATTTTGACAAGGCCTATGAGCTGGAAATGGAGTTGCAGCAGCGCGGCAAAACCAAGTTGCTTGAGCAGGTGCAGAACATACTTCCTGCCAATGTAACGTGCGTTTATCTGCGGCAGGCGGAAGCTTTGGGATTGGGTCATGCAGTGTGGTGCACCAAGGCGTTGATCGGTAACGAGCCGTTTGTTGTCATTTTAGCGGATGACTTGATTGATGCTCAGCCGAAGAACTGTCTTGAGCAGATGGTCGACATCTATGCCAAGCACGGGTGCAGCGTATTGGGTGTTGAAGAGGTGCCGCGTGAAGACACTGACAAATACGGCATTGTGCGAGTCAAGGATGTGCAAGGTCGACAAGCAAAAATTGAGACGATTGTCGAAAAGCCGCACCCAAGCAAAGCACCGTCGAACCTCGCGGTGGTCGGGCGTTACATACTCACGCCGCGTATTTTCGAATTGATTGAAACCAATACCCGCGGCGCGGGCGGCGAAATTCAGCTTACCGATGCGATTGAGAAATTGCTGGCTTATGAAACCGTGTTCACACATCGCTTCGAGGGCAAACGCTACGACTGCGGCAGCAAGTTGGGTTATTTGCAGGCCACGGTTGAATACGCACTCAAACATCCGGAGTTAAGAGAGTCTTTCCAACAGTATCTTCAATCCTATTGTTTGCCGTCACTGGGCAATAACAGCAAATAGGCGCTGGATTGCAGCGTTGAATCTCTAGTTATTTGATGGCGGCTTGTTAAACTAGCCGCCATGAAATTCCCCACCATTGAATCCTTTGTCGGCAACACACCGCTGGTGCGCTTGCAGCGCTTGCCTGGCGCTTCGAGTAATACGCTGCTCGTTAAGCTCGAAGGCAATAATCCGGCGGGATCAGTCTAGGACCGCCCCGCGCTGAGCTTTATTAATAATGCTCAGGCACGTGGTGATATCAAGCCGGGTGACACCTTAATTGAAGCGACCAGCGGCAACACGGGGATCGCACTGGCGATGGCGGCGGCGATCAAAGGTTATCGCATGGTGTTGATCATGCCCGAGACGATGACGATTGAACGTCGGGCAGCGATGGCCGCGTACGGCGCACAAATCGTGTTGGTCACCAAAGCACAGGGCATGGAAGGCGCACGTGATCTGGCGTTGCAGATGCAAGCTGAAGGCAAAGGTACCGTGCTTGACCAATTTTCAAATCCGGATAACCCGCGCGCGCATTATGAAAGCACCGGCCCAGAAATCTGGCGTGACACGCAGGGAACGGTAACGCATTTCGTCAGCTCGATGGGCACTACTGGCACCATCATGGGCACCGCGCAATTTCTGAAAGAGCACAATCCGCAGATCCAGATTATCGGTGTGCAACCCGCCGACGGTGCTTCAATTCCCGGTATTCGGCGCTGGCCGCAGGAATATCTGCCGAAGATTTACGACGCCACGCGCGTTGATTCCATTTTGGAAGTCACTCAGGCCGGGGCTGAAAACACGACGCGTGAGCTGGCGGCGCGCGAAGGTATTTTTGCGGGTATTTCTTCGGGTGGTGCGGTTGCTGCCGCATTGCGTTTGTCGCAAACCTTGCAGGATGCGGTGATCGTCGTGATCATTTGTGATCGCGGTGATCGTTACTTATCTAGCAACGTGTTTAACGCATGAACGTATTCGTTTTCGACATCGAAACCGTGCCCGATGTTGACGGGGGGAGCCGATTGTTCGGTCTCGACGGGCTGAGTGATAAAGACACTGCCAGCGCGATGTTCGCGTTGCGCCGCCAACAAAGCGGAAATGAATTTTTACGGCTGCATTTGCAGCGCGTGGTGGCCATCTCGGCAGTATTGCGCACCGCCGATTCGTTCAAAGTCTGGTCGCTGGGTACGCCGGAGTCCAGCGAAGCGGATCTGATTCAGCGTTTTTACGACGGTCTTGACAAATATACGCCCACCTTGGTGTCGTGGAACGGCGGCGGGTTTGATTTGCCGGTGTTGCACTATCGCGCGCTGCGGCATGCCGTTAATGCGCCACGCTACTGGGACATGGGCGACGACGACAACAGCTTTCGCTGGAATAACTACATCAGCCGCTATCATTTTCGTCATACCGACTTGATGGATGTGTTGGCGATGTACAATCTGCGCGCTGCCGCGCCGTTGGACGAAATCGCAATGCTGCTCGGATTTCCCGGAAAAATGGGCATGAGCGGCGACAAAGTATGGGGCGCGTATCAAGACGGCCAACTAGCCGAGATCCGCAACTACTGCGAAACCGACGTGTTGAATACTTATCTGGTGTATCTGCGTTTTGAGCTTATGCGCGGTCGCTTGACGCGTGAGCAGCACAATAAGGAGTGCCAGGTCGTGCGTGATGCGCTGGTGAAGTCGGAGCACGCACATCTAAGAGCGTTTCATGATGCATGGTCTGCGAGCAACTAGTCATCCCTGAACATACATAACAGGGCACTACTGTCCGGTTAAATCCCGAACAGATTCAGTTGATTGCACGAGTCGCTCTCGCTTGAGTTGTAGCTGCTGCCAGAAAACGCTTGCTTTATAGGCATTTTCTCGAAAAGCGTGACCGACAAAATCTGTAGTAAAGTGT
>JANMQQ010000091.1:0-8985 GCA_031370545.1 Gammaproteobacteria bacterium
GTAGACCGCCACGCCGACGCTGACCGCCATGTGAATTTGGTGACTCTCAATAAAATAAGGTTCGCCCAGACGCTGGCCAATTTCTATCGCGAGGATTGCTGCGCTGCCCGGGCTGTTGATTTCCGGCAGCATGACGACAAACTCGTCGCCGCCGTAACGGCACGCGGTGTCTGCACCACGAATACCTTTAGTTAAACGGTCTGCAACGGCTTGTAGCAATTTATCGCCGCTGGCGTGGCCCAGCCGGTCGTTCACCAGTTTGAATTCGTTCAAGTCGAGCATGACCAGCGCCAGCGGTTTGTGATTGCGCTCGGCCTGGAACATCGCCTGATGAAAACGGTCTTGCAGCAGACTGCGGTTCGGCAAGCCGGTGAGGTTGTCGTGGTAAGCGAAGTGACGCGCCTGTGATTCTTTCTGCGCGAGCTCCGCCAGCTCGTTCTGCAATTGAATATTTCGATCCACCAGAATCTCAATCTGGCGACGCGCACTGCTTGCAAGTTGCCGACACTCGCTGATCGTCCGGACCAATGTATCAAGATCAGGCACCGAATCTTTGTTTGCAGCGTCCGATGCATCACACCCATCGTCGGTGGTTCTGTGGTGTTCTCCGGGCGGTTTTGTATTGCGGCTTGCCTGCGGGTCTTCACCGTCGCCGGTGTGTCGGTTACGCGCCATACGCTGGTTTCTCCATCAAGAATTAAGTGAGCAACACGTGAGCCGCAAGTATGTACACGACGCGGTCTCTCCATAATCAACCTCCCTAAATACACAACAAAACACCGACACTCCGTGCGGTAGCGAACAAACTTTGGCTAGCAGCCTGTCGGACTTAGGATGGCGGGGCTGCAAAAGCGGGAAGAGCGGTCCATAACAGCGCAAATTTTCGTTGAATAGAATAACTATTCGCCTCAAATTTGCGCTGTTCTGTCCTCGCTCTCCCACTTTTTCGCTCCACACCACCTAAGTCCGACAGGCTGCTAGGTTGACATTTTTATGTGGGCGGACGAACCCAGCGCGCATGTGCCCGGGGGAATTTCGGCGCAGCGTACGCTAGCGCACGGTGGCCTATTTACGTGCAGCTTAGAGTCGCAGCGTTAGCAGTCACTCACCCTTACTAATTATTAACTCGAAGGAGATCTAACGATGGAACCAGCAATGAGCGATTTCAATCGGACTAAAGGCAAGATGGTTGACGATTTCAAAGCGATTGTGAACGATGCCGATGATTTACTTCAGGCTACGGCAAAAGTGTCTGGCGAAGGTTTCAACATGACCCGTGCGCGCTTCGCCGAAAAGTTAAAAACTGCTAAAGCGAGCTTGATAGATGCGGAACAAATCGTGGTCGACAGAGCAAAACAGGCGGCCACGGTGACGGACGATTATGTGAAAGGCAATCCGTGGACTGCATTGGGTGTTGCTGCCGGTATCGGTCTGTTCATCGGCTTTCTCGCTGGCAAACGCTAAATTACTCGTTAAAAATTAAAAGGAGATCCCGCTCGTGTTGCATGACACTCACTCCATCCATGCACCGCCTGAGGGTGCGTTCAGTTCGATCAAGAACCTGGCCTCGAGCCTGGTTTCTCATCTGCATACGCGGTGGCAGCTTTTTGCCACCGAGTTAGCGGAGGAAAAGCTGCGCTTGGTGTCGCTCCTGTTCAGCGCCGTGTTAGCCCTATTTTTTACCTGCATGACGCTTGTTGTCACGGTGCTGTTCGTCATCGCGATCTATTGGGATACCCCTTATCGGTTGCATGCGCTCGGCTTACTCGGCTTGCTGTTTTTGGTAGGTGCTGGGATTTTTGCAACCAGCGTTCGCACCAAGCTTCGATCCAAACCACGTTTATTCGAAGCCAGCCTGGCGGAACTTTATAAAGATCGCGAGCAATTAAAATCATGACGACCAAAAACTCCACCTTGGCAGACCAACGTGACCATCTGGTCGCGCAAATTGCATATGAACGCGCCCTGATCGCGCAACATGCTTCGTCGTTAAAACGTTTGTCCCGAATCATCGACGGCGTCAATCAAACTGTTCGCTATGTGAAAAAACATCCGGAAGTTTTGTTGTTGCCCGCAGTGATCGCTATCGTCTCACGCCCGCGCCGCTTGCTGGCTTCGGCTTTTAGCGCGCTGGGAGTGTGGCGCATGTCGCGCACCTGGCGGCAGCGGCTGCTGCACCGATGGTAAACTAACTTCAGGATCAACAGGACGTCCGCGTACGCAGGTTTTGAATCTGCATGCGCGGATGAACGAAGGCGGATGCGAATTTATTCGCACCCGCCTTTGCTTTCTATTCGCTGTCTAAGTTTTAAGACGAATCATCCCTTCCCCCTGCAAGGGGAAGGTGAGGATGGGGGTGCTCAAAATACGAGGTGGACGACTCGCATACTCAATAACTACAGGGCACTTCTATAAATTCAGAGTTCGCCCAAATGCAAGGCGCCGAAAAAATTTCGCCGCGCGCATATGTTGATATGTAAGCAAGAAATTTTTTCCGCAACGCGGCAGTTGGGATGAAATCTGGATTTAGAGAAGTGCCCTACACCGAGTTAGTTCAACTTCTCACACCACGTAGCAGCCCGGCTAATCCAATCACCGCCGCGACCACACCGCCGACTAACATCCAGATTGCCTTGTCGGTGGGGGCATCGGTGAACACGCGGGAAACATCGGAGCTGAATGAGTTCGATGCACTGACACCAAAGATGACCAGCAGTATTCCACCCGCCAGCAGGGCAAGTGAGATGGTTTTGTCCATGCTCAATCCTCCTTCCATTTAGCAATTCAGGTTTAGCGGATCACAGCGCTCGTCTGCCGTTGATGACGTTGACCAGGATGACTACGATGGCGAGCACCAACAACACGTGAATGAACCCTCCCAGGGTGTAAGAGGATACAAGGCCAAGGAGCCACAATATGACTAAAACAACTGCGATTGTGTAAAGCATGTTAAGACCCTTCTGTTTCGTTGTTGGAAAAATTCCGCCTGATTATCCTAGAAACGGCAGTTGAACGGCCTGAGCAGCGCGACACGTTGAGTACAGGGCAAGGCGCAACGAGCGAGGAATAGCGAGCTATTCCTATGATTCCTATCGCGCTGGTTTTGCGCGAGGTAGGACGAGTTGCAACGCCGCCCTGTGCACAACGGGGCGTGCTGCTCAGGCCGTAGCGGGCCTCACCTAATGGGTGAAGCATGCATGGGCCAAAAATATCAATACCTGTACACACTTGCTCGTGCCTTGCAGCGGTCAACTGCCGTTTCTAGGATTGCCGCTTCGAACATTACCTTCGCGTTCTTTCCCCGGTCGGTTCGATACCGTACATATACGTTGATACCTTCCCCTGATCTTCAATTACGTACATTTTACATTTTGTTATTGGGCGCGTGTTTTGACTTATTCACGATGTCCGTTCGCAAATAATTTTCGATATGTTCGCTATCGAACGGTGCGCAATGGGCGGCGGTGCGATAAGTCACTTCGATATTTGACGTAGCAACACCCTTCGTAGCCCCGGACGGGTGATCTGGATTTGAAAACCTAAGGAATAGCAAATGATCAAAGTTGAATGTGTTACCAGGACGTTGATGTGGTCCATGGCGGTTTTAGCGGCCGCTTCTATGGTGGGATGCAATGTGGGGGAACGCGATTCGATCCTGGGTGCAGGCGGTGCGAGCTCGGGGATATCCGGAGCACCTCCGGGCGCAATCGTACCGGCTGCCGTATGTAGTGCAGCCGCAGGACCGACCATACCGACGGTGACCTTATCTGACCCGACCAGTGGTAATCAGTTTGTAACCACCAGCACCAGTGGTGTGGCTGGCGGCGGAAAATTGATTACCGCCAGCTTCAGTCTGGCGATGGATCCCACAACGATCAACGCAACAACGTTTACGCTGAAACCCGCTGGCAGCGTTGCCCTCACGCCCGCATCGGTGAGCTACAACGCGTCCACAAAGGTCGCGACCTTGACTACATCATCCCCACTCGCGGTTGACGCTGCGTACACCGCAATTATTACCCAAGGAGTCACGAGCGCCACCAGTGTACCGGCCGCCTGTATCTATGCGTGGAACTTCAAGACCGCCACTGCTGCGGCGGCCGGTCTTGCGCCGGTGAACCTCGGCTCGGCTGCCTCGTTTGGAATCGCGTCGACGGCCGGGGTTACCAACACCTTGACGGTGCCAAATACCACAATTAACGGCGATACGGTGCTGGATCCCAATACCACCTGCAACGCCGTGACCATTGATGCTGCCGGGGGTTTCGGTCTGTGCGGAGGTGCGCCGCCGACCATCAACGGAACGGTAATCAGTCCATTGTTTTCAGGTGCCGGACCCACGTCAACTGCAATCAAGGCTGACCTGCAGGCGGCGTTTCTCAGCATCACTCCGCCTGCGGGCCCTCCGGCCGCAGGTTCACTCGGCGGAGCCACTAATATTCCGGCGGGCACGACGCTCGGGGCACCAACCGGGAACGCACTGGTGCAGGGCGACAACTTATTCGTTCCTGGCGTCTATCAATCCCTCACGTCTATTTTGATAACGGATGACCTCACGCTCGACGCCCAAGGCAACTCGAATGCAGTCTTCATCTTTCAGTCATCGAGCACCGTCGGCGCCGCCGTTGGCGCGGCTTCTCCCGGCACCCACACACGTATCCTTCTGATTAACGGTGCGAAGGCTTCCAACGTTTTTTGGCAAGCAGGCAGTTCCGCGACGCTAGGCGCGTACGCTGAATTCCAGGGCAACATTTTGGCCTCGGAAAGCATCACGATGAACACCGGCGCAAGCTCGTGCGGCAGATTGTTAGCCGGGGGGTTTGCGGCCGGGGCGTTTGTGTTCGACTCCAACCTCGTTTCCGTGCCCGGCAATGTGAATGCCCCATCGGCATGCCAGTAAGCGCACAGGGCAAGGCATCAGAAACGAGTTACATAAAATTCATTTGGAGAAACACATGAAGAACAGCACAAAAAAAGCAGTAGCTAAGGCCGTAGGGACACTGGGCCTGTTGGGATGCAGTGTAATAAACAGCCCATTTGCAATGGCGGCAGAGTCAGACTGGTACGGCGGATTCAGCGTAGGCCAGTCCCGCGCGGAAGTCGACGACGACCGCATCCGTTCGGAACTTTTGGGGTCAGGTCTTACCACCACCTCGATCGGCGACAACGAGCGCGACTTAGCCTACAAAATATTCGGCGGCTATAAATTCAACCGGAATTTCGCTCTCGAAGGTGGGTTTTTCAATCTCGGCGTGTTCGGTTTTGATGCAACCACCAGTCCGGCGGGTATCTTGAGCGGAAGTGTCAAGATGCGCGGCTTGAACCTGGATGCGGTGGCATCGCTTCCGCTGGGTGAGAAGCTGTCAGCGTTTGGTCGCTTGGGTGGCCTGTACGGTTATTCGAGAACCTCGTTCACCGGTACCGGTGCCGTGGTGGTTGCCGATGCGCACAATACTAAGCGCGCCGGAAACTATAAAGCGGGTTTGGGACTGCAATACGACTTCACTGAATCGCTTGCCCTGCGCGGGGAATTCGAACGCTATCGGCTCAATGACGGGGTTAGCCATCGCGGCGACATCGACATGGCCTCGCTCGGCCTGGTGTTCATGTTCGGCGAAAAACCTGCCCCGGTGGCGCCAGCGGTACCACCGCCTCCGCCACCCCGTGCAGAAGTTCCGGCACCTGCTCCGGTACCTGCACCGGTGCTGATCATTGTGCCGGTTCCGGCGCGCACTGCGGAATATTGCAGCATTCTCGACATCCAGTTTGAAATTAACCAGGACGAGATTCAGCTTGAAGAGAAAGAAAAGCTCGCCGTGGTCGGGACCTTCCTGACCAAATATCCCGACACCACGGCGGTGATCGAAGGTCATTCGGATAACGTCGGCAGCAGCGCAGACAATTTGCGGCTGTCGCAACACCGCGCTGAAAGCGTGGTGAACTACCTGATTGAGACCTTCCATATCGCTCCGGCGCGACTGATGGCGGTGGGCTACGGCGAAACCCGTCCCCTCGCTGACAACGCCACCGAAGAAGGCAAGCGGGCCAACCGGCGTATCGGTGCGTTGATTGCCTGTGCTACGGATATTGAAGGGCTGAAAGTCATCCCGGCCCGCGTCACCATGGCGATGTTGATTGAGTTCGATCCGCTGAAATCTGAAGTCAAGCCTGAGTACCGTGACGAGCTGGCGAAAGTCGCAAAATTCCTCAAAGCCAACCCCACGGTCACGGCAACGGTGGAAGGACATACCGGCAATTTGCAGGCGACTTCACAACTAGCAATGGAAATCTCGCAGCGTCGTGCGCAAAGCGTGGTGAATTATCTGGTCGATGAGCTGGGTGTTGAACGTGCACGGCTGACGGCGGAAGGGTTCGGCCAGACGCGCCGTTTCGCTTACAACACCAGCCTGGAAGGGCAACAGGAAAATCGTCGCGTCAACATCATTTTCAGTTACGCGAAATAGCAGTAAACCGGGCGTCGGAGGCCAAGCCGCCGCCGGTCTTAGAGTGAACGTTTTGCCAACCAAGGAGCATGATATGACATTTACCATCAAGCGTTTTGCTACGTTCTTTTTTGCCGTGGCATTGGCTTCCGCTTTCGGTTGCGCATCGACCGCCAGCAAGGAAGGCACCGGCGAGTATGTCGATGACACCGTGATCACCAGCAAGGTCAAGGCGGCGATCTTCGCAGAGCCAACCTTGAAGTCAAATGAGATCAACGTTGAGACATTCAAAGGCGTGGTTCTTTTGAGCGGCTTTGTCAACTCTGCGGCCGACGAACGTAAAGCCATGGAAGTCGCCGGCAATGTGCAAGGTGTGAAGTCAGTGAAACATGGCATGCGGGTTAAATGAATACCGGGTCGATCGGTCCAGCGGGCATCCGCGCCCATGGACCGTGCGGCACCCTTCATTTGACTAGCCAGTCAATTGCGGATTTTTTTCGACGAACTACTAAACAAAACTTAAGAGTGAACTACACATGAAAACTTTATCAAGCTTAAAGCTAGTCGGCGTTTCGATGGTTCTGATGGTTGGGCTGGCGGCGTGCAACAAACCTGGCCCGGCGGAATCCGCCGGTAAAAAAATGGATCGCGCTGCCGACAAAACCGCCGTGGCCATCGACGATTCAGCCATCACCGCCCAGGTTAAAGGTGCCATCCTCGCCGAGCCCGGTCTGAAGTCACTGCAAATTGGCGTGGAAACCGTCAACGGCGTGGTGACCTTAAGCGGTGCAGTCGATTCACCGGCCAGCAGCGACAAAGCCAAAACGCTCGCCCGCAATGTCGGGGGCGTACGTGATGTCAACAACCTGCTCGCGGTTAAGTGATTTGTTAAGTCAAGACCTCTAAACAATTCGGTACCATTTCAGTACGGGCGATGTTCAGAGATTCTTGAACCCATAAAAAGCAGTTGATCCGCTACAATGCTCAGGCCAGTTTGTGCAGGTCTTGATATTTTTTCATAGATATACTTCACCTAGGGTAATGATGCATTCTTGATGGGACTTAAACGTTGGCAAACATCTTGGCGCAGCGACATCGACTTGCCCCTTCCCCCTGCAAGGGGGAAGGAACTCTCTGTTCAAGCGAACTTGGCGTAACCAAAAATAAGTTCCAAACAGCCTGCAACACTACACTAGGTTGAAGAGGATTCGGGCATGAATAACGAACTCTCGCCCGACGCAAATGTTGTCACGCACGACAGCGCAGTTGAATCCGTGGCGCCGACGACCCCGTCGATGCCGCGCAATCTGACCGAGGCGAGCCGGGTTTCGCTCGCGGTTCTGGCGGTGCTCGCCGTCGTGTATGCGCTGCATTGGGCCCAGGCGGTGTTTATACCGGTCATGCTGGGTATCATGATCAGTTATGCGTTCTCCCCGCCCGTCAATCAGATGGAAAAATGGCACATCCCGCGCGCAATTGGCGCGGCGGTGGTCCTGCTCGGTATCGTCGGCAGTCTGGGCACGGTGGTGTACTCGTTCGGCAACGATGCAGGCGACTTGATCGAAACCCTGCCCGATGCCGCACGCAAGCTGCACACGGCGCTCGTCAAAGAACCTGGCACCTCCGAAGGCGCGATGGAAAAAGTACAAAAGGCCGCCACACAACTCGAGCAGGCCGCAAGCGAAACCGGCGCCCCGGAGCCCGCCACGCCGAAGGGTGTGACCCGCGTGCAGATCGAGAAACCCAAACTGGATGTAAAAGACTTCCTCTGGATCGGCACCAAAGGCGCCATCGACTTTGCCGGACAGGCCAGCATGGTGTTGTTTCTGGCCTATTTCATCATGGTTTCAGGCAGCACGTTCCGGCTCAAACTGGTGCGCATCACCGGCCCGACGCTGAGCAAGAAAAAAATCACCCTGCAGGTGCTGGATGAGATCAGCGAGCAGATTCAACGTTATCTATTGGTGCAGATTTTTACCAGCATTCTGGTCGGTGTCGTGACCTGGCTCGCGTTCGCCTGGATCGGTCTGGAACATGCCGCCATCTGGGGTATCGCCGCCGGGGTATTCAACACCATTCCGTACATCGGTCCGGTCATTGTGACCGGGGGAACGTCGCTGGTGGCTTTTCTCCAATATGGCACCTTCAGCATGGTGGTTCTGGTGTCGGGCGTCGCGTTGCTCATCACCGCGCTTGAAGGTTATCTGCTCACGCCGTGGTTGACCGGCCGGGCAAGCCAGATGAGCCCGCTGGTGGTTTTCATCGGCGTATTGTTTTGGGGTTGGTTGTGGGGAGTTGCGGGACTGCTGCTGGGCGTGCCCATCATCATGATCATCAAGGCCATATGTGATCGGGTCGAAGACTTGAAACCGATTGGTGAGCTGCTGGGTGAGTAGTTCATGCGCACCGTCGCCGTGCGCGTGCCTAGCAGCCTGTCGGACTTAGGTGGTGTGGAGCGAAACAGTGGGAGAGCGAGGACAGAACGGCGCAAATTTGAGGCGAATAGTTATTCTATTCAACGAAAATTTGCGCTGTTCTGGAC
>JANMQQ010000105.1:0-2129 GCA_031370545.1 Gammaproteobacteria bacterium
AGGGCAGGCACCGGCCAGCCATTCGGATTGATGCCGGTGGACAAGTCCAGCCAGTCGGACAGCGCCATGCCGTAATGCGTCGCCGCCGCGTTCAAGCGTCCGCCATGCTCAAGCAAGCAGAAATCCTCCAACGCTAATGCCAACGAAGAGGGCCAACCACACTCCGATGCCGCGCCATACCAGTTGTACCGCGCGTTCGATATCGGCTGTCGTTGCGGGACATCCGGCGCCCAAGGCCGGACGTTCCTTCCAGGCGCCGTGATAAAACGCCGGTCCGCCTAATTGAATACCTAAGGCACCTGCACCGGCGGCCATCACCGGCCCGGCATTGGGGCTTTCCCACAAGCGCCCTTGCACACGCCAGCAGCGTAAGGCGCTGGTGCCGTGGCCCAGTGCGGCATAGGTGAGGGCGGTGAGCCGCGCCGGGATGAAATTCATCAGATCGTCAAAGCGTGCCGCTGCCCAGCCAAAATAAAAATAGCGTGGCGTGCGATAACCCCACATGGCATCCAGAGTGTTGGCCAGGCGATACAGCACCGCACCGGGTGCACCCGCGACCATAAACCAGAACAGTGTGCCGAACACGGCATCGTTGCCGTTTTCTAATACTGACTCAACCGTGGCACGTGCCACGTCGTGAGGTTGCATTGCGCAGGTATCGCGGCTCACCATGTAGCTCACATGCAGGCGCGCCGCGTCTAAATTGTTTGCACGCAGCGCGGCTGCCACGCGCCGCGCGTGTTCTGTCAGGCTCTGACCCCCCAGGGTGAGATACAGCAACAGCATCGCGATCAACGCGCCGATGACCGGGATGTTCACCGCGAGCACGCACACCAGTGTGAGCGGCAACAGCAGCAGCGTGATGACAAAGATTCCGTAGAGGCGTTGACGCTGCGGCGTATGCGCGGCTGAATTGAAGCGCGATTCCAGAGCGGATGCCATCCGCCCAAAACCCACCAGCGGATGCGCGCGCGCGGGTTCGCCCAGCAGCCGGTCCAGCAACACTGCACCTAAGGCGATGAGCGCGGCCAGCATTACAGCTCGATGCCTTTCTGCGCGCGAATGCCCGCCGCGAACGCATGCTTGACAACTAACATTTCGGTGACGGTGTCGGCGGCATCAATGAGCACCTGCGGCGCACCACGGCCGGTGGTAACCACGTGTTGCAGCGGTGGTCTGTGCTTGAGCGCGGCGAGCACGGTTTCGACGTCGATATAACTGTGCTTGAGCGCAATGTTGAGTTCGTCGAGCAGCACCAGATGCAGCGCGGGGTTGCTAAGCATCGCTGCTGCTTTTTGCCACGCGGCCTGCGCGGCAGCGACATCGCGTTCGCGGTCCTGCGTTTCCCAGGTGTAGCCTTCACCCATGACGTGATATTCAACTTCTGCAAAGCGACGGAAAAAGGTCTCTTCGCCGGTGCTGAACGAACCCTTGATGAATTGCACCACGCCCACGCGCATGCCATGGCCCAGCGCGCGGGCCACCATTCCGAAGCCGGAGCTGCTCTTGCCCTTGCCGTTGCCGGTATTGACGACTACCACACCCTGGTCACGTTTGGCTTGCGCGATTTTAGTGTCGACCACCGCCTTCTTGCGTTCCATGCGCGCCTTGTGCCTGGTATTGACTGCATCTTGATCGGTGGATGACATCGCGAATTTCCTTATCAAACCGGCTCAGAGGCGGATTCAGGGTGCACTTCCCAGTGGTTATCGAATACAAATTCGCGCAGCGGCTTAGCTGCGCGCCAACCGGAAGATTCAAGCATTGGGTCCTTGTAAAATTCCGCTACCGGCCCCAGGCACAACAATGCGATTGGCTTGGCGCCCTCGGGGCAATGCAGTAGGGCGGCCAATTGAGCGGGATCGAAAAACGACACCCAGCCCATGCCGAGATTTTCGGCGCGCGCCGCCAGCCAAAGATTTTGAATCGCGCACGCGGTGGAACACAGTGCCATTTCTCGTGGCAGTGTGCGTCGGCCGAACAGGGTGCCGTCGTCCGGTGCCTGCACCACCGCGAGCAATTCGGCACAGTCGCGCAGCCCCTCGATTTTGACTTTCAAAAACTCCGCTGCGCGCTCGCCCATTTCCAGCGCGGTGTTACGGCGTTCGATCTCGACTAATTCCGCGATC
>JANMQQ010000117.1:0-10483 GCA_031370545.1 Gammaproteobacteria bacterium
GTGTGCTTCACCCAGGAGGTGAGGCCCGCTACGGCCTGCGCAGCACGCCCCATTGTGCGCATGGCTTCGTTGCAACTCGTCGGAATAGCTCGCTATTCCTCGCTCGTTGCGCCTTGCCCTGCACCCAACGGGTCGCACTCCACAGGCCGTCCAACTGCCGTTTCTAGGTTCAACGTAACGAAATTAAAAATTCAATTACGTCCCGCCGTCACGCCGCCGTCGACAGGAAAGACGACGCCGGTAATCCATCCTGCGCAGTCATTGTCGGCGAGAAACAGAACCGCTGATGTAATGTCATGCGCTTGCCCGTTGCGACCTAATGGATGAAAGGAATTGAATGAGGCAAGTTGCTCCGGGCTCAACACGTTGTCGAAGAGGGGTGTTTCCACGACGGCCGGTGCAACAGCATTCACGCGAATGTTGTCCGGAGCAAACTCAATGGCAAGGTTACGGGTTAACGCATGTACTCCGCCCTTTGCCGTGGATGAGCCGCTGCATGGAGTTGCGGCAATCGCGTGTAATGCCCACATCGAGCCGATGTTGATGATGCTACCGCCGCCACGCTTGCGCATCTGCGGAATAGCAGCTTGTGGAGCGAAGAAGTAACCGCGTAAAAGATTCAGATAATGATTGAGATCTTCCTCGGTATGGTCGAGAAACGGCTTCGGTGCAAAAACGCCAGCATTATTGAATAGCACATCCACGCCGCCGAATTTTTCAACCGCGATTGCGACCATGCGTTGGCTCGTTTCCTGTTGACCGATGTCACCGACCACGTAGGCGATATTCTTGCCGGACGAATCTATTTGCGATGCGGTTCGAGCAAGTACATCTTCGCGTCGCCCATTAAGTACGATTTTGGCTCCAGCGTTGTGGAAGCTGCGCGCGGCATCGGCGCCGATGCCCGTGCCGCCGCCGGTAATCAGGACGACTTTATCTTGAAGGCTCATATTTAATTTCCTTTAAACTTGCGGTTGAGTGCCTGACTGAAGACCAGCCAAGTGCTCAACAGCGTAAGCAGTAAAATAGAAACTAAACAGCGGGCACAATTTTGTTAGTCAGGGCACTTTTATGAAAAAATTGAAGGAAATAAAGCCTCGGCAGGAACACAAAATTTCGGAAGTAGTACCGAACGTAGCAGCGACGGTGGAAGTTGTTTTCGGCTGTAAGTGGTCATTGTAAATCCTGGCGCTTATCCGTGCGGGCATCAATCGCCCTGGCGCCATTGAGCGGGCACTGGAGGGACTAACGCCAAAAGTCCAAAGTTATTACTTTCACCGCATGATGGGCTTGGGCATCCTGGAAAAAACCATTTACCCGGAAGTCCCGCCGCGCGTGGAGTACCGGCTGACCGAATTCGGGTTGCGTTTCATGCCGGTTCTGGATTCTATAAAAGCGCTGCAGCATGAGCTTGAGTCACGCGGAAAAGATTAACAACGAATGCATGTGCGAGGTGGTCCTGCGAGCTGGGGCGATCTCTACGATATCCTCCAAAAATTATATGTCGCAGGTGCCGCATGCTCCCTATAATGGCCCGGCTTGTTCAACGCTGTGGGATCGACATTGGCGCAACTGCCTGCAAATAATCATCGCAATATTCCATTCGTAAGCCACGTAAGTCGCGGCCTGCGCGAAGCTGCGCTCATCGCGTGCAGTGTGCTGGCGCTGTATTTATTTTTGGCGCTCGTTAGTTATACGCCCGCCGATCCGGCGTGGTCGCACAGCCAGACGGTTGCCAAAATCCAGAACCTCTGCGGTGTGGCGGGCGCGTGGTTCGCGGACATTTTCTTTTACCTGTTCGGCTATCTGGCCTACCTGTTCCCGGTGATGGTCGCGTTCAGCGGCTGGCTGATTTTACGTGGCCGCCGCTCCGAGACGCCGACTCCGGCGGCGCATGTTGCGGCGCGCGCGGCGGGGTTTGTGCTCACCATGCTGGGTGGCGCAGGGCTCGCAGCACTGCATTTTGCGGGCTCGGAGTTACCGGCGGACAGCGGCGGAATTTTGGGTAGCGGCGTCGGTCAGGGCTTCGCGGCCGGGCTAAGTTTTCTAGGTGCCACGTTATTACTACTCACGTTATTCCTCACCGGCGTCACCTTGTTTACGCATTTTTCATGGTTGTGGGCGATGGACGCGTTGGGGCGATTGACGCTGCGGTTGATCGAGGAAAGCAAGGCACTGATGTTCGGTTTGCGCGATGCCTGGGCCGGGCGGCGTGCGCGGGTCGAGCGCAAAGAAGTGGTGAAGGAAGACATCAAGAAAAATAAAAAACGCGCCCCGCCCAAAATCGAGCCGGTCGCGAAAAAAGTCGAAACCAGCGACCGCGCCGAGCGTGAGAAGCAAATTCCGTTGTTCACCACACCATCGAATGCGGCGTTGCCGCCGTTGTCGTTACTCGATCCGGCCGAGCCGTCGAAGAATGTAATTTCCAAGGCCTCGCTGGAGGCGGTGTCGCGTCAGGTGGAACTCAAGCTGGCAGATTTCGGTGTGGAAGGTGAAGTCGTCGCAGTCCATCCTGGCCCGGTAATCACCCGCTATGAGATGCAACCGGCGGCAGGTGTGAAGGCCAGCCAGTTCAGCAATTTATCTAAAGACCTGGCACGCTCGTTGTTGGTGAAAAGCGTGCGTGTGGTGGAAGTGATTCCCGGCAAATCTACTGTTGGCCTGGAAATTCCTAACGAGCACCGTGAAATCGTGCGCCTGAGCGAGGTGCTGAATTCAGCCGCCTACGACGATTGCAAGTCACCGCTGACGCTGGCTTTGGGTAAAGACATCGGTGGCAACTCGGTAGCTGCTGATTTGGCGCGCATGCCGCACTTGCTGGTCGCGGGCACCACCGGTTCGGGCAAGTCGGTGGCAATCAACGCGATGATTTTGAGTTTGTTGTACAAGGCCACGCCGCACGATGTGCGCATGATCATGATCGACCCGAAAATGCTGGAATTATCGGTGTACGAAGGCATTCCGCATTTGCTCGCGCCGGTGGTCACCGACATGAAAGAAGCCGCCAACGCGTTGCGCTGGTCGTGCGTCGAAATGGATCGGCGCTACAAATTGATGGCGTCGCAAGGGGTGCGCAACATCATCGGTTACAACCGCAAAATTCAGGACGCGATCGACGCGGGCACGCCGATCTTCGACCCGACTTACAAGCCGACCGATCCGGCAATACCCAAGCGCGAACTCACGCATCTGCCGTACATCGTCGTGATCGTCGACGAGCTGGCCGACATGATGATGGTGGTCGGCAAGAAGGTCGAAGAACTGATCACGCGGCTGGCGCAAAAAGCGCGCGCGGCGGGGATTCATTTGATTCTCGCCACGCAGCGGCCATCGGTCGATGTCATCACCGGTTTGATCAAGGCGAACATTCCCACCCGCATCGCGTTCCAGGTCTCGTCCAAAATCGACTCACGTACCATTCTTGACCAAATGGGTGCCGAAGCACTGCTCGGTCACGGCGACATGTTGTACATGCCGCCCGGCACCGGTTTGCCGGTACGTGTGCACGGTGCATTTGTGGCCGACCACGAAGTGCATCGCGTGGTCGAGCAACTGAAAAAAAATTCCACCCCCAATTACAACGAAGAAATTTTGCAAGGCTCGGCGGAAGGCGATGCCGTGCTGCCCGGCGAGAAATCGCCCGAAGGCGAAGCCGATGCGCTGTACGACGAAGCCGTGGCGTTCGTCACCCAATCGCGGCGCGCGTCGATCTCGTCGGTGCAACGCCGCTTCAAAGTCGGCTATAACCGCGCCGCGCGGTTGGTCGAAGAAATGGAACGCGCAGGCGTGGTCAGCAGCGTCGAGTCGAGCGGCGCCCGCGAAGTGCTCGCGCCACCGCCGCCGGAAGATTAATCAGCAATGCGGGATTCTGGGTAAGTTGACATGAATGGGTTCCTGTCCCGACCTCCGTTTGGCGAGACACGTGCGTCGTGGCTCATCCCTTCAGTACTTGCGTGCGTGTTGTGGGGTGCTTGGGCTATGTTCGTCAACCGTGACCACAGTTTATGGGACGTGCTTCGGGCAGGGTGTGTCCAGGGCGTTGCCAGCTCCTTGATAACGATTGCGATGACACTCTCGATTGCTCGCCTCTATATTCGAATGAACACATCACGCTTTCGAGGGGTGCTTCCTGCTTTGTTAACGGTGACCGTCACAAGTTCTGCGTTGATTTCCGTACACCTCATAAACGGAACCGCAGAATTATTCACTACAGTTCTTCCGCCAATAACGGTTGCACTGGCGTACGGTCTGTACGTCAATCTTGTTCTTGCCGGGAAGTGGGGATGGAGGAAACGTGTATGAATCCGGCATTAAATACTCGTCGTCCGCTCAAGTCGCGAAACACACATACGGCGCAGCGCGTCGCGCGGTGGCTTAGCAGTAAATCGGTAACGCCAAATCAAATATCCGTGGCGAGCGTAGTGTTCGCGCTACTGGCGGCTTGCCTACTCCTACTACGACCGCGTCTCGATGTTGACTATCATGCACTGTTGCTGTTGGCAGTTTCCGGGTGTTTACAATTACGGTTGCTCTGCAACCTGTTCGACGGAATGGTGGCGATTGAGGGTGGAAAACGTACGGCCAATGGTGATTTGTACAATGAGATTCCAGATCGAATCGCAGATGTAGTTGTTTTTATCGCCGCCGGATATTCGTTGGCAGGCGCGTACTGGGGCGAAACACTCGGCTGGTTAGCCGCGTTACTTTCGGTGATGACCGCGTATACGCGCGCACTTGCCGCATCGCTGTCACTTCCACAAGATTTTGGCGGCCCAATGGCGAAACCTCATCGCATGGCGGTTATGACAGCGGCATGTATATTTTCGGCATTTGAACACCGGATGAACTTCAACGGTGAAGGCATCGCGTTTGCTTTATGCCTTATTATTGTCGGTGCAACGTTGACCGTGATGTTACGGCTAAGGCGTGCAAGTCGACGATTGTATGAACGGGAAAATATCTCGTGACGTTTCAGGCGCTTGCTGCGACGCATAATAGCGCGTTGTTCATGGCCGGTATTGTGGTGCTGTTGCTGACGGCAACGCTGATCCACACCGTGCTGCAGAAAATTCATCCGCAGAAAAACTTCGATGATTTACGGCTGCGCACGCGATCATGGTGGATCATGATTGCCGTCTTGTTCGCTGCGCTTCTCGGTGGCCGCACCATCGCGATTGTTTTCTTCGCGTTGCTGAGTTATCTCGCGCTCAAGGAATTTATGTCGATTATCCCGACGCGCCAGGTTGATCGGCGCGCCGTGTTTTGGGCGTATCTTGCGATACCGTTTCAATACTACTGGGTTGCGGATGCATGGTACGCGATGTTCATCGTATTCATTCCGGTGTTTATGTTCTTGGTGATTCCTACGCGTTTGGTGCTCACGGGCGAAACCCAAGGGTTTATTAAAGCAACGGCGACAATTCATTTGGGACTTATGATCGCCGTGTTTTCGATCAGTCACTTGGCCTACCTCATCGCCCTGCGGGAATCGACGAATCCGGCAGGGGGAAATATCGGACTGGTACTTTATGTTTTGTTTCTGACGCAATTTAACGACGTGGCACAGTACGTGTGGGGAAAGACGCTGGGGCGCCACAAAATTTCGCCACGCGTGAGCCCGAACAAGACGTGGGAAGGATTTCTCGGCGGCGTGGCAACGACAACAACGCTCGGTGTAGTCTTCGCAGGGTTTCTAACGCCGATGACGGCTCTTGAAGGGGCCATGGCAGGACTATTGATTGGCGTCGGTGGATTCTTTGGCGATCTGGCGATGTCGGCGATTAAACGCGACCTGCGGATAAAAGATACCAGCGCGTTAATTCCAGGGCATGGCGGAATTCTGGATCGAATTGACAGCCTGGTTTTCAGCGCGCCGCTATTTTTTCATTTCATCGGATACCTGTACTACTAATGTCTTATCGTGACTGGCCAAAGATAGTGTTCTTCGCCTTGCTGGCCCGGCCGCTGGTGCTTTTTTTCATCGGATTAACTGTGCATCATCGAGAGCGGTTACCGCGTCACGGACCTGCGATCATCGTCGCAAATCACAATAGTCATCTCGACACGCTGGTTCTCATGAGCTTGTTTTCGCTGCGCGATCTTCGCCGGGTTCGTCCTGTTGCCGCTGCTGACTATTTTTTATCCAGCCGTGTGCGTGCGTGGTTTTCGCGTTACGTGATTGGGATTGTTCCGATTGCACGTGGCGGTGCCGTTGAACACGCGTTTGATGACTGCGACGCAGCGCTTCGCAATGGCGACATCCTCATCCTGTTTCCCGAAGGCACGCGAGGAGAGCCCGAAAAACTTGGTGCATTGAAGAAGGGCTTTTACTATCTGGCAGCGGGGCACACACACTGTCGCATTGTTCCGGCATACATGTACGGGTTGGGGAAATCCCTGCCAAAAGGCGAAGCTCTGCTGGTGCCGTTCAACATTCAAGTCGCGATCGGAGAAACGTTTGTATTGCCGGAAAACGCAACGGAGGCTACCGAGCAACTTGAGCGTCGGCTACTCGATCTCGCAAGCGAGTGCCACATTCCAGCGGATCATAATATGTGAGTTGTATACTCTGACCGCGCAGTCGGGTAATTACTCAGATTAGTAACGTCGGGACATGGAGAAGAAAATGTTAAGACCCCATAATCGTGTGGCCCTGCGTTGGTATGCTGCGGCGCTGATTTATTTTTTTATAGCCGAGGCTCAAGCTAACAGCGCCACCGACCGACTCAATGATTTCTTCAAAAATGTCCACTCGCTGCGCGCCGAGTTCCAGCAAATCGTCACCGATCCGCGTGGCAAAACCATCCAGGACGCACGTGGCACTTTTCTAATGCAACGCCCCAATAAATTCCGCTGGAATTACCAGAAACCCTATGAACAAACCATTGTCGCCGATGGGCTCAAGCTGTGGGTCTACGACAAAGATCTCGAGCAAGTCACGGTGAAAAAACTGGATGAGGCGCTTGGCAATACGCCCGCCTTATTGTTGTCTGGTGCGAAGCCGCTGACGGAAAATTTTCGCATTACCGAACTCACCGACCGCAAAGACGGATTGCAGTGGGCGACGCTCGCACCCAAGAACGAGGAAGCCAACTTCAAGCAAGTGCGCCTCGCCTTCGGCAAGCAAAGCCTCGAAGTCATGGAACTGGTCGACAGCTTTGAACAAACCACACAACTGCGCTTCAGCAACGTGCAAAGCAACGTGAAATTCACCGCGAATGAGTTTAAATTCACGCCACCGAAAGGCGTCGATGTCGTGGGCGACGGGAAATAGTTTTTAATATCAACATGCGGCCCGCCTTGCAGTTTGCTTATCTGATCGACGCGTTGAATGAGCGCGTCGGTCGCAGCGTTTACTGGTTGGTACTGGTCACCGCCGTGCTTAGCGCGGGTAATGCGATCTCGCGTAAAGGTTTTAACCTCAGCTCTAATGCCTTGCTTGAAATCCAGTGGTATTTATTCGCTGCGGTGTTCTTGTTGTGCGCGGGTTATACGCTCAAGCGCAACGAGCATGTGCGCGTCGATGTGATCAGTGGGCGCTTGAACCAGCGCGCGCAAGCCTGGATCGACATCATTGGTGCCATGCTATTTTTACTGCCGATGAGCCTGGTCGTGACGTATTACAGTTGGCCATATTTTGTGGATTCGTTCGTCTCGCAAGAATGGTCGAGCAATCCACAGGGCTTGATCATCTGGCCCGCCAAGGCGCTTATTCCAGCGGGTTTCGCCTTGTTGTTTTTACAAGGCGTGGCCGAGACCATCAAGCGCATCGGTTTTTTGGCGGGCATTGAAACGCTCGCGCCGCCTCCCGGCCAGAAGAACGCATAAATGCCGCTCGATCTGATGCCGCCGATGATGTTCGCGGCCTTGACACTTCTTCTGCTGTTCGGTTACCCGGTCGCATTTGCGCTGGCTGCGAATGGATTATTGTTCGGCGTGATCGGCATTCAGATGGGATTGCTGACCTCCGATCTGCTGAATGCCTTGCCGCAGCGCATTTTCGGCATCATGCAAAACGAAACCTTGCTCGCGATTCCATTTTTTACCTTCATGGGTTTGATCATGGAACGCAGCGGCATGGCGGAGGAGCTGCTTGACATTATCGGGCAGCTGTTCGGCCCGCTACGCGGTGGCTTGGCATACGCGGTAATTTTTGTCGGCGCCTTGCTGGCCGCAACCACGGGTGTGGTTGCGGCCTCGGTGATTTCGATGGGTTTGATTTCGCTGCCGATCATGCTGCGCTACGGCTATGACCGGCGAATCGCCACCGGCGTGATCGCCGCCAGCGGCACGCTCGCACAGATCATCCCGCCGAGTTTGGTGTTGATCGTGCTGGCCGACCAACTCGGTCGCTCAGTCGGCGACATGTACACCGGCGCCTTGGTGCCAGGCTTGATATTAACCAGCCTCTACGTTGTCTATGTGATGGGCGTGTCGATTATTTATCCGCAGGCATTGCCCGCGTTGCCGCCGGAAGCGCGTACCTTGCGTGGCGCGGCCTTGGCGCGCAAAGCCTTGGTTTCGTTGATCCCTCCGCTGGTGCTTATTTTTCTGGTGTTGGGCACCATCTTCCTGGGCATCGCCACGCCGACGGAAGGCGGCGCGATGGGTGCGGTCGGTGCGTTGGTGCTGGCCTTAATCAACAAACAACTCAGCCTCAGCGTGCTCAAGCAGGCGATGGACAGCACCGCCAAGTTGTCATCCTTTGTGCTGTTCATCCTGATCGGTTCGACCATCTTCAGTCTGGTATTCCGCAGCGTGAACGGCGATTTGTGGGTCGAGAACTTGCTCACCGGTTTGCCCGGCGGACAGCTCGGTTTTCTAATTGTTGTCAATATCGTGATGTTCGTGCTGGCGTTTTTTCTGGATTTCTTTGAGCTGGCATTTATCCTGGTGCCGCTGCTGGCGCCGGTAGCAGACAAATTAGGCATCGACCTGATCTGGTTCGGCGTGCTGCTTGCGGTCAACATGCAAACCAGCTTCATGCATCCGCCGTTTGTATTCGCATTATTCTATTTACGCAGCGTTGCGGCCAAAGAAGACTATAACGACAAGATCACCGGCCAGCGAATCGGAAAAGTCGCCACCAGCCACATCTACTGGGGTGCGATGCCATTTATCGCCATCCAGCTCATCATGGTTGCGATCATCATCGTGTTTCCCGGCGTGGTCAGCGTTGAGAAACACAAGCAGTTCGAAGACACACCCTTGCAGATTGAAATGCCCGCGCCCGAGGAAGAGTCAAGCTCGGTACCGCACTTCAACCTTGAAGGTGAAGGCAAGTCATCTGTACCGCCGCAATCTCCCGGAAAGTAACAAGCAACCGAAATGTCTTGGCATAGCGGACATCGTTGAAGGAAGGCAGGAGCGCGGGCTTCCCGCCCGCAAAACGCGGCCAGGATGGCCGCGCTCCAACTGGAATTCTCAGAAGCTGGCAAGAATCTCCAGCGCGCGTTGCAGCTGCGAGTGTGGCGTATAGAAGTGCGGTGAGAAACGAATCCCGCCGCCGCGTGGTGCGCAGAACACATTATGCTCAGTCAGATAGTCGTGCAGCAGCGCTTGATTGGCGCTGTGGTGGCGGAACGTGACAATTCCTGCGAAGCGGCCCGGAGTGGCGTCAGTGATCAGTTCATAGTTGGGAAGCGCCGCGATGTGCGTGAGCAGGAACGCAGTATTCTCGAGTACGCGCCGTTCGACTTCAGCCATGCCGATTTCCAGCAACAGCGAGAGGCTGGCGTCGAGCGCGTGAATGCCGAGCATGTTGGGGCTGCCGCATTCGAAGCGGCGCGCGCTGTGCGCCGGAGCCCAAGCATCGGCGCTGTAGTCGCCGGAATTTTCTACCATGTGCCAGCCGTATTGATGCAGGCGCAGCCGCTCGCGCAATTCCGCGCGGCAATAAAATACCGCTACACCTTCCGGGCCGAGCAGCCATTTGTGGCCGTCGGCGGCGACAAAATCGGCTTGAATTTCCTGCACGTCAAAGCGCAACGCGCCGAGACTTTGAATCGCGTCGACGCAGAACAGCGCGCCATGCGCACGGCAATGGCGACCCAGGCGCGCTAAGTCGATGCGCAGCCCGCTGGCATATTGCACCGAGCTGATGGCTAACACGCGCGTGCGCGCGTCCATGGTTTGGATCAGTGCGTCTTCTGCGGTCGCGGCCGAGCGCAAATTCACACGCCGGGTTTGCACGCCGCGCGCGGCCAGCGATTCCCACACGATGCGGTTGGACGGAAATTCCTGATCGCTGATCACCACGTTGTCACCGGCCTGCCAGTCCAGACCATAGGCAACCACGGACAACGCTTCTGAAGTATTTTTCAACAGCGCAATATCGTCGGCGGACGGGGCATTGAGCAGCGTGGCACAACGGCTTTTGAGTTGTTTCTCGATCACGTTCCAGCGTGGATAATTCAAGGCGCCGGTCGTGACATTTTCAGTAACAAAGCGTTGCACCGCTGCGGCGCTGCGTGTTGGCCACGGC
>JANMQQ010000145.1:0-5938 GCA_031370545.1 Gammaproteobacteria bacterium
GTTGCAATTTCTCAGCGAACCCCCGGATGGAATGCGTGCCCGCGCAGCGCAATCACAATTGCCCGCCGGGTTCACGGAGCGTTGGTCCTTGCAACAACGTTTACATATCGAACCGGCACCGGCCGCTGCCGCCGAATACAACGCATTTGAAATCCCAATTGACGGACTGTGGCAAGCCGCGCGTGGCGTCGGGGTGGTGCGCGCGGAACCGGATCATGACGGCCGCTATCGACGCATGCAGTTGCTGCATGCGTTTGGTAACGACCTGTTTCCTTCGCTGGCGCTGGCGCCAGTTCTCGATCTATTGCAACCGACGACGCTGCAATCAAATCCGGAATCGCTGCGCCTGGACACGCGCCAGATTCCGCTCGATCACCATGGCCAACTACTGATCAATCAATACGGAAAATTCGCTGCCTACTCCTACAGCGGCTTGATCGCGTCGCTAAAACAACTCAACGACGGTGATGTCGAGAACCTGCTGGTACGCCCGGACGAATTCACCGACCGCATCGTGTTCGTGGGCGCTGATGCGGTCGGTGTCAACGATCTCAAGGCCACCGCGCTCTCCGCAAAAACTGCGGGCGTTTACCTGCAAGCCTCGGTCGCGGGCAATGTTTTAACCAACGATTTCTTGCAACCTTTGTCGAGCGCAGCGACCTGGAGTATCAGCACGCTGCTCGCGCTGCTGGGTGCACTTGCCGCACTCGCACTGCGCCAGGTGACGGTAAAAATCACGCTGCTATTTACGCTGCTGCTGCTGTTTGGTTTGGGCGCCGTGGGTGCATTTCGCTACGGTGTGGTGATCGACATGATGGCGCCAATGGCCGCCGCGTTTTGCGCATGGTTCGCGGCATTCAGCTTTCTGTTTTTCACTGAAGGCAAGGACAAGCGACGGGTACGACGGGTGCTCGCACAATATGTCTCGCCTGCGGTACTCGCCGAGGTGGTCGACAAGTATGAAAACTATCTGGGCGCGGAAATCGGCCTGCGCGCCAACATCACCGTGTTGTTTTCCGACATCCGCAACTTCACCGGCATGTCGGAAACCTCGCCGCCGGAAAAAGTCGTGGACATGCTTAACGTGTATTTTTCCGCGATGACCGACGTGTTGTTTGCACGCCAGGCGACCATCGACAAATTCATCGGCGACGCCATCATGGCGTTCTGGGGCGCACCAGTGCGCGATGAGCAACATGCCTTGCAGTCAGTGCGTGCAGCACTGGACATGTTGGTGGCATTGCGTGATGTCAATACCCGACTCACCGAGCGCGGCATCGCGCCGATTTCAATCGGCATTGGCATCAATACCGGGGAAGCGATATTAGGCAACATCGGCTCGGAGAAAAAACTCGCCTACACCGCCATCGGCGACAATGTAAACCTGGCCGCACGCCTTGAAGGACTCACTAAAAACTACGGGTGCCCGGTGTTGATCACAGAAAATACCTGCGCCGAAGTGCGTGCGGAGTTCCCCTGCCGTCTGGTCGACAGCGTGCGTGTTAAGGGCAAAACGCATGCGATCCGCATTTACGCGCCGCTCGCGTGTGCTGATGAACACGAATTATCTGCGGCGCGCGCGCTGTGCGCAGCCACGGCGCGCGCGTTCGACCGCTACCAACAACGTCAGTGGGTTGAAGCGCGCGAGTTATACGCAGCGTTGCCTGAAGATCACCTACGCGAGCTTTTTATCACGCGCTGCGATGAATTTGAGCGCCTTCCACCCGCCGCCGACTGGGACGGCGCACACACGCTCAGCAGCAAATAAAGTCTGCGGCAATTGAGCCGATTTAGTGACATGCCAATCACCGTTCTTGACCGGCAACTCACTCGCAGGACTCCACCATGAAGACTTCCATTTGCGCACTCGTTTTACTGTTCACCGCAGCAACCGTGCACGCTGCCGACACCGTGTATGTGCAAAGCAGCAAGGCAAAGATATTTGCTAACCCCTCGTTCCAGGGGCAACTCGTCGCCACCGCGAACAAGGGTGACGCGCTGACGCTGTTGGAAACCTCCGATCAATGGGTCAAGGTCAGCTACCAGCAATACACCGGCTGGATCGCATCCTTGCTGGTTAACCGCAAACCGCCGCAAGACAAAATCACCGTAATAAAAGGCCAGGACGGTGGCGCGCCGCAAGACGATGCACGTCGGCGTGCCTCGTCCAGCGCCAGCGCTGCTGCTGCGCGCGGCTTACGTCAGGACGAACGCGCACGCGCCAGCGATCAAAGCCAGACCAACTATCCGGCGGTGGAAAAAATGGAACGCACCCAGGTCAACGAAAAAGACGTCGAGACCTTTATGCAAGCGCCCGCCAAATAGTGATGACTTCATCGCCGAACAAAATATTTGTCACGCTGCTGCTCCTGCTAAGCACGCTGTGCGGGGCGACGAACGCCGTTGCCGAACAGGATTTCCGCCGCCGCGCGCACGCTGTCAACAGCAACGAATTTGAAACCGGCGATATTCAGGCGGAAGTCGCGTTTGGTCGCGAAATCGCTGCGCGCATTCTGGGCCGCGAACCGCTGCGCGACGAAGCCGAGCTGGCCCGCTACGTTACTCTGATCGGTCAAGCTCTGGCTCTCAATAGCGGACGATCCGAATTGTCGTTCTACTTCGCGGTACTCGACAGTGAACAGGTGAATGCCTACTCCACTCCCGGCGGTTACATATTTGTAACGCGCGGCGCGCTGAAGCAGATGCGTGACGAAGCTGAGCTCGCCGCCGTTCTCGCCCACGAAATCGCCCACGTACAATTGCGCCACATCGTCAACGCCATGCACATTCGCGGCAAGGAAACGAGCGGTGTCATGACCTGGATGTCGGTCATCACCGGCGGTTCCGCCGACACCGCCAAAGTGGCTTTTTTTCAAGCAGTGGATCAGGCCACCAATTTGTTGTTCAAAGAAGGCTTCAACATTCGCGACGAACTTGCGGCGGATCGCGTAGCACTGATGCTGCTGGCCAACACCGGCTACGACCCCGAAGCGCCCAGCCGCTTTTTAACCCGCATCGACACCGCAGAACGTGGGGCAGCGGACGCCGCGCCCGCCACAACGTCTGAGCATGCAGTACGCACGCACCCTTCCAGCGCGGAACGCATGACCGCCCTCACTACTGCACTACGTGCACAGGGCTTGACTGATTTAAATCTTCCACGCCGTTCAGAGAGATTCACATCGTATGCGACACATGATTAACATTACGCGTTGGGCGATCATCAGCACTTGCGCCCTATTTTCTGCGGCAACACAGGCCGACACGTACCACTACAACAACATCTTGATCGGTGATCGCGCGGCCGGAATGGGCGGTGCGTACACCGCGATCTCCGACGACCCAAGCGGTTTATTTTATAACCCGTCCGGCATCGCGCACGCAGCGGGCGCCAGTCTCAACGGCAGCGTAAACGCGTATAGCAACACGTTTTCGGAATACAAAAATGTGTTCGGCAATAAAAGTTGGAAGCGCGTGTCGTCGGGATTAATACCGAACTTTTTCGGCTTAGTTCAACCCTTCGCGGGCGGCATGGCGGGATTTTCGGTAGTGGTCACCGATGCCGTGGCCGACGATCAGGATCAACACTTCTCTAATTTCACACCGGCGGGTGGCAACGACCCCAGCAAGGATTACTACGTCAACGATTTCTACATCAACTTCAACAATCAGGACACCACCTACAACATCGGACCGTCATTCGCGTTCAAACCGCGCGATGATCTTTCAGTGGGCTTGAGTCTCTACGGTCATTTCAGAAAACAACAATTCATCCTCAACCAGCAAGTGTATCGCCGCAACGGAGAACAGATCTGGACCAACGGCTATTTTCAAATTGTCGAGTACGGTGTCAATCCGGTGCTCGGAGTGATGTGGTCACCCGTTGAGCGATGGTCGGTGGGCATGACGCTACGTAAAACGGTGGTGCTGCAATCCAACTCACGCAAGCAGATCACCAGCAAGGAAGCGGATGTTGCCATTATCGTGCAACCGACGATTGAAACCTCCACCGTGATCCGGGACCGGCCACTGCAACTGAGTATCGGCAGCGCCTACTTTGCCAACGATCATCTGTTATTCAGCACCGATTTAACGTGGAACCAAAGCGTAAATAGCAGCCAATCCGTGCTTAATTTCGCGCTCGGCTCCGAGTACTACATCAATTCACAATGGGCACTGCGGGCGGGACTTTTCAGCAACATGGCCAACACACCAAAGCTCAGCGCAACACAAACCGGCCAACTCGAACATGTAGATTTATACGGCGGCAGCTTCAGTGTCACTAACTTCACCCGTAATTCGTCATTGTCGGTTGGATTTAACGGAAACCTGGGCAACGGCAAGGCACAAGTTCTCGCAACTGGCGTGCAAGATCTACAGGTGTGGACGCTCACTACCTTTATCGCGGCGAGTAATTCGTTTTAAAGAACTCAGGTATTTCACCTTCGTTTTGTGACCGGCATCAACGGCCTCGCCAAGTTGGCGACACCAGTCTTTAGTAATGCAACTATGCAAGCCTGACCCGGTCTTCGCGTGCTGAACTTGGCGATTTCCTGCAGCGCGGTGTATTCCATATCTTTGAATAGATAGGTGTTGAGCAGCTCGTTGATCATTGCAATTTCGCCGTTAAAAATATGCAGTGGAAAAAGCATAGCATCTGCGCCGGAAAAAACCTTAAGCTCGCCGTGATCGCACGCCCGAACTTTTGTTCAGCACGCGTGATCCAATGTATTCAGACCCCTCGCTTCTGGCGTGCATGAAATGAATAAAGCCTTGCTCATCGGCGTCGCCACCCTGATCGCAGGCATTGCATTGGGCATGGGCGTGCAAGTGTTATTGCGCGACGATCCACCGGTGGCGATTCCCCGCGCCGAGGTCGCCGCCGCTCCGATTCCGACCGCCATTGAAGCCACGCCCAGCATTGATTCACGCAACGCGCCTGAAGCGCTGCAAAAAGAAATCGCCGCACGTCAACAGCTGGCGCAAACCGTGGCGCGACTTGAAAAAGAATTGCACGAAATAAAAACCCAGCTGAGCCCTCGGGTGGCTGCCAGCACACCTGCGGTTGCAGCAGCCCCCGCTACGCCAGCACCGCAAGACGCGCCTACTACCAACGAGCCAGTATTTGACGAGGAGGCACTGCGCAGCGCAGGCCTGAGCATGGCGACGGTGAAACAAACCCGCGAGCGCTTTGAGCAACTGGAAATGGATCGGCTGTTTCTGCGCGACCGCGCGATCCGTGAAGGCTGGATGGGCACGGTGCGCTATTCGAACGAGGTCGAAAAACTCGAGGGGCGCAAGCAAGACATTAACAACTCGCTGGGCGACGAGGGTTATGACGCCTATCTGTACGCCACCAACCAGTCCAATCGCGTCGTGATCCGTGACATGTTGCAAGGCTCACCAGCGCGAACCGCCGGGCTGCTCCCCGGCGATGTGGTGCTACGCTATGACAGCAAACGCATGTTCGCCACGCGTGATCTGCAAAATGCGACCGCCAGCGGGCGCGGCGGTGAATCCATCCCGGTCGAAATCGTGCGCAATGGCCAGGTCATGACCCTGTACCTTCAGCGCGGACCATTAGGTGTGTACCTGGACGCCGACAGCGCCAAGCCGCAGTGATTCATGTCACCCGAAAACGTCAACACTTAACCCCGGTCCCACCCAAGCCGCAGTAACCGCCCGGATTTTTTGCCAGATATTGCTGGTGATAATCTTCGGCAAAGTAAAATTCCGGCGCGTCGATGATTTCAGTCGTGATTGCAGCGTGGCCTTGTGCCGCAAGATTTTTCTGGTAGCGATCACGCGAAGCCTGCGCGGCGGCCCGTTGCTCGGCGCTATAAGTATAGATTCCGGAGCGGTATTGCGTGCCCACATCGTTGCCCTGCTGCATGCCCTGCGTGGGATCGTGCGCTTCCCAAAACACCTTCAGTAGTTG
>JANMQQ010000195.1:0-17423 GCA_031370545.1 Gammaproteobacteria bacterium
GCTACACCCGGCAAACACAAACCGCGCAGACCCACACTCAGTACGTTCAAAGGCAACTAAAATAGAGGCGCCGATGCATGACGTGTAATTTCAAAATTCGCGCAAAAACCTTGTCAAGAATTTTTTGCTGAATAGTTACAAAAAGATAAACTTTGTTTACACCGTTACGATTAATGCGGCTGCTATCCACGCTGCCGGTGATGGTTCCGGCCGCCCCGGCGATCACGGTGATCGTTGCGCTCGCATTGGCTGTACCCCCCCGCGCCGCCGCATGACAGAGTGTACGTTACGGTGGTTGTCAGTCCCGATAAATCCAAACTACCGGGTGTTGTCTTATTCTCGCTCCACGCTCCGCTGCCTATGCACAAGCTCGTGTTCGTGGTTGACCACGTGAGCGTCGACGCACCGTTGTATGCCACGGTCGATGAATTCGCAGTGAGTGTCACGGTCGGCGCCGGTGCCGGTTGCACAATAATGGTTACCGAGTTACTGGCGCTGCCGCCCGTGCCAATGCATGACAAGGTATACGTTGCAGTGGTTGTGAGCGCTGTCAGAGTTTGCGAACTCGCCATTGCTTTGCTCCCGATCCATGCGCTGCCAACCGGGCCACTCGCAGTACAAGACGACGCGTTAACCACTGACCATGTCAAACTGCTCGAGCCGTTGTAGGGGACAGAATTCAAACTTGCACTAAATGTAATGGTCGGCTCCGATGGAGTAACCACAGGCGGGTTAACCGTTACTTGCACGGATTTGAGTTGCCACACCACCGGCGCCGGTACAGGTTAGTAAAAAAGTCGCCGTTGAATTGAGCGCTTGTGATGGTTCTGTGCCCATAAGTAACTTCACACCTGACCACGCTCCACCTGCCTCACATTTTTCGGTGTCAGTGCTTGACCATGTCAATGCCGTGGATAAACCTAGAAACGGCAGTTGACCGCTGCAAGGCATAAGCAAGTGTATGTGACAGTTGAGGTTTACGGTTTCAACGGGCTTCACCCTGTGGGTGAGGCCCGCTAAGGCCTGCGGAGCACGCCCCGTTGTGCACATGGCTTCGTTGCAACTCGTCGGAATAGCTCGCTATTCCTCGCTCGTTGCGCCTTGCCCTGTACCCAACGGATCGCACTGCGCAGGCCGTTCAACTGCCGTTTCTAGGATAAACCAAACTCAAGGTGGTCGGCTGCGCCGACAATGTCACGGTCGGCGCAGGACTGTTAGTGGGAGGTTGATTGTCGTTAGGCGGATTGGATTTGGGTGCAGAAGCGTCTTGCACACAGGCGGCGAACATCAGACCGAAAACGAAAGTCAAAAGAATTCTCGAAACTGTCGACATCCGATATCTCCAGAACGATGTATTACTCAAAGAAGTGACGATCAGAAGGAAACTTCATCGCCATAACGGCATCGCATCGCACTTGATGCCGTTATGGCGGACCATGTAGAGATCTAGGTTGACTATCCCCGATACAAAATACGTACCGCCCGAGCACGCCGTAATCCGACCCAAAGCAGCAGCATCCCCCCTACTAATAACGGATCAATCACACCACCACCGACTTTGGTTGTCTCGGCCGAATTGTCCGTCGGGCTGGTTGGAACCGGAGTCGGGTTCACGCCCGGTAGTGGATCTACTGTTGCGGCAACCGTAACGTTAACCGACGCTTCCGTGGTTCCACCGGATCCCGAACAGTTCATGGCAAAAGTACCATCACTGGTAAGCGCATTCACGGTTTCGGTGCCGGATAGTGACTTATTCCCACTCCATGACCCCGATGCTGTACACGCGGTTGAATTTGAAGTTGACCAAGTAAGCGTGGTCGACCCGTTGTACGCAACGTTGGTTGGGCTCGCGCTAAACGTAATGATCGGCATGCTGATCACGATGACGGTGGCATTGGCTGTAATCGCTTTGCCGGTTGAATCATTGCAGCTCAACGTAAACGTATTCGAGCCCGCAGTCAGCGATGCGCTGGTCTCGGTTCCCGAAACAGCCTTCGCGCCACTCCAACTGCCAGTGGCACTGCATGCTGTGGCATTTGTAGTGGACCAAGTCAGCGTGGTGGCTGAACCGCTGATAACGGTGGTCGGGTTTGCCGTCAAGGAAACGGTAGCTGCACCGGGTGGGGGTGGCGTCACAATCACGTCAACAGTTGCTGACTTGCTACCACCGGTTCCCGTGCAGGTAATCGTATAGGTTTTTGAACCCGTCAATGGGCCGGTGCTCTGGCTTCCGGACGTCGCATTTACGCTCCATGATCCTGACCCCACGCAGCCGGTGGCATTTTGACTGTTCCAGCTCAGCGCGGATGACGTGTTATATGCCACCGTTAATGGTGAAGCCGTCAATGAAACACTTGGCTCAACGTTCACCAAGACTGATTTGCTTAATGTGCCACCCAGGCCGGTGCAATCCAGGGTAAAGGTCATTGATGCAACTAAATTGTTGCGTAACTCAGACCCCGCCAGGCTTTTGTTACTACCCCAGCCCGTACACAATGTCGCGTTGGTGCTTGACCAAGTCAATGTGACGGACCCGTTGTACACAACCAAAGAAGCGCTTGCGCTGAACGAGATGGTAGGCGCCGGAATAACGTTGACAGCAACTGATGACGTGGTAGTTCCCCCTAGACCGCTGCACGTCATGCTGTAAGTAGCCGTGATCGTAATGTTGGCAATGGCTTTTGTACCGGAGATCCCCGGCGCAGTGACCCACGGAGCGGTGCAATTGGTCGCATTGCTTGATGTCCAGCCCAACGTGCTGGAGCCGCCCAACATAATGTTCACAGGACTCGCAGTGAGCGTCACTGTGGGAGGCGGTGGAACAATGGTGACCTTCACTGACGATGTAGCACTGCCGCCCGTACCGGTGCAGGTCATCGCGTAATCCGTCGTGCTCGTGATATTCGTAATCGACTGACTACCCGAGGCCGCCTGACTTGCCGTCCATGTAGCGCTACAACCACTGGCGTTAAGCGCTATCCAGGTCAACGAGGTGCCAGTTCCTGACACAACACTGCTTGGGTTGGCTGTTAGGGTTATGCTCGGGCTCGGAAGTGAACCCGTAGCCGGGCGAGGCACAATCCCCCACACGGGGCCGCCACTGTAATCCGCAGTTCCCAGGCTAACAAATTTGTTCCATGTCGCTAAAGTAGCGGTACCTGCATCGACCGCCATCGCCAAGGCCGGTTGCATGTTGCTGTAGTAGCCAGCAAAAGACTCCGGGTAGCCGTTTCGCATCACGCCCGTAGTTGGACAGGGTTGCGCGGATTCCACCGGGTACTGTGCTTGATACAGTTGCAAGAAAGAACGATAGGTATTCGTCGAATCGACGATACCCGCCGATAAGTTATACGCGCCCGCATAATATGGGCAGTATCCGCTATTGTCCTGACCCATCAAGCCGGTCGGCCATTTGTTGAACCAGTTGCGCAAAGACAAGGCATTGGGAGAGTTGAAACCGAGCTCCACGGCCCAATTGACTGCTGCAACAAAGAAATTATTTTGCCAAGGAGCATAGTACATCGAAGAAGGTGGGACCCAAGCGTAGTCCTGGATTGCACCGAGATTGTTGGTCGGAGGAAGTGACCATTTCACCGCTTTGTCATCAAAATCGTTATTCAACTTGTTAACGAAATAACTTTTAAGCGGAGAACTGTCGGGCGTAATTGCCGCTGCAGCAGCAATGGTTCTCATACCCCAGGCCATGGCGCGGTTCTGCCCATACATAACGCCTTTCTCGTATTGACGGTACGCATAGTTCATACTAAGAAAGTTGTAGTTCGCTAGGAATTGCAATTCTTCGAGGTAGTAATAATCTCCCGTCAACACGTAGCCAAGATAGCCAACCAACGGCGAGTGCGCCGTGTCACTCGTGTTTGGATTTCCACCGGCTCCTGGAACGAGTCCCGTCTCCGGAAATCCCTCGGCGAGCGTCGGATAAGTATCAATTGAGGGCACCAAGCCGGTTTTTTCGTCACGATAGTGATAGCTATAGGAGCCACCGGCACTGTCATTGGCAAGCACACCGTTATACGTGCGGATATCACCACTAATGATGTAAGACGCGTACCATTCCGGCATCATTCCGATTTGGGAGGAGTAACCAGTACCTGGCCAATATGGAGGCAAATCCGCTATGCTCATGGGCGTAATGCTTTGGCGATAACTATTGAGAACACTTTCTTGCAACGTTATCGATGCATAGTTGGGAACCGCTTTGGTATCGCGCAAGTATCGGGTGTTGTGCTGAACAAAGATCTGCGGATCAGTGTTGTTCCACCAACCTGTCTGGTGCCAGCGGGTATGGTGATACTGAGTGAGGCTCACTCCGCCGTTGTTGTAGATAGTCGAAGTACCCACCGTCACGCTCGGTACATAGGTAAATGCATTAGCACCCAATACCTGTGACCAATTATTTTCCACGACCGCATCGACACGCACCTGCGTGATCGGTGAACCTGCATAAGCTCGCACATGAAAGTAGGCCGTCAAATGATCGTGTGCCGCACCGGCCGCAGTTTTAACCGGGGCGCCGACAATCCATTCCGAAACCAACGGCCCGCTTAACCATACTTGTGGCGTGCCACTACTTAGCAGAGTTCTGGCTGACGCGCTGTAGACCGTGCCTCCTACATTCAAACTGATCTGCGAGTCAAATGTGGTGGCTAATAACTGACTTAAAGCGACTGAGGTACTGCCGCTGCTACTCGCGACGGACGATAATGTCAAGATCTCGCCCCCGCTGCCGAGAAAGCTCGGAATCTTCGCGGTCAAAATTGCATGACGTAACGAACCATCGGCGTGCGTGGATTTTTTATCAACTTGCAGCTCAACTGTTGCTCCACTTCCATTAGTCGCTGAAACCGTGCTGCCCGATGGTACGTCTCCCGCACGAAAATAATGACCAAAGGTAACGACACTGTTTGTCCGTGGCGTAATGGTGAGATTTTTAAGCTGAACCGTGGTGATCGAGCCTGGCGAAACAGACGCACCCACCGAGATGGATGCGGATTGCGTAGCATTGCTGCCACCGGTGCCGACACAGTTGAGCGTATAGATGCCGCTGGTTGTTAGGGGGCTCAGCGTGACATTTCCAAATGTTGCTTTTGCTCCCGTCCACGCACCGGATGCGGTACAAGTGGATGCGTCAGTGCTAGACCATGTCAGCGTCGATGACCCATTGGTCAAAACAGAGCTTGGATTCGCGCTTATCGAAACCGTCGGTGTGGGCGTGGCAGCGCTCACCGCAACTGTTGTTGACTGACTGATGCTGCCACCGTTACCTGTGCAGGTCAGTGTGAACAAGCTTGTCGCACTCAGGGCGCTGGTGGTTTGCGGACCCGAGACGCCCTTCGCGCCACTCCAGGCGTCTGATGCCGTGCACAACGTTGCATTGGTCGTAGACCAGTTCAGCGTGCTGGTGGTGCCGACCGTTACGGAATTGGGCGACGCGCTCAGCGTTAATGTCGGCGCCGGTGTGGTAGATAACGTAATCGTCACTGAACTATTTCCAGTTCCACCTGCGCCGGTACATCCCAAACTGTAGGTACCGATAGACGTGATCGACGCAATGGTCTCACTTCCAGACGTAGCTTTTGTACCAGTCCATGCACCACTTGCCGTACAGGCAGTTGCACTGGTCGATGACCAGGTTAACGTCGAGGAACCGCCCGAGGCCACACTCACCGCGCTGGCGCTTAGGGTGACTGACGGCACCGGACTTCCGGCTGTTCCATTCAGTTTACGGAAATACACGGACTGATCAGTTGCGCTTACGACCACCACACCATGCAAGGACGGTACGTAGCGGAAGCGCCCGTAGGTGCCGGTTTCGTAACCACTACCACTCATTGTTGGCCCGCTTGGCGTTACCGTATTACCAGCGTCCAAGGGGATGATCGCCCATGTCCATGTTCCGGTCTTCGGGTTGCTGGGAATCGACAAGGAATAAAGTGTGGTGCCACCGTGCCACGACACAAAACGGTCATTGACCGGGTCGTATACGAATCCTGGCGCAAGAGCTGTTTGCGGATTTGCTACCCCGGAGGTTATGGGCGTATAGGGTAGGGCATCTGGATTATTCAAATCGAATACTCTTACGCCAAGACCCGCCTCCAACCACACGAACAAATTGCGTGTTGGATCAATTGCAGCGACGGTGCTGCCGATCGGTTGGTTATAGGCGTGCGCAGTCCAGGTATTGGTTATCGGGTTATATTGCTGAAGTCGATTCCTGCTACTGCCGGCATCCTGAAACCAAACACGCTGCGTCGCTGGGTTGTATGCGCAGGTTGCCCCGGTTGCATATTCGGTGGATGGCGGTGTTGCACCCACGGACCACGGCTCGCCGGTCATACCATTGATGGTGAAATCGAAAAGGTCGACACCCGCCGCCGAACCCCCGTTTGAGTACTGCCCCGGTATGCCACAACTAATCATTTTATTAAATGGTGCTGGCATGTAATCCAAAACTGCCCCGCTATGACGGGATACCGGACGGCCGTCCGGGGCAAACCGCGTGTTATTTGCAGGAGGATTGCTTGGATTCGTTAACCGCTTCCATGCAGGACTGACTCCAGTCAGCGGACCAAATGCATACACCTCGTTACCGCTGTAGTCGTTGTGACCACCACCCCAGACCACCAACTGGTCACGGCCACTGTCGTACACTCCGCCACCCCACGCCAACATGATTGCGCCGGCTCCAGGGAACGCAACCTCCATTTTGGAATTGGGAAATTCTAACCATTGGTTAACCGCAACGTCTCCCGCCAACGCGGCGAGAACAGAACTCTGGTAAGCCAGTAACAATATCGCGGCAAAAACTCTGCGTAACGCAATCATTCCACTTCGCATAATTGTTAGTCCTGAATTCGTGAGAAAGGTTAGTGCACTATTACGATGGCTCGCCTACTTGTGTTCCGGCGAATTCTCTAGAGAAAGATGTTTTTAGTATTATCAAGAGTACTTCTGCATCTGAAAAATCACATAAGACCCCTTCACAGTGGATACAACAATGTCGTCACAAAACAAAATATTGGCCTCGCTATTTGATGATGGATTCAGGCATTACAGCCGGATGAGCTAATCATCGGCAGCGCCGCTTAAAACTGAATTAAACACAGTGACTTGGTTCGAGACTCATTTCACATCGCGGGAATACTTTAGTGGATCGTCGATTCAATACCGCCATGCCATGGAAATTGGTCAGGCAATCCCATAAACTCTGCCGTCCAAAGCAACCACCCCTTGCGATATGACCCCTCTGTACCATGACCTCATTACAAAAGCGGCGGAGCAGCATGGCTCGCATGACGCGTTGCGGCACCGTGATCGAACCCTAACTTACTCGGCACTTACCGACGGCGTTATTGCAGTTGCGCGGGGCTTGATTCACTGTGGTTTGGAGCGCAGCGAACGGGTTGCGGTCTATTTGCCAAAGCGTTTTGAAGCCGTGTTCGCTTTTTTTGGCACCTCAATGGCGGGCGGCATTTTTGTTCCGGTCAATCCGCAACTCAAACCGGAGCAGGTGGGGCACATTTTGCGCGACTGCAACGCGCGCATTTTAATTACCTCGTCCGACCGCGCAACTGCGCTTACCGAAACCCTCGCGGCATGTCACGATTTACGCACGCTGATTCTCGTTGATGCAGCGAGTGATGCCCTTTTAAAAAAACCGTCGGTGGAAGTTTTGACGTGGACCAACTTCTTCAACTCAAACTCCCCGGCCCCTTTCCATCGCCGTATCGACATGGATGTACTGGCTATTCTCTATACCTCGGGCAGCACGGGCCGACCGAAAGGGGTCGTGTTATCGCATCGCAATGTGGTGACGGGAGCGGCTAGCGTGTCGCAGTACCTGGAAAATAATGCAACCGACCGGATTCTCGCCGTGCTCCCGTTTAGTTTTGACTACGGGCTGAGTCAGCTAAACACCGCGTTTATGGTCGGCGCTTGTGCCGTGTTAATGGATTATCTGATGCCGCGCGATGTCATTAGCATGGTGGCGAAGGAACGTATCTCAGGACTTGCCGCAGTCCCGCCGCTCTGGATCCAACTTGCCCAATTGCCGTGGCCCGAAGAAGCCCGAGATGTGTTGCGGTATATCACCAACTCCGGCGGTGCCATGCCCGTTGCGACCCTCGCAGGATTACGGAAGTCGTTGCCGAAAACACGCGCCTTTCTCATGTACGGTTTAACCGAAGCATTTCGGTCCACGTATCTTCCTCCCGAAGAGTTGGACAAGCGTCCAGAATCCATGGGTAAAGCGATCCCCAATGCAGAAATTATGGTCGTGCGCGAAGACGGTTCTCCTTGCATGCCTGGAGAACCCGGTGAACTTGTCCACCGTGGATCGCTGGTCGCGTTGGGATATTGGAATGACCCCGAAAAAACCGCAGAACGTTTTCGTCCCGCGCCGACCATCGACCGTAATTTACCGTTGCCGGAAATTGCAGTGTGGTCTGGCGATACCGTGCGTATGGACGAGCAAGGCTTTTTGTACTTCGTCGCGCGCAAAGACGACATGATCAAGACGTCCGGCTATCGCGTCAGTCCGACCGAAGTCGAAGAAGTTATTTATGCAACCGGATTGGTGGGCCATGCCGCAGCCATTGGAGTTCCGCATCCGGTGCTTGGGCAGGCGATTGTTGTGGTCGCATCACCTCCGGAGCATCGCCACGATCTGGATACGAATGCACTGCTCGATAAGTGCAAGGTTCAACTCCCGAATTTCATGGTGCCCGCGCATATCCACGTATTGCCTGAATTGCCACGTAATCCGAACGGCAAAATTGATCGTAAGCAACTTGCTCTTGAACTCTGCTCGCTGTACACAACAAAGCTATGAAAAAACCAATACACAATGTCGTTTTGCCATTTCCGGTTCAGCGCGGTGAAATCCTTTTGGGCGGAACCCCGATCACGCGCCTGGCCAAGCGCGTCGGTCAAACACCGTTTTATGTCTACGACCGACGCTTGATCACCGAGCGCGTTGCACATTTGCGAAAGCATCTCCCTAAGGATTTACGCCTTCATTACGCAATCAAGGCAAATCCAATGCCTGCGGTGGTGCAGCACCTCGCAACCCTGGTCGACGGTTTTGACCTCGCATCCATGGGCGAGATGCAGGTAGCTCTCGATACGCCGATGTCGCCTAATAAAATCAGCCTCGCGGGGCCGGGTAAATCACCGCATGAATTGAGTTGCGCAATCGCTGCAGGCGTAACGATTAATATGGAATCCGAACATGAGCTGGAGACCATCGCTCAGCTTGCGCACAGCCTTGGCATACGCCCGCGTGTCGCGATTCGGGTCAATCCGGATTTCGAACTGAAATCTTCCGGCATGAAAATGGGCGGCGGCCCCAAACAGTTTGGAGTTGATGCCGAGCGCGTCCCAGCCATGTTGCAACGGTTAGGTCAGCTCGACTTGGAGTTTATCGGCTTTCATATTTATAGCGGCTCACAAAACCTTCGTCCTGAAGCCATTATTGAGGCTCAAGAAAAAACCTTCGAACTCGCTTATCGTTTGGCCAGTGATGCGCCTACTCCGGTACAAAAAATAAATATTGGTGGAGGTTTCGGCATCCCCTACTTTCCAGGTGATGAGCCGTTGGACCTGGCACCTATTGGCGCGCATCTCGCTCAACGTTTGCCGGAGGCCAAGCAGCGCATGCCCCATGCTGAAGTGGTCATTGAACTGGGCCGTTACTTGATCGGTGAAGCTGGGCTCTATGTTTGTCGCGTGGTAGATCGAAAAATTTCCCGGGGACAGGTATTTTTGATCACTGATGGCGGCTTGCATCATCATCTCGCTGCATCAGGAAATTTCGGGCAAGTGATTCGTAAAAATTACCCGGTGGTGGTTGCGAACAAAATGGAGTCAACGCAATTAGAATCGGCCAGTGTGGTCGGTCCGCTATGTACACCGCTTGATGTACTCGCCGATAAAATGGAGCTTCCGCAAGCCGAGGTCGGCGATTACATCGCCGTCTTGCAGTCAGGCGCGTATGGTCTGACCGCGAGCCCGCTGCGCTTTCTCAGCCACCCCACGCCAATGGAAATTTTGGTTTAAGTTTGCAAGTCCGGTTAGTTCGTAAATTCATAGGCCCCAGTGTCGATTGCATCGACACTGATCCGATGGCGAATCGCGCCGTCTGCATCGAACTCATACAGCGGTTTTGCATACGCACCGATGAGGTCAGGCACGATGCCTTGGTTGATCGCCTTTGCGCCGATTGTCAGATGGTAGTCATAACCTTTTCGGTCAAAAAATCCTGAATCGCTGTTCAAATTGCCTGCTTGCTTGCCATTTTCACAATGCATTTCGCCCTTGCCGGCGAACAGATTATTGATGAGGACGCACGGAACAGATTTCGGGCTTTCAATAAACAACCCGCTATGCCGATCATTCACGACGGTATTGTTGATCAAGTTCAGCGCGTTGTTTTGATACTTCAAACCTTCAGCGCCGTACGAGATCATGGTCCAATTTTCCGCCTCGGGTCCCTGCTGTATTACATTGCCCAATAAAACCGCGTTACCGCCGTCAGGCAGGTCGATTTGGTAACTGGCGTTACCCGTTTTGCCATCCATGATCCGGTTGTATTCCAGCCGAGTTTCCGCCGCACGACTCTTGACATTGTGTCCCACGACCGCTTCGCGCAATGTCGAGAACCGGATATTCAGTCGCTTGATGTTGCCGATATAAATGTTGTGCGTGTACCCGTCCCCGGCCCCGTTATGGTTAAACATCGAGTATTCCACTGTGATGGTGCTATTGGGGGACGCCCCTGCAAGAATTCCATTTTCATTTCGCTCAAACAGGCAGTGCCGTACGGTTAAGTCGAGCCCTTCGGCACGAATGCCAGCACCGTTGCCGTCCGAAACCTTCGCGCCCTTAAATTGGATGTTTTCCACTCGCACTCGATCCCCTTTGATCACCCATATCCCCTTCCCTTCAGCAGCCTTTCCGTTTGCGTCGATGGATGCCCCACGTCCCTCACCGCATATCACAATGTCATTCGCACGCCACACGGCAACATCACCGGGGTAGTTTCCTTCCTTGATTTCGACGATGTCGCCTGAACGTGCTTCGAGGCTTGCAGCGCTGGGAGTGACGTACTCGCCCGGTGCCGGGCCTACCCGTAAGCGTCGGGCAGGCTGGTCTTGATCAGCGAGACGCAAAGCAAACTTCCGCTGACTGCCGTCTGAGTTAGCCAGCTCTATGAACGCAACTTCGCCACATTCGGTCTCATGGTCGGCAAGCGTTTCCAGCTCCAATAGCGCCTCACTCGTATTCGGCGCGAACTCCACAAATGCAGGGGCTCTGAAATCTCGATCCAGATCTGCCGTCCCACTAAATTTCAACGGAATCCGCAACGCGTTCGCGGTGGGCGCACCCAGCTCTACTGCGATAACCACCTTTCCTAAACTTTCAGGCACAGTCAGCGACGTTGTTTTGAAACTCGCATGAACGACGGGTGCAGCGTTACTGCACGCTGCCATAAAGCACGACAAGCAGATGGCAGCGAGTTTCCACCGCCCAACTAAAAATTTCCGGAGATCCACAACCGTGTCCTTTCCGAAACTTGATTGCGCCACTCACTGCGTGAAAACGTGTGGTCCGCGTCAGTGAACTCAAATCGAGTTGTGCTGCTGTGCTTCAAAAGTTTGCTCCAACGCTGTGACGCCTTGACTACATCGCGAAACTCATCCGCAACATAGTCGTTGTTACCAGACAAAACGAGCAGCACCTTGCCGTGATAATTTTCCCAAGATTCAAGCATACGTTCCGGCAAGGTCTTCGTTTTGCTTATCCGGTCTCTTTCTCCAGAAGGTGGATTCTGCAATTTTCCAGCGAAGTCGGAAATTGATTTCAAGGATTCACCAGCGCGCCATTTTCCACTCAAGACTTTTTTCCAAAAATCCCGGCTAAGAAACCGCTGTACGTAGTAGTGCTTGAGATAAGCGCGGGCCATTCCGGCTTCGGTACGAACCCAGGGATTTAATAGCACTAACCCCATGACGCGCGTGTCCGTCGGTGCATAAAACAATGCGGCCGAGGCCGCGTCGCATAATCCCCAAATCACAACGTTTTGAACAAGCGCGCGTTTGACGAGCAGCGCAACCGCAGCGCCGATATCCTCGTTAACATTCTCAAAGATTCGATGCTCGCCGCTGCTATCCCCCATGCCGCGGTAATCGAACCGTAAAACGGGAATGCCGGACTGCGCCAACGCGCGTGCCAGCAACACGAATTGGCGGTGACTTCCCACGCGGTACTGCGGCCCTCCCACAACCACGACCACACCGACTTGCGAGTCGTTGTGACCAGGATGGAATATGCCCGTCAATGTTTCTCCCAGGCAGGGAAATTCTATAGCCACTTCACCCATCGTCATACGCTGGCCTCCAGTAAACACCGCGTCGAAGCGGCGATTAGCATGGGTGCCACTTCAATTTCCAGAGTATTCCAGAACGGCTCGCCGACTACTGACAATGCTTCCGCCACGATCTCTTTTTTGAGCCACTTTTCAATGACAGCACGGCTGGCGGGCATCAGCGGTCGGTCGGGAGTGTTAGTAATTTCGTACCAATGTATTGGCGCAATACCGGGTTGCGCCAGCTCGGTAAGATTCAGTGCATCAATGGCTGTAACCAACTCTGGCGCCAAAGTATACCCAGCGATTTCCAGAGCGTCGCCGCGCGACAGACCACGTCGTAAATCTTGCGTGGTCACAGTACTTTTTCCATCACCTCGGGTCAGATCCGCCGCCAAGCGTAAGCGCAGGAACTGCGTCATCATTTGTTCGCCGCGAATGACGGGTTGCCAAAGCAGAATCCGCTCCACCGGCAGGGCCAGCTCGCGTAAAACATCCAGCGCCAGCAACGCCCCGCTGCGCACCCCCCACACGACAAGATGCGCAACACCGTTTTCACGGAGGTAATCCGCAACGCAAAGCATGTCCGCCCGCCACTTTTCCCAGCGAGCCTCGGCGAAATCTCCGGCGCTATCGCCGGTACCAAATAAGTCAACAACGAACACCGCGAAACCAGCGTCGGCAAAACCACGCGCTTGTAATGCGATCATACGCCGCGATTTATTTAGCTCTTCCGCAAACGGTGGGAACAACAATACCGCGCGACTCGGGAAAGAATTTTCCCGTGGCGAGTAGCGAACGCAGAATAAATTACCCGAAGGGCCGGAAAGAAAAAAAGGGTGCGTCACCGACGACGACCCGGTGGACATGTTCACGCGCTTAACTTCGCCTGTACGTAACGGGTCAAGGTGCCAAAAGTTTCAAATGTATCTGCTGAGATTTCGTCGTCACCCACCGTGAAGCCGTAATTTTCTTCCAATGCGGTGATCACCGAGACAACCGCCATGGAATCCAGTTCGGGCAGATTCCCGATTAACGCGGTATCGGGTGTCAACGCATCAGCCCGTGCGCCCAGCTTCAGGGTAGAACGCAAAATTTCTCTTACTTCCTCGTACATGATTCTCTCCAATCCAAATTCAAAAAGGCACGCGCGATTCTAACTGATCCCGCGTAACGCTAAGCTGGTTTTCTGGGTGAGCGACGAATGCGATTAAGCAGCTCTCGACCCAAGTAACGGGCAATCAACAGCTGCCCGCCCCACGTGCGTGGATTCATCGCCATCAGTCCCCACCGTTCGCGGCGCCGTGACATCCAATCGCGTTTATAGGCGTCGTCACCGGTGAGGTAATCAACTTCGTTAACCTTGTCGACATCAATGGCGTGCCGCATCAGCGCTTTGGTTAACACCGACCCGACCGACATCTGCTGAAATTTTTCGTCGTAGGCCAGTTTATATATCGACGCAACACCACTCTGGTTGATCCAAATTTGTGCAGCCGCAGGTTGACCTTCTATCGTAACGACACCCAAACGTAACCATGACCGGTGGGCGGCCTCACGCACCAAGCCGCGTATAAAGCCAGGGTACGGCTCCGGCTCCTTCCAACTGGAGCGGTATACGACTTCGTATTGATCCATGGCGGCATCAACATCGGCAGGATCAGTTACGATCCGCAATTCCACTCCAGACTTTTTGAAGAGCTGCTTTTCCTTGCGTTGCACTGTGTTGCGAACCTGCGAGGACAACGATTGGAAATGCTCATCAAAACTGCGGCCAGCCACGTCCAGGACCCAGTTCCCGAAGCAAAAATAGGGCTGCACAACAAAACCACTGTTCTTCAGCGCCGTGATGCACCCGCCGTAATTTGTCGATTCGTTATCCAGCGGACGCAGGTTAATGGACGACCAGCGTGGGCGCTCAGCGGCGATGGCTGTAAACAACGCAGCGAGCGGCGCCCCTGAACCACGCGAAGTTTCCTTCGTGGGAATGCCAAACAGTGAGGAATAGTAATTTGATAATCCCTCAAGCGCCTTCGGTCGAGTTGCGGCTCCATTCTGCATTGCGACCAAAGGTGCCACTGCAAGTACATCGCCGCTGTTAATATCGGTCACGACGTAAAAACGTATCTGATCGTTCGACGTAGGAATGTGGTCACAATAATTCATCAACCACGAGCGCCCGTAATAGAAACTATGCCGCTCAGTTTCTTCCAACAGGCGAACTGCATCCTCGGGAAGCGCACCAAACGACGGGAAAATTGTTACTTTCATTTACGAGTTCTGTTCAGAATTAAGCAAGGAAATCTGGACGTCGACACTATCGTTAAAGCAGCTTCGGTGGCGACCCAAAAAAACTGCGCGCAACGCGCAACCCAAATCTAAATGGCGTTACTTCCCAGGGTGCAATACGCGCCAGTTGATGCGGGTCCATTCTGGCATTGGCATATCCCCATGCGGTTGACACCGCGACCTTAACCCCGCTTTGCTTCACGTACTCAACGTCGCGTGCGGTGTAATCCTGTCCGGGCCGCCCATTTGGATAAGCAAAAGACGTCACTTCAGTACCCAACAACTCGCGCAGTTTCTCAACGCTTCCGACAATTTCACGTTGCGATTCGGCATCTGAAATGCCCGCCAGAATTGGATGTGTCACGGTGTGACCCCCAATATCCATGCCCGCGTCGCGTAAAGCGAAAAGTTGCTGCGTGGTGATCATGAGGTTATCGGGCAGTGTCTGCCCAACATGATTCGCGATGGCCTGACACTTTTGTTCTCGTTCCTGCGGATTGAGATACTTTAACTGCTTCAACAGCGCCCCGATGGTGTTCATCCGCGATACTGGGTCGGACAACGGATGCCTTCCTAATCCGATATTGTCAAGATTCAGCCACTCTGCCCTGGCACTCGCCACGGCCTCAATGACGGTGTCATTCCACATGCGCCCACCGTCAAGGTAACCGGTCGCGATAAAAAAAGTGGCTTTCAGACCATGACGCTGGAGTATCGGTAATGCGACTTCAACATTGTCCGCGTACCCATCATCAAATGTAATGCATACGGATCTGGGCGGCAGAGAACCTTGGGCCAGACGTTCCGACGCTTCTGGCAGCGGTAGCACCTTAAAAAAGCGCTTGAGTAGCGCGAGCTGCCAATCAAATGTTTTGGCGTCTACGTCCCCTGGATGGTAAGTATCCCTGGCGCGAAATATTCGATGATACTTTAGGATCACGAGGCGCTGAGAAAAACCCAACATGCAGATGCCTTACGTTATACGCGAAAAATTAGTGAGTCAGAAAAAACGGAAGTGACGGTGGTAATTACTATCAGGGTGATTTTTCTAGTTGCTGCGAGGTGGTCTGTTGCTCGGTCGCATCCGCCCAACGACCAAGACGTTTGAGCTTGTTTTTCAATCCGGGTAGCGGGTAACCACCCGCATAGGCTAAGTGTGCTTGCTCTAATGCGCCGTTAATGTCATCCATTTCCAGAAGAATAATGCCCAGATTGTATTTAATTTCAGGTGATTGCCCTTCGGTCGCTTTGTCGCCGCGCAGAAGTATATCGCGCGCCAGAATCAAATCTTTATGTTTTCGGTGCAGCAATGCGAGAGCGGAATAAGGCGCCGGATCAGCCGGACGTGCATTTATCGCGGCATTGAAATTTGTGCTGGCGCATTCGTCGTTGTGTTGCTCTTGACAGACCACCCCAACAGTTACCAATACCAACGACAAAATAGGACTGTCTGCAGATAATCCGACCAACGTGAAATCCGCTTCTCTCGCCGCTTCACTCAATTCGAACTCACGCAGTCGTTGATCCGATTCCGCTCGAGCACGATTTAGCAAGATCATTCCCGCGCACCAGTGATGCATGCGCCCAAACGTCATCAGCCCGATTCGAGCGCGCTCCTGCTCCACAATTGCCTTCGGAAAATCCCTTGAAAATGCTTGGTATTGCCCGGGCGGAGTAGTGGAGTAGCTAGACTGACAATAAGGTGGCCACGTTAAAAACTCCGACTCCGACAAGGCAAAATCAAATGCGCTGGCCCAACCCGGGAATAACAGGAAGAGTGCTGCACAACTCAAATATTTTCGGAAGCCAAACTGCATTGTATGCACGTCCTGTCATCCAAAGCCGAAGTTGTTGTCGCCGTACGCGACCTATTCTGGGTACGATTCGTTTCACCAAGCAGAGTGGAATTATAGGGCAGAACGTTACATCATGTAAGTAAATCCCAGTAAGGAGAGACACTGCCAAGCAACCTCTCGTTCAAAGAAGTTCGCTCAACATCACATCGACTCATTTCGCCGGTTTAACAAAATCCGATTTCATATTTACAAAATGCAAATCTACGGATTACTGCTAGGTTGTGTTGACATCCTTAATCCATCTATGTGCATAGAGGCTTTTATCAATATAGAGGCGACAATGGAACGATGAGTCGGATCAAGTTTACGGACAAGCAATGGCAGACGATACGAGATTATTTGAGGAGCCACCCGCGTGTTTATGTTGGGGATGAGCGTGGGTGTCGACAGTTTGTGGAAGCGGTGCTGTGGATACTGCGCAGCGGTGGGCAGTGGCGGCTGTTACCCGATGCCTAAGGAGGTTGGGATAGCGTATTCAAGCGCTTCTCACGCTGGAGCCAACGGGGCGTGTGGAGCGGATTATTAGCCCATGTGGCAGCGGACGCCGATCTGCAGCATGTGTTGATGGACAGCACGGTGGTCCGAGCGCATGCGTGTGCGGCGGGGGCAAAAAAAACAGCGCGCAAGAGCACGCGCTGGGGCGCTCCCGGGGCGGGTTCTCGACCAAAGTCCACGCCTTAACGGACGCCTTGGGAGGTCCGCTGCGGTTCATCCTCACGGGCGGACAGGAGTCGGATATGGGCCAAGCGGCGAACTTGCTTGCGGGAATCCACGCCGGAGCGCTGTTGGCAGACAAAGGGTACGACGCCGACGCACTGCTGGATACCCTGCGGGAAAACCAGATGGATGCCGTCATTCCGCCCAAGGCTAATCGCACCGTGCAGCGCCCCTACGAT
>JANMQQ010000220.1:0-2746 GCA_031370545.1 Gammaproteobacteria bacterium
CGTCGCAAACATATTTGCTACACTCGTCGCCCTATGGACGTCACCCGTATTCTCGAAAATCTCAACGACGCGCAACGCAGCGCGGTGTGCGCACCCGATGGTCACGTGCTGGTGTTGGCCGGTGCGGGCAGCGGCAAGACGCGCGTGCTTACGCATCGCGTGGCGTGGCTGATTGAAGCGCATGGCGCGTCACCGTACGGCATTCTCGCCGTAACCTTCACCAACAAAGCGGCGCATGAAATGCGCGGGCGCATCGAAGCGTTGCTGAATGTTCCCGCACGCGCGTTGTGGGTCGGCACCTTCCACGGGCTCACACACCGGCTGCTGCGCATTCACTGGCGCGAAGCCAACCTGGTTGAGAATTTTCAGATCCTCGATAGCGAAGACCAGTTGCGCGCGGTGCGGCGCGTGATTCGGGAGCTGGGTCTTGACGAATCGCAGTGGGTTCCTAAGCAAGCGATGTGGTTCATCAACGGACGTAAAGATGAAGGCCTGCGCCCGCAGCATCTGGAACATCACGGCGACCCGCACCAGAAAAATCTGATCCGCATTTATCAGGCATATGAAGACGCCTGCCAGCGTGCCGGTCTGGTGGATTTCGCCGAGCTGCTGTTACGTGCGCATGAGCTGTGGCTGAAACGCCCCGACGTGCTGGCGCATTATCGCGAACGCTTCCGGCACGTGCTGGTCGATGAATTTCAAGACACCAACGCGCTGCAATACGCGTGGATTCGCATGTTAGTTGGCGAGACCGGGCGCCTGTTCGCGGTCGGCGACGATGACCAGTCGATCTACGGCTGGCGTGGCGCACGCATCGAAAACATCCAGAAATTCCAGAACGATCTCAAAGGCACCACGCTGATCCGGCTGGAACAAAACTATCGTTCCACCGGCAACATTCTTGCCGCGGCCAATGCGCTGATTTCTGTCAATGAAGGGCGCCTCGGAAAAAACCTGTGGACCGACGACTCCAAGGGTGACCCGATTTGCATTTACTCCGCGTTCAATGAACTCGACGAAGCGCGCTTCGTGGTCCACCGCATTCAGCAACACGTGGAACAAGGCGGTCGCCGCGCCGAGACCGCGATTCTGTACCGCTCCAACGCCCAATCGCGCGTGTTTGAAGAAGCCTTGATCCAAGCCGCCGTGCCCTACCGTGTGTACGGCGGCCTGCGCTTCTTCGAGCGCCAGGAAATCAAGGACGCGCTGGCGTATTTGCGCCTGATGGCCAACCGCAACGATGACCCGGCGTTCGAGAGAAGTGTCAACACCCCGCCGCGCGGCATCGGAGACCGCACTGTGCAACAAGTGCGCGACATGGCGCGCGAGTTAAATGTCACGCTGTGGGACGCGGCGCAGCGCATGATTGCTAACAGCGAGCTCACCGCGCGCGCGGGCAATGCGCTGCGCGGCTTCATGGAACGCATCGAGCAACTCAAGCAACACACCGCCAATCTGCATCTGCACGAAACCATCGAGCACATGCTGCAACACAGCGGCCTGCTCGAACACTACCGCAACGAAAAAGGCGAGAAAGCAGAATCGCGCGTCGAAAACCTGGAAGAATTAATCACCGCCGCGCGCCACTTTCAGTTGGGTGATGAAGAAGAAATGAGCGCGATGTCGGCCTTCCTGTCACACGCGGCGCTCGAAGCCGGTGAAGCGCAAGGCAACGCCTGGGACGATTGCGTGCAACTGATGACGCTGCACTCGGCCAAAGGCCTGGAATTTCCGCTGGTGTTTTTGGCGGGCATGGAAGAAGGCCTGTTCCCGCACCAACGTTCAAATGAAGAGCCCGGGCGCCTTGAAGAAGAACGCCGCCTGTGCTACGTGGGTATGACGCGCGCGATGAAGCAGTTGTATCTCACCCACGCCGAAGTGCGCCGCCTGTACGGCCAAGAAACCTACCCGCGCCCATCACGCTTTGTGTCCGAAATTCCAGCCGAATTACTCAACGAAGTGCGCGTGCGCGGCACGGTGTCGCGCCCAGTCGCTGCGGGCGCCTACCCGCAGGCGAGCCAAAGTATCGCCGGTATCAAACTCGGCCAACGCGTACAACACGGAAAATTCGGCGAAGGCGTCGTCCTGAAATTCGAGGGGGCCGGCGACTCCGCACGCGTGCAGGTTAATTTTTCCAACGCGGGCACAAAGTGGCTGGTCGTGTCATTTGCGAATTTGCAGGCGGTGTGATCGAAAGTTGAAGTTCGTCTACTTATCGCCCGCCTGCCATGTTACAAGCCCAGCGTTTCCACCATCTTTCGTGCAGTGACAATCCGGGTATTTTTGTGTCGCTTTATGGCCAGAACGCCGGACTTGTCACCGGTGACAAGGTAGTCCGCTGCGCCCGCCTGCGCCGTGGCGAATAGAAAATTGTCAGCAGGGTCGGATGAAATGTCGACCTTAGGCAACTTTTCGACAATGATCGCCAGCGCGCGAACTCGCGTAGCTGCGCCTCGCTCGAAACAAGATTGAATCGATCAGCCTTCCAAGCTTCGTACAGCAACGCGGGTGGGGTTGCTCTGGTCATCAGCGCGCCGATCAGGATATTGGTGTCCAAAATGACTAGCACGATGCGTCCTTGCTGCTGCCTTCGCTAACCTTTGCTAACGCGCACTTTTGCAACGGCATCATTGATGATGCTTTGTAAGCGATCACCGGATACTTCTGCATTGCGTTCTTTGATGTTCTGGACGGTTCGGTCGAACACCCTCCAACGCACCGCTTCTTCAATGAATTTCGACAAATC
>JANMQQ010000240.1:0-10804 GCA_031370545.1 Gammaproteobacteria bacterium
GACACCCGATTTAATGTAAAGCCCCACGCCCATGACGCGAACAAGGTGATGGCGAGCGTGATCACCACCGCCGTGCCGACGATCAGCGCTTCACGCCAGCCGAGCGCCACCAGCACCAGCAGCACGACCGCCGTGGTCGCGAACACCAACTTGCTGATCAATTTTACGGCTTTGTCGTTGGCAGTAGCGCCGTAGTTGCGCGTGACGGCCACGTGCACACCGTCGGGAATAAAGGTGCCGTGCAGTTGTTCAATGCGCATGACGAGCTGTTCGGCAATCGCCACCGCGTTGGTGCCGGGCTTTTTGGCAATGGCGATGGTCACGGCCGGATGTTCGCCGCTCACCGGATGCGTTGCGCCCGCACCGGTGCCGAACCACACGTAACGCTCGGGCGGGTCGGCACCCAGCTTCACGTCGGCAACATCACGCAAATACACCGGCGTGTTCTGCCGCACGCCGACTACCAAATCGGCCACGTCTTCGGCACTGCCGAGGAAGGCCCCTGCTTGCACCAGAACTTCCTGATTGTTGCCTACCAGCGCACCGGCGGCGACCGATACGTTGCTGCTGCTCAACGCGCGGCGCAAGTCGTCCACGGCAATGCCGTAACCCGCCATGCGCGCGGCATCGAGACTCACGCGCACGACCTGCTCGGGACCGCCGATGGTGTAAATGTCGCGCGTATCCGGCACGCGCTTGAGTTCGGCTTCGATGGCATGCGCCACGCGCAACAACTCGTGACCGCCGCGTTTCGGATCATCGGTCCACAAGGTTAATGTCACGATCGGCACATCGTCGATGCCCTTGGGCTTGATGATCGGCTGCGCTACACCCAAATTGGCGGGCAACCAGTCTTGATGCGAGTAAATCGCGTTGTACAAGCGCACGATGGCAGCGGTGCGATCCTCACCAACGCGATAGCGCACCGTGAGTACCGCCATGCCGGGTTGAGATACCGAGTACACGTGCTCGACGCCGGAAATTTCCGAGACGATCTGTTCAGCAGGCGTCGCCACCAACTGCTCAACTTCTTTGGCTGACGCGCCGGGATAGGCGATGAACACGTTCGCGAACGTGACATTAATCTGCGGCTCTTCTTCGCGCGGCGTCACCACCACCGCGAATACTCCGAGCAGCACGCCCAGCAATGCAAGCAACGGCGTGATTTCGGAAGTGAGAAAGTGCTGCGCAATACTGCCGGAAATGCCTAATTTTTGACTCATTTCGATGCGGCCGCCGATTCCTTCAATTGCGTCCCGGCGCGAATCGGATCCAGCGCGACGCGCTCCCCCGCGTCGAGCCCGGCCAGCACGTCGAGCATGCCGTTATCGACGCGCCGCCCGACGCGGACTTGGCGAAAGCTAACTTTGCCGTCGACCGCGACTACGTACACCGCCTCAATTTCACTGCGCTGCACCAATGCGGGAGCAGGTATCAACAAGCGCTGCTCCTCGCCGGTCACGAACGCGACCTTGGCAAACATGCCGGGCAATAGACCCTCCTCCCCGGCGGCGAGATTCATGCGCACTTTGTAGCTGTGCGTCTGCGCATCGGCGAACGGAAAAATGCGCATGGTCTTCGGCTCGACCGAACGGTTATTCTGGCTGGGGAAAATGATGCGCGCGCGATTGTTGGGGCGAATCGCCAGAATCACGCTTTGCGGCACGTTCGCGGTGACACGCAACTCATCCAGCGCGAACCCGCTCATCAAAGCCTGCCCGGCGTTCGCGGTTTCACCCACTTCGATGTGCCGCTTCACGACAATTCCGCTGTACGGCGCACGTACCACCGTGTGATCAAGCTGCTCCTGAGCTTGCGTCATGCGCGCTTGCGCGGCAGCGCGGCGTTGCTGCGCGGCGCCTAAATCTGCCGTGGCTTTATCGAAGGTTGCCTGCGGCACGACCTTTTTCTCGAATACGTCCTTGATACGTTTGAACTCAGCCTGGGCTTCGGTGAAGCGCGCTTCCGCTTCGTTCACTCCGGCTTGCGCCGCCTGCACACCTGCTTGCTGTTCCTTGTCACGGAAGCGCACGATCACGGCATCTTTGGGTACGTAGTCGTCGACGTCGAAGTACACCGCCTGCACCCGTCCCGCCGTCTGCGCCGACACCGTGCCCTGTTTCACCGCCTCAACCACCGCGTCGTAGATTTGCTCGCGCGGCACAATCTGGTGCACCGCAACCGCAGTTTCCAAGGTGTCTGCGCCTGCTGCGCTACCCACCGCCAGGAAAATGCTCAGTAGTAGCGCTCGATGGGTCACATCAAGCATGATTTTAAATTGGGAGGGGTTCATTCGAATCGCCTGTCACATTAATCAGAGTTTACTAATATATAGATCGCGCAATGCTTTTCACAGTCCTACTACCACGTCGAATTTTTTGGTGGCGTAGGAGACCAACGGTTTGTGCACGGTTCGCTAACGCACATACCGACTCATGCGCTTAAAGTAAAGTTTTCTCCAAGAAGGATGCGCCCCATGTTACGGACTTTTCTCGCCCTGTTGTTCACCGCATTATTATTACCCGGTTGCGCGACCAGTTATATTGTCAAGGTCGACTCCATCGCCGAAAGCAGCACGCCGGTCGCAGGCATCAAATACGTGATGTCCAGCGGCATGAACGATGTGAAAGACAGCGATCTTTACTTCCGTGAATTCGCCGCGCAGTTCCGCCGTATCTTAACCGCCAAGGGCTATGTTGAAACGGCTGCCCGCGCTGATGCCGACCTGGCAATCATGCTTAGCTACGGCACCTCCAGCGGACACAACGAACTGTACAGTTATCTGCGCCCAATCTACGACATCCGCGGCGGCGAAAATATCACCTACAAAGAAATCAAAACCGACTCGTCCGGATTAAAAACCGAAACCATCAGCACCGTGTACGTGCCGATGCGCACGCAGATGGTCGGCTACACCACCGAGCTCAACAGCCAGACGCTGTATTCACATTTTGCAATTCTAGAAGCTGACGCGCTCGCCAACGGTCAACCCACCGGCAAGCAGGTCTGGAAAACCACCCTGCGCATGCTCGATCCGTCCAGTGATTTGCGCCGTCTTTTGCCGTATATGGCTGCGGCTGCCGGACCGTACCTGGGAAGCAATACCGGCGCAATGCAATATGTCGAGCTCAAGCCCGATGACCCGCGCGTGCAGCGTTAATGGAGAGCAAAGCAATTAAATCAAGCTGATCACAACTTCACACCATTCGGGGGTCCACACACCGCAGCGCACCTCAAGCGCATGAGAGCCTCGCCGATAGATCTTATGCGCCACATGAATGGTGCGTCTGAAGTTGTGCAGCATCGTTCGTAAGTTGCGAGCAATCGTACACACAGTGTGTGATGGACATCCCCGGAGGTCATCGTGATGCGTGGAATTATTTCAAGTTTGTGCGGTGCCTCCTGCCTGTTTGCAGTTGCATCGGCCGATGCAACGCCGTCAAATGAAGCGCCTCAGCTTATTGCCAAGCTCAGCTCCCTACCGGCAGCAGGGTCTATCTTTCAAAACGAAAACGGCGCGGAAGAAGAGTGGAACACGCTGACTCAACAATTCGTTGCGGATTACACGGCGGGAAACATTGACGCGGCGGAACGGGGAGTTCGGCGCGCCTTGGCGCTGGCGCAAACTGCCTTCGGCGCAGCACATCCTTTCACCGCAGACAGCCTCAACAAACTCGGCGTTGTATACGAATATCATGAAGATTTCGAGCGCGCCAAAAAGAATTATCAAGCGGCTCTGGAAATTCTCGAAAAGCATTATGGCCCTGCGCACCCCGAAGTTGCCACCGCACTCAACAATCTGGCCAACGCCAATGTGATGCAGGGCGAATACGCCACCGGTGAAGCGCTGCATTTGCGCGCGTTGCAAATCCGCATCGCCGCCAGCGGCGAAGACAGCTACCCGGTAGCGCAATCCACCTATAACCTGGCCATTGTTTACGAGTATTCGGGACAAACCGCCAACGCCGAACTGTACTACAAGCAGGCCGCGAATTTGTGGGAACACGTGTTAGGCGCCAACCACGTTAACGTAGCAAATAGCCTGGTCAAGCTCGCCAACATTTACGCCAACCAGGGCGATGCGCGTGCCGCCGAAGAATTCTATTTGCGCGCACTGGAAATTCAACAGAACAACCTTGGACCACGTAATGTCACCGTCGCTGATTCGTTATTCAGCCTGGGCCGGGTTTGCATGAAGCAGGAAAAATATGACGAGGCGGAACGCTTCTACCGCGAATCCGCTGACATCATGGAAGCGGAGCTTGACACAGACAATCCCCGCCTGGCCGTGGCTCTTTATAGCCTCGCCAATGTGTACCACATCCGTGCCAAACACGAAGCGGAATACAACAATAACTTCGTTGCCAAACTGCCACCGCAAGTGGGAAGCAGCGCTGACGTCGATTTAACTTCGCAACGACGCGCGGCGTTACGTACGCAGATCTCGCTGCGCCAACGCGTGGTGCAGACCTTGTACGCCAAGGCGGAACCGCTCTATCAACGCGCGGCGGCCATGTTCAAGGAAATCTATGGCGCGGACTACCCGACATTAAAAGTAATCCATGACGAACTCACCTTGCTTCATCAAGGCCAGCAATTACCGCGCAGCGTCAGCCGCGCCGATTAGTCAGTATCACCTCTTCATCCATCGCGACCCGCCAACGTTGATAGCGCTGCTGTAATACGTTGTTGGCTTGCGGCTGAAACAAGGTGCCGGGATTTGGCTCCGGCCAGTGGTGCGGTCGCCCGGCTAACAGAAACGCAGTGCCGCGCGCAGTGGCCTCGCACTCACCGGGCCGGTAGACCGGTAATCCGCTCACATCCGCCAGACGTTGACATATTCCGTCCAGCCGCGCGAGACCACCGCTGGCCACAATGCGTTGCGGCGCCACGAACAAGGTTTCCATTTCTTGCAGATTGACCTGAGTCAGAAACACAATACTTTCCGCCACTGCGGCCAGTTTTTCTTCCGGTGTTCCGGTACCGATAAATCGGGACTTGAACTGCGGCAGCCAGTACGGCGAGCCCAGTCCCGACACGCCGTTCAGGAACAACGGCAGCTCCCCCGCTGCATTCAACCAGTGTTGCAAGTTGCGTTCGGCATGCGCGATATCCAGGCCCAATTCACGCTCAACTTCGACCAACGCGCTACCTGCGCCGTTGACTGTGCCCTCCAGCACGTGCTCGATGGCGTCGTCGCACTGGAATACCACGCTGGTCAACAAGCGCGGCGCGTAGTCGATGTTGCCTCCGCAGACGCGCTGCACAAACGCACCGGTACCGATGTTGACATAAGCGGTGCTGAGCTGCGGCGCGCCAAACGCGTAGAGCGCCGCCGACTGGTCGCCGGTCATGACACTTAGCGGAATGCTGCGGCCGTGCACCGTGAGATGACCGAATTCGTAGCAGGTCGGCACACAACGCGGCAGCGGTTCGCGCGGTAAACCGAACCGGTCCAGCAATTCATCGTCCCAGTCCAGCGCGTGAAAATTCCATAACAAGGTACGCGATGCATTGGCCGGATCGACCCATAGCGGTTTCTCGTCCAGCAAGTTAAACAACATGAAGCTGGCCATCGGTCCCCATGCCAGTCGGCCCTGCTGATATGCGTCCCTAACGGCGGGCAAATGGTGCAGGCACCAGTGCAGTTTGCTGACCCCATAGTGCGCGGTGACAAACAAACCGGTCGCATGATGAATGGCCGCGTCATGCGGATGAAACTGCGCCACCCACTGCGCAGCACGCCGATCTTGCCAACTGATCACCGGCGATAACGCAGCACCGCTGTCGCGATCCCAACACACGATACTGGAACGCTGCGTGGCAAGACCCGCCGCCACAATCTGCGCATGACGCGCGCCCAGCGCGGCCACCGCTTGATCAATTGCGTGGCGTGTCGAGCTCAGCACTTCATGCGGATGATGTTCGACCCAACCCTCCTGCGGATATATCGTCGCAATGGATTCGTGGCCTTGCGCTACCAACGCACCGAGTTCATCAAAGATCAACGCGCGGCTGGAATGGCCACCCTGGTCGATGGCGAGATACAAGTTTGTCGATACCATAGGCTGCAATTCCTACGTTGCGTCCGGGCTTGAGAGTGTGAAATAAAATGTCGCGCCCTGGTTCGGCGCGCTATCGGCCCACACCTGCCCACCATGACGATTGATAATATTGGCCACGGTGGCCAGGCCCACACCGGTGCCATCAAAGTCCTCAGTGCGATGCAGGCGTTGAAATACTCCGAATAATTTACCGGCGTACTTCATGTCAAAACCCGCGCCATTATCGCGCACGTAAAACACCGTCTGGTTTGCACGCTGCTCGGCCGCGAACTCGATGCGAGCCTGCGGGTTCTTCGCGCTGTATTTCCATGCGTTGCCCAGCAGGTTCTCCAGAACAATCGCAACCAGGGGTCCGTCACCCTGCGCTTGCAACCCGTCGACGATGTGAATTTCAACGCGGCGCGCGGGCTGGAACTGAACCCAACGCGGCAAAACCTCGCGTGCCAGGCGCGGGGCGTTGAACAGCTTTTCACCCAACGCCACCCGGCCAGGATCAAGCTCAATGGTTAGCGGTAGCGGCAATATGGGTTCGTCCAGCTCCTGCGCGTCGGCGCATCCCACCGACAGCGCAAAACCCAGGGCCGCCCATCTCGGAAAACTTCTCCACACTGTTGCCCACCTCCGCGTGTTGGAACTACGCTGCCCAACGTTCAAAGAGTATAGACAGGCTTGCGCGAAGTGCTTGGAAGTATTGCGGAATGGCGCCGGGCGAAGATCAGGTGCTACACGATATGGGGGATGCAAGCACGCCCGTGTTTTGAGCACCCCCATCCTAACCTTCCCCCTTGCAGGGGGAAGGGATGCTACGTTTGTGCGGCTGGGTAATTTAAAAGTCAGATGTTGACTTCAAACTTCATCGAGCCAAATCAAATGGTGTACTTGGAACTTATCAGTGGAGGCGCGCACGATTGCTCGAACGGGGTGTTCCTTCCCCCTGCAAGGGGGAAGGCTGGCGACCGCCATGGATGGCGGAAGGTAGAGCAACGCAGGAGCAGTTGCCGGGATGGGGGTGTTCTGATCAAGTGTGCGTCACACGATATTTGCCGACGTTAAATTCCATCAAGAACACTTACTAGAATTTCAACTGTTCCTTCAACCGGTCTTTTAATTTGCTGGCTTCTTGGGCCGCTTTTTGTTTAGCCGATTGCGTTTTTTCGTCGGTCTGTTGTTTGGACTTGTCGGTCGCCAGACGTAATTCCTGCTCGGCTTTTTGCTGCACGTCGTTAACTTGTTTTTGACGCTCATCAACGACGCCACCGATGCCTTTCAAGTCGCCCAGCTTCGCTTCGAGTTCACGCCGGGTGGCCTGTACTTTTGTGTCGAGCTGTAACTTGGCGTCGGCGACAAACTTGTCGACGCGCGCGCGAAATTGCCGGTTCAGCGCGTCGCGCAGCAATTCGTCAAGATCGGAACGTAATTCGACATCGTAGGCTTGCAGCGAACCTTGCAGTTGCGCTTTGAGCATGAAGTGACGCACATCCACCAACGCCGCCGCGAGTATTTTCTGCAATTCACCGGCCGAGCCTGCAAATTCAGCCCCAAGCTTGACAGTTTTAAAATTGGCGCTCATGTCGCCCTTCAACTCGCCATCTTGGAGTTTGACCGCCGCGTCCAGATCCACCGCCGCTTCACTCAGCACCACGGGAAAGCTGGGCTGGTGCAATACGTCAAAACGTTGCACCACCACGCCGTGCGCTTTAAAGCGCGCGCTGTCGACTGCGGCGCCTGGCACCACGTGGTTAAACACGCCTTCCAGCTCGAGATCCTGAAGTCCCGGCATGTTCTCGGCAAAAAAATTAAACGTCAGCGGGTGCCCGAGCGTGACTTGATCGTTGGTGATGTTGCGGATTTCGCCGCGCAGGATACCCGCCGGAACTTCCAGGCCGAGCTTGAAGCTACGAATCAGAAACCCGGGTGTTTGATCACGCTCGGCAAAACGCACGTCGATGCCCTTGCCGCGTTGCGGGCGCTGCTCCTGCACTTCGGCACGGTCACCGGCCAGCAGCGGCTTGGCCTTGTCATACCAGTACAGCCCCATGTCGGTCCAGTGCGCGATCTGGCCGCCAAATAATGCGCGGCTGGTATTCGCGAAGCCTTTCGCATCGAGCGAATATTTTTTCTTTAAATGGTCAAGATCTGCGCCCGGAGCGGCGAGCAGATCTTTTGAATGCCGGGCCCAGGTCGCCCAGTCAGCGTCCCATGCCTGCTTGGCGGATTGCACACGTTGTACATCTTTGCTGATGTCATCACGCAGTGCTTGCAGCTGCTTAACACTTTCAGCGATTGCTTGCGCATCTTGCAGCGCATTGCCTTTGAGATCGGGTCGGACCTGCTGGACGCGCTCTTCATATTTCTTCAGCGCTGCGCTGTCGGGCAACTCGGCGAGTCGCTGGTTCCACTGTTCTTTGGCCTGATCCAGTTCACTACGAAACTGCTCAGCCAACTTAATCGACGTCAACTCATTGCTCGCCAAAAATTGTTTCGCATCGGGCAAGTCGACTTGCGGAAAAGAGAAACTGTCCGTTAACCCGGGCTTTTTCACTTCAGCCTCAGGGGCGGGCACTTGCGGCAGTGCACCGGAGGTGGTGCGCGGCGTGTCGGTGCGCACGCCTTCCGCGATCAAGTCGGTAACCACAATATTGCGGCGCAACAATGCGTAACCGTCGAGTGCAAACTTGATGCGCTGAATCTGCACCGCGTTGCGTAGCGGATGGTGGGCGTCGGTGACCTGTAAATCGGTCAGCGCAAACCCCAGCGGACTAAATGACAAGCTCGCGCCCGACAGTTCGACTTTGGCGCCGTTGGCACGCGTACCCACCGACTCCACCGCGCCCTTCACCAGCCGGTCGGCGAACAGCACGATGCCACCCGCCAATATCGCGATGACTAACACGAACACCGCCAAACCCCACCACCGAATCCAACGCGTCATGACGGGACCACACGCGACACCGATTGATACACCGTGTAAAAATGACTGGCCTTGAACATCGTGACCAGGCGACTGTTCTTGAACCAGCCCGGCACGTGGGTGCGATAGTGCTTGATGAGCAGATTGATCAGTAACAACAGCGGCAGAAACAACAGCAACGTAACGATGAAGCTACCCAACACGACGGTGTTATTAAAATGTTCCAGGCGACCAATCGCCGTGTTATAAAAATCAGTCCACAGATCTTGTAAATCCTCGACATGCAGCACCGCGAGTCCCAGTTGGTGAAATAGCGGATCGAGCAGATAGGCCAGCGCAGAGAACAATGCAAGACCGAGCAAAAATGCTGACACGTTGACCCGAAACACCAGCACCAACAACAACACCAACACGTTGTGTAACGTAAAGAACGGCGTAAAACCCACCACCATGCCCAGACATAAACCCAGGCTGATTTGGCCCGGCGCAGTTTCTGAGTTCAATACCTGAAGCAATTTTGCTAGTGTCCGAAACATGGCCGGTGTTCATCATAAAAATGGGGACGCCTATTTAACTCGACTCGCTGCGGCGAAACAACTCTTCATAATCAGGTACATGTTACAAATCCAATGAACGCACTGCATATCGCCACCGTTGCCATTGCCCTGCGCGCTCGTGTGCCGCGCGCTGCGCTGATGGAACATTTGCCCGCATCGCCCTACACACTGGGTGCCGACCTCGCGCAACAAACACACGACTATGTCATGCACGCGCAACTGGGCTACTACCCGCCGCTGGATTTTCTAAAAGCGCAAAACGGGGTCGATAGTTATTTGCTCGATGCAGCCGAACACGTCGCTGCGGTGAGTCGCGAATATGCGCAGCAGCGTATTTTGGAAAAACTGATTCCGATTTTTTCCAGCGTGCGTTTTCAGGCGATTCACATTCAAGCGTTTGCCCTGCCCGCCATCCGCCCCAGCCAGCCCCACTCGGTCGAACACCTCGCCCGCCACTACACGCCCGATGTTGTCAAATGCGACTTATTGTTGAGCGTGATTCAAAAACAAAAATCCGAACAGGGATTGGAGCGCTATGCCAGCACCACGGTGGAACGCTGGCTGGCGGAGGAGTTTGAGGAATTTGAGATTACGTCGGCATGGTTGGGATCGTAGCGTGCGCCATGCGCACGACACCGTATCCCAACTGAGAACATCGTGCGCATGGCGCACGCTACGTGGGAAATGAATCACTACTCCGGCAATGATGCCAGCGCGGTGTTGCCGCCTACTGCGGACGTATTCACGGTGAGCGTGCGTTCGGTCGCGAAGCGATGCAAATAATGCGGCCCGCCCGCCTTGGGGCCAGTACCTGACAACCCTTCCCCGCCGAACGGTTGCACCCCGACCACGGCACCGATCATGTTGCGATTGACGTACATGTTGCCGACGTGAGCATGCTTTACGATATGACGCACGCGCTCGTCGATACGACTATGGATGCCTAACGTCAGGCCATAACCTGAGGCGTTAACGGCTTCGATCACGGCGTCGAGTTGGTTTGCGGCATAGCGCACCACGTGCAATATCGGGCCGAACACTTCACGCTGCAAAATGTCGAGACGCTCGATCTCGAACACGGTGGGTGCGAAGTAGCTGCCGTGCTCGGTGACTGTGGGTAGTTCGAGTCGCCGCAACAACCGTGCCTTGGGTGCCAGGTTTTGAACATGGCGTTCCAAGGTGTCGCGCGCGGAGGTGTCGATCACCGGGCCGATGTCGGTGGTCAACCACTGCGGATCGCCAATCACCAGCTCACCCAGCGCATCGCACAA
>JANMQQ010000248.1:0-3174 GCA_031370545.1 Gammaproteobacteria bacterium
CAATCAATTGGTATATCCACGGTACCGGTTGGATCGTTGCGCATGCGCATCTGGCTCTGCTTGGCTTCTCCACCTTCCTGGAAGCTGCTGCGGTGTACTATGGTTTGCAGACCTTGCTGCGACGCAAGCTGTATTCCTTGGCCTTGGCAAACTTCCACTTCTGGATGTTGCTGATCGGCTTCACTACTTATTGGGTTTCCATCACGATCGCCGGCCTGATTCAAGGCGCTGGTAAGATCTACGAGGTGCCTTATATTGACGTCGTAATTGCTGAGCATCCGTACATGATCGCGCGTTGGGTCGGTGGAACCATGGTGTTCCTAGGCAACTGCGTCTGGTTATTTAACATGTACAAAACAGCGTATCAGGGCACTGTCATTCCTGCGGGTCGTTTGCCGCATGAATTGGCCTACGAACGCTAATCGGATGACGCTGTTTCTGGGAGGAAATAAAAATGGCATTTAGAGAATATAAAATCGGCGCTCGCATGTTTGGATTAGCGTTCGGCTTTTCAATGTTTATTACGCTGTACATGGCTTCAGTGGATATCGCTAAGGTTTCGGTATCCGCTGTCGGACTTGATCGGCAGTTGTCATTTGGTCGGATCGGTGGTTTTAGCTATGAAGATCCGTTCGTGCAAGGTAAAGGGAAGCCAGTAAAGGTCATATTGAAAGCTGACCCCAAAACGGGTCAGGCAATGGACCGCACCACAGCTTACGTCTATGAAGCTGGCATTCCGTTTCCGAGCGGAATCAATCATCCACGTATCCTGGGTGAAGCTTCGCGTGCATTAAGCGAAAACAAGGGAAAAATCACGCAAGCGGATCTCAAGCAAGGTGCTGTCTTCGTTGTTCATGAAGAAGAGCAAAACGGCTTCATGATTCCGTACATCGAAAATGCCTCTGCAACGCGTGGTTGGGAGCCGTCCGCAACCTTGGCCAAGGTTGAAGACAGTGACCGACACTACGTGGGCAAAGGCAAGATCATGTTCGTCAAAGAAGGATGCTGGTGGTGCCACACGTTGTTGCCTGAGCAAACGCAAGACTGGCAGTACTTTGGCGCCCCGCCGATGCTGGGTGACTTCAATGGCGAAAGTCCTACCGCCTTTGGTTCGGATCGTAAAGGTCCAGACCTGACCCATGTTGGGTCCCGCAATTCATCGCAGGAATGGATGATGGTGCATTTCTTTAACCCACGATTAGTGCAGCCGCATTCGATCATGCCCCGCTTTGATTATCTTTGGGGTCAGAAAGATGCAAGCGGCAACACGATTGATTTTGCTGGATGGCGAACTGCTTACAACGAATATATCGCAGGTAAGCGGATCACGCCGCCCGATGTCCCTACGCCGGCCAAAGATAGTGACGCGCGTGCGCTGATCGACTTTGTTCTCAATCTTAAGTAATTAAAGGGGTGCATAGATATGGCATGGACATTTAATAATCCGCTTCATAGCTTGGCTACCGATGATCAAAACAGCGCGGCGATCAAGGTATGGGAAGGTGAAAGTTTGGGTGGAATTACAGAAAATAATAATCGCCTTCCTCAACCGGTAGTGGGTTTGTTGATGCTCACTATTTTGGCGGCTTTTTTGTGCACGTTCCCATTGTGGGGGCAGCGTCCGACTGCGGCGATATATGAAGAGTACGTCGCAATGATGGGCGATCCCAAGGTGCAGGGAATGAAAGACGACCAAGCAATGCAGTACATTGTCGAAACAGTGAAGGCAAAGGGTTCTAAGTGGGCCAATTTGCAGGAGCGGCATCCGGTTGACATGGATGATTTACGGTTGTTGAAACCGCAGATCGAAGAGTTACAACGCAAAAATTCGCGTATGGATGAGTTCACTGTGGTTGGCGACAAAATTGTCGTCGCTAATTTCGAAGGCAATTGGATTAATGAAGCCAAGGGTGATCGTGAACGCAAACAGCCGTGGTGGGACAAGGGCTATCTGATCGACGTCTTTTACGTTATTTATTTTTGCGTTGCGTTGATCATTGTCGTCAAGCGACTGCCGCCTTATACCTACAAGCCGAAACATCATTAATTTTTGGAGATTGCCATGATTGATTTAGATAATGGTCCGTTGGCGATGTTGTTTAACATATTCATCGTGTTTTTCTTTCCTTGGTTGTACAGCTTTTTTATCGACCAGACTGACAAACACAAGCCACCTATCGACACTTACTCAAAATAGGTTACGCAACTAACTGAAAGCCACACCGTTCATATTGAACGGCGTGGCTTTCGTCATTTTGGCGGTACGCTCATGCTTGCTGGATCTTATTTATCCCAGGAGGGTTTAAGCGCGTAGTTCTCCCCCATATATACGTTGTAGGGTGCTTGTATTCAGTGGTAATGCGAATCTCATGAGTTGGCCTGGAAATAGTGCGACGCTTCCGCGATTCCTCGTCGAGGATGTTGCGCGTCCATTTGGCTTCGACATGAGTATTGATGGAATGCAGACACAAGGATTCAGTGTCGGTATTTTCGTATTCCTAATTATTGGAATTGTTGTTTTTACGTTAATCGTCTTCGCATTTTTAACGAAGAGTAAGGGTGCCCGACTTAAGTCGGGAGAAAAATATTTGTTTGCTTGGATTCTTTTCGGTGTGGTCGTGTCCATAGCATTTGGGGCCAGTCAATTATTGTTTGGTAACTTGTTTTAACGGAGGTATAGCAAATGGGTATCGGTGACTATCTGAATTCTCTCGATGACGGTTGGAGCATTTATTTATGGCTCGTGGCCGGAGCGGCGATCATCATTACCGCAGTGTTTATGATTCGTTGGGCGGCTCGCAACGAACAATTCGACGAAGATATTAAATATGTTGTTTTTGACGAAAACGACAAAGGCAAGATGTCGCCCGAGGAATTTACCAAGGCACAAGAGGTGTGGAAAAAGCAGGGCGAGTTACGCGACGAATTTTTAAAGAAACAAGCTGAGCGCAAGGCTAAATAATTGGCCATGCGTCGCGCGGAAAAAGTCATATTGAGCATTATTGCGTGTGTAGTTCTACTCGTGGCGGGCATAAAGTTTTGGCAAGAGCAAAGTAAAATCAGCGATGTTGCCAAGGCAGAATTGAATCCGGATGCAAAGCGCCTATACGACGAGCAACACTGTACCGCCGAGGTTCCGTTTTACACCACGGCCTCGAATGATTTGAATCGACA
>JANMQQ010000252.1:0-15267 GCA_031370545.1 Gammaproteobacteria bacterium
GGTCGATTCAAACAGTGCCGAGATTCAAGTCGCCGGACCCGGGCAACTCTACGTCGAAGCGGGCCGTACTATCGATCTCGGGGCTTCAGCGGGATTTAGCACCATCGGAGCTCAGAAAAATCCCGCCCTGCCCGCGCAGCAAGGCGCCTCGATTACCGCCGTGGCCGGTGTTACGCAAGCTGCCGATTATAAGGGATTCATCCAGCGTTACCTGGTGGACAGCACGGCGTACTCCGAGTCATTGGTTACGTTCATGAAGGCGCGCGGTCTCGACACCACGGTTACCGCATTTGAACAACTAGGTCGCAATGATCAGCGCGCGTTGCTGCTGGATATCTTTTTCAACGAGCTGCGCGAAGCGGGGCGCGCGGCGGCGCAGTCGTCAAGCAAGGAATACACGCGCGGCCGCAGCGCGATTGCGAGTTTGTTCCCACAGGCCGCCGACGCGGCGGCGAACTATCACGGCGACGTGAATCTGTTTTTCAGCCGCATCTACACCCTCGACGGCGGTGACATTAATTTATTGGTACCGGGGGGGCTGGTCAATGCGGGTTTGGCAAGTCTGCCGCCGGGATCGCCGATCAAAAGTCCGGCGGAAAAAGGCATCGTCGCGCAAGCCACCGGCAGTGTACGTGCCTACAGCAGCGGCGATTTTCTGGTGAACCAGGAGCGGGTATTTACATTAAAAGGGGGCGACATTCTGCTGTGGTCGGACCACGGCAATATCGACGCCGGTCGCGGCGCCAAGAGCGCGATCTCGGCGCCGGCACCGGTGCGCGTACTCCAGGATGATGGCAATTACAAGCTGACCTTCGCTGGTGCCGTGGCCGGCAGCGGCATCCGTGCCATCGTCACCGATCCGCTCGTGCATCCGGGCAATGTGGATCTGATCGCGCCGGACGGCAACGTCAATGCCGGTGACGCCGGGATCGGCTCGGCCGGTAATCTCACCATCGCCGCGCAACACGTGCTCGGCGCGGATAACATCCAGGTCGGCGGGGTATCGAGCGGCGTGCCGGTGGTTGACAGCGGCAGTTTTGCCTCCAGCCTGTCCGGTGTCGGCAACCTCGCCAACAGTGTAACCAAGAACACCGAGCAGGCGCTCGACGCCGTGAATAAATCAGATAATGCCGCGCCCATCGCCGACGCGGCGTTGACCTTTCTGGACGTCGAAGTGCTCGGCTACGGCGATGACAAGAAGGATGACAAGCCGACGCCGCCGTGATCACGAACGTTGCTTCTGAATGTCAACACGCGGTCATGTTACGTGGAGCAAAACCGCGACCGGATGGACAAGAACCGGATCGTGAGGCCTGCACGAGTGGGGCACGGCAGCAGGGGGCGTTTGTTACAGGGGTCGCGACGTGTCACGCGGCTGTCATGAATTTCTTCGATCATTGCGGTGAGCGCGGTACACGCCGATGAAGCTGCGGCACCGAGTCTACGGGCTGAACATCACCGCTAATCAGCGGTTCACTCTGGAGAAATTCTTATGCAACTCAAGCAAATCACCCTCGTCGGCGGTCTGGCACTGGTTATGGGTCAAGCCTTGGCTCTTGGTCCGGCCACGACCCCGAATTCGATCATTCACGTTGTCGGCGCATCTGCGCAACAAGAATATTTCGAAAAAGTTGTGCTGCATCTTTGCACCTACTATGAAGCACAACAAATTCTTTTCAATCCATATCGGTACATAGGGCCTCCTTACTATCCGACCACGCCCGACGTGTACTACGACACCGCCACAGGGGGCAACAACCACCGCGCGATTTTCTGCAATGCTGGTTTCTATGGTCACAGCGAGAATGTTTTGTTCGAGTACAGCACACAGGGCGGTTCGTTCAGTGGCGTAAGTTCGGTTGCCAGGGGCGAATCACGCGCGCGCATGGTCGTTGACAGCGCCTGCGTTGCTACCGGCAAAATCTATCCCGATACGCCGCAATACCTGTGCCCCCACACCGTGAACGTGATTCCGGATGCGGGCCTGTCGGATGTCGAACCGGCCCTGTTCCAGGGTATTAACTTACCAGCCGGTGCCAGCGCATTGACCACCAGCCAAGTGGGCAATCTGGCTTCGCTCAGCCAAGCTGCCGTCGTCTTCGGTATCGCAACCACCAACAACGTCAACACCGTGCAGCCGAATCTGTCACGTGCGCAAGTCACCACGTTGGCCATTGGCTCTTATGGCGACTGGGGTAATGTCAATGCTGCGTTGGCGGGTAAGCCGGTTGTTGTTTGCCGTCGCGTGCCGGGTTCCGGTGCGCAAGCGGCGATGAACGCGTACTTTAGCGGGTTCCCGTGTACCAGTGCTTACGTCAATCCGGCCAATCACAACTCGAATTCGGTGACTAATGGAAGCGCGTATACCGTCATCGAGAACAGTAGCCAGGGCGCGGTGGCTGACTGCTTGAATGCGGCCTACAACGGTGGCGCCTTCACGGATGCCTACGGCACGGTGTTCAACTTGCCCGCAGGTTCGGCGGCGCTAGGAGTTCTCTCGGTCGAGAAACAACCCGGTGTCAGCGACAAGTGGAAATTCTCCAATCTCGACGGCACGGCCGCGACGGTGTTGAATGCCACTACCGGCGCATATGACTTCTACGTCGAGAACAGCTTCCAGTATCGCAATAGAGATATTTGCGCTGGTGGCGCGAATGCAGGGCATGCGCCGCCTTGCCTCGGCGGCGAAACATTAGTGGTGGCACCTGTTTTTCCTAAACGCGAATACATTGACGCTATTATTCAGCGGCTGGGTGATCCAGTGGGCATGGTGGGTTACGCCGAATACGTTTTCACCCCTCAATACTATTATTATTTTTGGAAGCCGGCCCCGGGCGTAGCTGCATTGCCTTCGAATTACGCTCCGACCGCGTATTCCGCAGTTCCGGTCGCGGTTCCCGTGATGAAGGGCGAGCGCAACTACAACACCTGCGCGCCGTCGACGCTGTGGTACTAGGCATGGTATCGCATTAACCAATCACAGGACGCACTGGACAATCGATGCATCGCTGTGGTGCCGTGCAAGGCAGCGGTATCCGTGCCATCGTCACCGATTCAAGGGAATGTTGATCTGATCGCGCCGGACGGCAACGTGAATGCCGGGGACGCCGGGATCGGTTCGGCCGGTAATCTCACCATCGCCGCGCAACACGTGCTCGGTGCGGATAACATTCAAGTTGGCGGAGTGTCGAGCGGGGTACCGGTGGTTGACAGCGGCAGTTTTGCCTCCAGCCTGTCCGGCGTTGGCAACCTCGCCAACAGCGTGACCAAAAGCACCGAGCAAGCACTCGATTCCGTGAACAAGTCAGACAACGCCGCGCCCATCGCCGACGCCGCGCTGACTTTCCTGGATGTTGAGGTGCTCGGCTACGGCGATGAAAAGAAGGATGACAAGCCCACGGCGCCGTGAGGCAAGGGCATCAAGCTTCCTTAAGCGGAACCAAACGCACTTGGAGTTCACAGCCGACGGCTTTCGCATAACGCTTGAGAGTTTCGAGCGAAGGAGCATGTTTCCCTGCGGACTCAAGCCTGGATACCGCGCTCTTTGTGGTACCCATACGCTCCGCGACTGCGTCCTGCGTTAGACCTGCGCGAGCACGCGCCTTGAGCATTTGGCTTGCGACCCGATACTCAAGCTCAAGCGCCACGTAAGCCTCAGAAAACCCCTTGCGGGTTTTAGCCTTCGCCAGAAACTCTTTGTGGTCGTGTGCAACCGGTTTGTACTTGAGATTAGCCATTTTGCACCTCCTTAACGCGCTTGCGCGCCAGCTTTAATTCGCGCTCTGGTGTTTGCTGGGTCTTCTTGATAAAGGCGTGAACCACAACAATACGTTTACCAACAAGAAAGCAGTAGCAGGAGCGGCCAATTCCCGCCTTTCCACGCGGCCTCAATTCAAACAGACCCTCGCCGAGGGCTTTTGAATGAGGCATACGAAGGTTCGGGCCATGCTCTACAAGTAACTCAACCAAACGTGCGTAGTCTGCCAAAATATCGGTCGGCCATGACTCGACTTCAGCGAGAACCCGCTCGTGAAAATACTCGATTTTATACATCACGGTGCGAAGTTAGCATATTTGCTAACAGCCCTGCAACGATGACAAGCCTGCACAATGAGGCGGCTAGTTGATAGAACTTAAATGTTGCATCCCATTTTTGTGGCGCGACGCGCCGTGCTCCTTTCCCCTGCAAGGGGAAGCCTGCGACTGCATGGGTGCGTTGTTCTGCCGTCACAAGGCCAACGTCCTCGTCCGGCTGAAAGCGATCAAGGACGCAGATGGGAACGCGGGCTTCCAGCCCGCCAAAATATTGTGTAGTCACAGTTTCATCGATTTCAAATGCACGTGCATTCGCTTCACGAAATCTTCATCTACCTGTCAACACACGGTCATATTGCGGCGCGTAAATACCCGACGGCGGCGCGCAGATTGGGCGGCATGCACTGAAGGGTGCTTACGCTTCCGGAAAGAAAACTGCGAGAACGCCCGAACTGTACGGAAGTGGACCACGGCGATCAATGATCGCGATTATGGCCAGGGAACTGTTTCAAACAAGGCCGGTATCGGCGGGCCGTCGGCAATGGCGGCCTCCGTTTATTAGCAGGAATTTCTCGATCATTCGGAGACTCCCGGTCGCGTTAGGTGTAGCCACACTCACATTGCGCAACGCATGTAATGCCTTCGAAGTACCACGTGTCAGCATTTCGTAATCACTCTGCATTCACCGTTTTATTTGTTTCACGAATTCTTCATCTGCTTGTAAATCCGCAGTCATGTGGGAGTGCGTCAATACCGAACCGTCGCGCGTGGAAAAAATGTCACGCGCGATTGGCCAATACCTCACGTTTTATTTCTGCAAAAATCATAAGGAGCAAAGCAATGCAGCAGCATCAAAAGTTACTCCGGCTCGCCGTGTTAAGCGGTGCGCTATGTGTGGTAGTCGATGGACAAGCGGCACCAGTACCGATGCTCGACTTTAATATGGCCTCTCCGACCTCCGGCACTCTCAGCTACAGCGGTGTCGGTGGCGCTCCGCTGATCGGTGCCAACATTGCTGTCGACACGGTTGTTGGGCTAGACACGCCGCAGCATGATCTTAATCTCCCGAATGTCTGTCTCAGTTGTGTGGTGCAATTTACGACCGGCGCGTTTAATGTCTACAATGTGGTTGGGACGACGAAAGTCTGGGATTTCAGCGGCGGTGGAACCATCACCTTGAAAGGCGGAGTTGATTTCAGTGACAACAGCAGCTTGGCGGACATTGCCACCGGCACGACGTTACTAACTGGCACCTTTTCTGGAGCCACCGTGACGCAAGTAGGAACCGGGTCTTACACTTTTCGTGTTGCCTCCGGTGCGTTTACTGACATGAAGGATCCTCTGTTGCTTGCGTATTACGGATTACCGACGAATGTCGTCTATGAGGGCGGTTTCAATCTGAGTTTTGCGGCAAATACAGGCTTAAATAATAGCTTTGCGAGCACGTCACTATTGTCGGGCGATATCTACAATTCCCCGACCATGGTGTCTTTAGGTGGTCCCCCGGTGCCGGTCCCCGCAGCCCTCTGGTTATTGGGTAGCGGACTGATCGCGCTGGGTTCTTCACGTGGGCTGCTGGGTCGTAAGGAAAGTGTCTAACCAGACATTGAAAAAATCTGTCTGAGATTGATTCGGTACGTGGGGCCGAAGAAAATTCGAGCCCCGCGTCAACGTCAAAACTTCCGCACTGAAGTTCGCATTACATTTGCCACAACAAATTATAGAAATAGTGCTGATCTTGCGCCGCCTGATTGCCACCTCTGGCATCACGCATCGAGCCCGCGTTGCATGTATTTCTGGCTCGCATGCACATGACGCCGAACTGCAATCAAATTGTCATACAGCGCGTTTACTTTTCGCAGCGGTATAACAAATGTAACTTTCAGGAGGTTGTGCAATGAAGAATGTGATCCGCGTGGGTGACGTTGGAATATGCTTGTTGCTGTCTGTGGGTTTTGCCCACGCGGCCGAAACGGTGACGCTGGTTCCAACGCACCTGCCCGAGGCTGCCTCGAAATCTGAGGGTATGCCGGTGGCAACGCTGCTGTCGCCGGAATTGCGCGAGGTGGTGGTTGCGCGCGGATCCATGCCGGTGGAAGGGCCAGATCTTGAGTTCACCAGTTATTACGGCTACAACAATGATGGCGCGTTTGTCGCGCCGCCTGGCTCGGCAGTGGAGGCCAGCAAGACCGAGCCGGACAAGAACACCTATTTGGTGCTCAAGGGACAGCATGGGCCCGATAAAAAGTATCGCTATGGCACCCATTTTCTGTTTCAAGGGCACGAGTCAGGTTTAAAAAGTGCGGGCGGATTGAAGCGCGGGTATATCACCCGGCTGAACCTCGATTCCGACGAAGCGCATCGCGTGACCCTTCTGGCGGGTGCTGATAAAGACGGGCAAGCGTTACCCACCTTTGACGGTTCAATGTGGTATCCATTTTCACAACGGCTGTTATTCACCGCCGAGCTGGGAGACAAGGGCGGTGTATGGCAGGCGACGCCCGACTATCCTGCCACCGTGGAGCCACTGCATGGCATTTTCGGAACCGCGGGCTATGAAGGAATTCAATCCGATGATCAAGGCACGGTGTGGCTGGTCGAAGATGTAAAGACGGACAAGGGCGCTAAAGCGAAGAACGCGCTGCAACCCAGCGGGTTCGTGTACCGACTCATCCCAAAAGACAAGGCAGACCTGTCGAAGGGTGGAACCCTGCAAGCCCTGCAAATAGTGAATGCTGACGGGGTTGCAATCGAATTTCATGCGGGGCAAGCCGACGCGGATATTTTGTCCGGCGACAACCAGCAACTCTACAGTTATGGAACCCACTTCAAAACCCACTGGGTGACATTGCACGATACCGCGACCGATGGAATGCAAGCGTTTGATGCGAATGCATACGCGAAACAAAAACACGCGACCCCATTCAAGCGTCCTGAAAATGGCATGTTCCGCCCTGGTTCAAAATTCACCGAGTTTGTGTTCACTGTCACCGGGGATACCGACGCGAGGACCGAAGCGACCGACCACGGCGGCTTCGGCGGATTAATGAAAATCACGCAAGCCAGCGCTGCCGCCAACGAAGGGACGATTTCACTGGTGTTGCGCGGCGACGCCGCACACACTGGTTTTGACAATTTGGCGTTTTGGTCGGCGCACGAGCTGGTGGTTGCCGAAGATGCGGGTGACAAATTGCACACCCAGCGCGGCCGCTTTGATTCGCTGTACCTGATCGATTTACGTAAGGACTACAGCCAACCCGGGATCGAACCGGTGCGCATTATGGCGCAAGGCCGCGACATGTCCGCCACCATTGACTCGAAATTGCTCGAGCTGAAAGATGCTTACGATAAAGCCACCATGGCGGCTAAGGATAAGGAACGCGCCGCCGCAGAATCCGCGCAAGCCGGTGCCGACACCAAAGCAGCCGATAATAAAGACTGCGAAAAACACGAGCCCTACATGCTGCTGGGGATGGGGGGTTTCCTTAATGACGGCGACAACGAAATTACCGGCATTCATATCTTTGACGGCGATGCTTCCGTTAAAGGTCAAATCGGAGCAGTCGTGCCCCGGCCCTTCCGCTCCGGTTGGCGCGTGTTCTACACCCAACAACACGGCGACAACACCACCTACGAAATTCTTCCACGCTAGTGTAGTGATAGAGCCCAAATTTTGTATTCCATTTTGTGGTGCGACACGCAGCGCTCCTTCCCCCTGCAAGGGGGAAGGCCGGGATGGGGGTGTGCAAGTACCACCCTCATCTTCGGCAACTGCTCCGGCTGTGGGAACGCGGGCTTCCAGCCCGCCAGAATAAAAAAGCGGCCAGGATGGCCGCGCTCCGTGTAACAACGTCATCACAAAAAATTCACTAAACCGAAAACTCGGTGTCATCTATAGCGTTGAATATCTGCGAGTCACACGCGGACCAACTCAGCGCTTCGATCGTAGTTCACGAACTCGACGATCTGCGGGCAACTTCGCCACTACGCCACGTGCGGCATCTACCAGGAACATCGCGCCGTGTTCTCACGGGCGCGCACGGCCACGGATTGGCCAATTTAATCGCTGCGACGCGGGGTTTCGTTCCCGACGGAGAGAATGAAGATGAACCGAAGGTTCGGACGATGTGTTGCTCTGGCGGTATGCTGCGGGCTTGACATTTCATCGGTGGTATTCGCCAGCCCGGCGGCATTGCCTGCTGTGATTGAGGCGGGCATTGCGAAAGGTCTACCCCAAACAGTGCTGGTTTCGTTCGACGCGACGGGGATCGATGCCGCAGCGCAGATTCGGCGTGCGCCGGGCGAGCAATTTGATGACGCGAACAGTTTGGCATTCAAGACGAAAGGATATACGGCGTTGAAGCAACAGACGCTCGCGCTCGCTGTGCAGGGCGACATTGATGTCGTCGCTGACTACAGCCATCTGTCGATGATGTTGCTGCGGCTGCGGAGTGCGGCTGCGGTCAATTCACTTCTTGCACGCAAAGAGGTGACCGGAATCTACGAAGACCGGCTCCTGTATCCAGTCTTGACACAAAGTCTGCCGCTGATCGGCCAGCCGGCGGTGGCAAGTGCGGGATACACGGGTGCTGGAACAACCGTGGTCGTGCTGGATACGGGTGTTAATTACACGCTCGCTGATTTCGGCGCGTGCACCGCACCGGGCGTACCGGCAAGCTGCAAGGTGGTGGTCGCGCAAGATCTCGCGCCCGATGACGCTCAACTGGATGACAGCGGACATGGCACCAACGTTTCGGCCATCGTCGCGGGGGTTGCACCGGGCGCCAAGCTGGCCGTATTTGATGTATTCAATGGTGCAGGGGCGTCGAGCTCGACAGTTATTTCAGGAATCAATTGGGCCATCGCGAACAAAGCCGCGTACAACGTGGTTGCGATCAATATGAGTCTGGGTGACGGGAGTAAATACACGGCGCCTTGTTCTTCAGGTGCGACCAATCCGTTTCTCACTCCGATCGCAAATGCCTATTCTGCCGGGATTTCTAGCGTGGCTGCCTCCGGTAACAACCAATATCTTGACGGCATAGGGAGCCCCGCTTGCACGCCAAACGCGATCTCGGTCGGCGCGGTGTACGATTCCAACATGGGGAGTATTAGTTTCGGCGGGTTGTGCACGGATTCCACCACGGCGGCCGACAAGGTCACGTGCTTTTCCAACAGCGCGAGTTTTCTCACGTTGCTGGCGCCGGGTGCGTTGATCACCGCCGGAGGCAGCGCGCAAGCAGGTACCTCGCAGGCTTCGCCCCATGTCGCGGGGGCGGTCGCCGTGCTGCGTGCAAAGTTCAGTGCCGATACCTTGAGCCAAATGCTCACGCGTCTCACCAGCTCAGGAACCCCGGTGCTCGACGCGCGCAACGGCATTACCAAACCGCGTTTAAATTTATTGCAGGCCGCGCGGCCGGATCATGACACTTTCTCTGCGCCGCTCGCACTCACAGGTGCCAGCGGACAAGTCACCGCAAGTAACGTATTGGCAAGCAAAGAGTCCGGTGAACCGAATCACGCCGGTAACATTGGTGGCGCGTCACTGTGGTTTACATGGATAGCACCCAGCTCTGGCACTTTTACATTTTCGACGCAAGGAAGCTCATTCGACACTTTATTGGCTGTTTATCAGGGAAATGCAGTCAATGCGCTCACCTTGATTGCATCGAACAATAACGATGGTAGTGCGGGTGGCGCAAGCTCAGTCAGCATCAATGCCGTAGCCGGTCAGACCTACCACATTGCCGTCGACGGCAACAACGGGGCGACCGGTAACATCACATTGTTATGGAGTATCCCGTCCAGCAGCACTGCGGACATCCCGATGTTGCCGACCTGGGGGAGCGCCCTATTGGCCCTGATGCTTGCCAGCATCGGCGGTACGGCGCGCCGTATGTGGAACCCACCGTAAGGGAAGCGTGCCTGCTCGCGAGCACTATGATTCATGAGGGCACGGTTCCTTCGTAAATACCTTGGAGCGCGGCCATCCTGGCCGCTTTTCTCATATTCTGGCGGGCTGGAAGCCCGCGCTCCAGATCTTTTTCAGCCGGACGAGGGCATTGGCCTGCGAGCCGTTATTCATGAGCGGCGCTTACGGTCATGATCTGGCTCCACCGGGCGCAGCTCCTTCGTAAACACCGTTGTTCCGGCGATGTCTTTCAGACGTACCGTCATCACGGCACTTTCTGCGTCGATATCCACCTGACCGAAGAATTGCAGCCCGGCAAGCGGCGATAAGTTCTGCGCAGACGGCGCCTTTTGAAACACGACTTGCGGGCCAAAAGTATTGTCGAGCGGGTTCGGACCGAAGCTGCCGGCATTGAGTGGACCGCTGACAAATTCCCAGAACGGGTCAAAATCCTGAAACCGTGCATGATTTGGGTCGTAGAAATGCGCCGCGCAGTAGTGCACATCGGCCGTCAACCATACGACATTTTTGATGCGTTCACGCTTGATAAAATTCAACAGTTCGGCGATTTCAAATTCGCGGCCCAACACCGGGCCGTCGCCGTTCGCGAGATTTTCGAAACGGTCACGGCCTTGTACATCTTTGCCGTCGCCCACTTGCAAACCGATCGGCATGTCGGCGGCAATCACCTTCCATACTGCGTCCGATTCCTTCAGCTTCTTTTTCAGCCAGGTGATTTGCGTTGCGCCCAAAAACGCGGTGTCCGCACCCGGTTGAGTTTGCCGGTTATAACTGTTGGGTCCGCGATAGCTGCGCATGTCGAGCACGAACACATCCAGGAGTTCGCCGTAACCCACGTGCCGATATACGCGTTCGGACTCATCCATGGCGTGATAGCGCAACGGGGCATATTCGAGAAATGCACGCGCGCCGCGCGCGATCAGCAGTGGAATGTTTTTCTCGGTGTAACGAGCATCCGCGCTCAAATCTTTCGAGTCCGACCAGTTGTTGACAACCTCATGATCATCCCATTGCCAGATCTGCGGGACTTCGGCATTAAAGCGCCGTACATTGACATCAAGCAGGTTGTAGCGATAACGGCCGCGATATTCATTCAGCGTTTCTGCGACCTTCGTGACTTCAGGTGTCACGATATTGCGCCAGGTCTGGCCGTTTCCCGCAGTTTTGGTTTCGTCGATCGGTCCATCGGCGTAAATCGTATCGCCGCTGTGGATGAAAAAATCGGGACGCGTCTGGCGCATCGCTTCGTAAATTTTCATGCCGCCGATGTCGGGATTGATGCCCCAGCCTTGCCCGGCGGTATCGCCCGACCACAAAAAGCGGATGTCGCGCGCTGCGCGCGGCGCCGTGTGCAAGCGGCCCGTCACTGCTTCACTCATTACGCGCTCGTTCCCGAGGTCCTGGAATTGGACGCGCACAAACAGCTCGCGATCTTGCGGTAAATCCACCAAATCAACGCGTGCCGTGTAGTCGGTATCTTCAAGCGCGTACGCACCGCGCACGCGCACCGGGTGGGCAAAATTGGCGTCGAGGTCGTATTCGACGAACATGCGTGCCGGACGATCCGACCGGCTCCAAATCATGGCGCGATCAGCGCGTACGTCACCGATCTGGATTCCCTGCGCGAGTTGCGGGCGCGCGTGATCCGGTGTGATGAGCGCAGGTGCCGCATGTAAGTTACGCAGCGCGTACGGCAACGCAGCCGCGCCGAGCAGTAATCCGGTTGAGGTCAGAAAACGACGGCGGGATTCATCGTGGCGATGCGGCATGCTGTCCTCCAAAAATGAGTGGTGGGATTGAGAAATACGCGAGAATGCTGAGTCGAGTATGTTTGCACAAGTGATGGTGCATGACATTTAATAGAACTTCGAATTCAGCTCCTTCCCCCTGCAAGGGGGAAGGCTGGGATGGGGGTGATGATTAAGAAAGTGTGCTAGCACACCCCCATCCTAACCTTCCCCCTTGCAGGGGGAAGAGATGCGGCATTCAGGCGATCAAGGCTGCTTTAAAAACAAATTCAAACTAGCGCGAGTTGTACAGAGTCTCTGTCGAAAAAATCCGGGCGGACGCCAACGCACCCCGCCCGGGCCGGTGTTATTTCAATCCCATGCAGCTCGCGTAATACGTTACGGTCGCGGGCCAATCGGAGAAGATGCCGCGAATACCAACGTCTTTGGCCAGAACGTTCAACACCGCCAGCATGTCGCCTTCTTTGTTGAGGGTGGAGTTGACCGTTTGGTAATACCAACCGCCGTCGCCATCGGCCAAAATACCGCTGCGTTCAAGCGTCCAGGTGATAATGTCGAGTCCGGCTGCCTTCGCATCAAGGGCGTACTGCGACGGTACGATAGCGCCTTTTGCATTGACCTCAAGCAGCGCCCACATCGGCGGCGCGATGATCTTCACTCCCTGCGCGGCCAGTGCTTGCAACTGTGCCAAAGATTTCGGCGTGTCGTTGGCGGGGTTGTCATCGGTCGGATCAATGTCGTCAAGATATACGGCCTGCATGCCAAACTCAGGCTCGTGCTTGATCCAGTACAAAATATCCTGCAAGTCAAAGGACTGTGCGAACACCTTGCGCGCGGGCACTCCGGCATCTTTGTACTGGTCGATCATTTTTTGCGCGTAAGCCTGTTGCGTGAATCCGTCGAACGGCATCGGAACACTGGCTGATTTAAGCTCCGGCGTGTACTTCGCGCCGAGTTTTTTGATCAATTGAATATACTCCGGGTGCGTGACCAAGGTGCCACTGCTTGGGCCGGAATAAAGATCGGTGCGCCAACTGGGTGTGCCATTCAGATATTCCACCACCGTCCTGGCATTGGCATTCGCGCCGTCCATCTTGCCGCGCAAGGTTTTGAATTCCGCTTGCGTAATATCGCTGGCGCAACACATTGCCGAGGCCGGTTTTACCAGCTTGCCGGTGAGATCGAATTCCGCAGGCGTGAACGGCTTGGAACACTTGGCCGCCAACGGCGTCGCAAGAATGTTGGTGGTGGTGTGGAGATCGCATTGCGAGTGGCGGCAGACAAGCTCTTTGTCCTTGGTAAACGTCACGTCGCATTCGATGATACCTGCTCCCATACGCGCGGCCGCTTCGTACGACTCACGCGTGTGTTCGGGAAACTGCATTGCGGCACCGCGATGCCCAATCGAAAAATCGGTACGGTAAAACGGCCCGTTTTCGCATGACTCCAGTTTCGTTTTCAGCGCGCTGGGGTTCATGTCGTGGACCAGAAAAAACGGACGCGGTCCGAGTTGCAGGTGGTCAGCATCGCGTTCGTCGTGGTGCTTTCCGGCATCGGCGTTGGTACTGGAGGCGGAAGTGATTAATGGAAGTGTTGCAATTGCCACAGTGAAGGCCAGTGTCGCGAGTATCGTTCGCATGTCGAGTTCCTTATTTCAGTTGGGATCGGAGGGAACAGCTCAACCACGCTGCAACTTACCTGAGAAAGTTTTCAATTTCGTGCCAGTTTTGTTACGAATGAGCGACACAGGCTCGACATTCCGTAAGCGCGTTGGCGCGCCCCGCAGGAATTCCTGATCAATCACTTCAGGGGCGGCTGACGAACGCCAATTTGGAGATGGCGATCAGTCCGAATCTTCACAAAACATTCATCGTACCGTCATACGTCGCTGCTATTTTCCGCACACGGTGTCGTCATCTGTCGCGCTGCGGAAGCAGGGTTTACCCCCCTGTTAAACGGAGTTTAATAGATGACGAGGACCGGCTATGCGCACCCCTACCCCACTAATGTCATGACCCGCCGCCCGCTTCTTGGGCAATCTATTTTCACTCAGTACACAACTTTAGCTGCGGGCGCTATTCACACGTGAATGCGTCGCACGGGACAACTATGAAAGCGCAACGACGGTATTTAGGTCGTTATTCGCAATGATGGGAGCTTTATGAATTTACTGAAACCTTGGCGTGAATACCTACCGATAGGCATGTATCTACAGATTGGCCTGTTCCTGGGATTTTATGTGGTGTTGTACACCGCGTATTCCCAGCTTCCCATTAACATACTCCGTGACGTCGTCTATTACCTGGGCGTGGGGGTGCCTTGCGCGGAGCTGATCCATTTCATTGCGCCGGTGGAACAGGTGGCGGCGGTACAGAACCACATACAATCTCCTTTGGCCGACCTGGAAATCGTGCGCGGTTGCGACGGTGCGGGCGCCTTGTTCCTGGTAATGGCGGCAATTCTGGCTTTTCCAACCACAATCAAACGTAAATTGACCGGCTTGGTGTTGGGCGTATTGCTGATTTATTCCCTTAACCTCATCCGGATCAGCGGCCTGTATTTTATTGTCGCTTACTACAAAGACTGGTTTCAGGTGATCCATACTTATCTCGCACCCACCTTGCTTGTCATCGTCGCGTGCCTGTTTTTCGCCTGGTGGGCGTGGGGAGCATCACGGACATCCTATGAGCCGTGCTGAATTACTTGGATTGTCGTTGAAGGGACTATTGGCCTGGTCGGTGCTTTCTGTGTTCGGCTGGTATTTCGGCGAGGCGTTGGGAACCGGGTTGCTGCCCTGGTTTGAAGTCATCATCCACCAAGTCCGTCCTGACTATTCGCCTTGGCTCAAATTAATTCCTGAACATCATGATTTCACCATTCATCTGAATGTCACATTAGTGAATCGTGTGCTGTTGGGTGGGCAACTGTGGCTTAAAGCCGGGCGCGAACTGACCGCCGGTACGCATTTGATGCATACGCTGGTGCCGATGGTGATCGAACTCTCCATTCTGCTCGTATGGCCTGTGAATGGCTGGCGCCAACGCTTGATGCTGTTGTCGTTAGGGCTGGTAACATCAATGCTTGTGGTTGGAGCCACTGCGCCCTTCGTGTTACTCGGAAATATAGAAATTTACCTGCAGACCTTGGCTCAGCAAGTGAATGTGCACCGGCCGGTGCCGTGGACATTAACCTGGATGATTTTTAGCGAAATGGGTGGACGCTGGGTGTTACCGATTATTGCAGCATTGGTGTGCATTCGGCTTCAGCGCAGGTTTTTCAATAAGACTATTGATAACGGCCCGCACTCTGCATTTGAAACTGTCCCGGCCGGCATTCAGCGCGATTTTGAGCCAGTGATAACTGCAACTACCACCGTCCCCTTCAAGCCAGATATCACTGTAAATGAACCTGCATTCATCCGCGTCGGCCCGCACTCCATTGAGGCTGACCAGAAATAACTGCAACTGCATCCCCTGTTGCGGCGCGACGCAAGGTGCTCCTTCCCACTGCAGGGGGAAGGTGTCATTCGATGTCGCTACGCCAAGTTATTTG
>JANMQQ010000296.1:0-3903 GCA_031370545.1 Gammaproteobacteria bacterium
TAAACAATATGCATTCGACAATCGGCTGCTGTTTTAAATTTAATGCGCCATGGAATGATGCGAACGCGCCGGAACACAAACCCATCAGGATAAATTGCTGTGCGCCGCATTGCTGTTGTAGCGCACTGATCAACGACGCGAGCTCCATATTGTTGCTGGGTTGATAGGTCACATTTTCCGGTGCAGGTGGAACCACGATGCTGTCGCCGACGCCGGGGAAATCGAAACGCACGCTGCATATCCCGACCTGCGCCAGCGCGCGCGACAGCAACACGTACAGGCGATTTTGGCCCGCAGAATGATCCGCCCCCGAATTCGAAAAGATCGCCCACGGTGCATTCGGCTGAGCATTACTCACCGGTTCAGTGACAATTGCGAAGCGTGCGTTTTGGTCGCCGAAGCGGAATACCGATTCGCATGCGGTGGCTTGCGCGGCAGACGGTCGATCCAGCAAGCGCGCCGAGCGCGGTAGCACTGCGGGCTGTAAAGCCTGGCTACCTGCCACGTGCCCGGTATTAACTGTTCGCGCGGTGTTGACCAGCCAATCTTCCAGATGATCAAGTGCGGCGAACGGTATCCGATGATGCGCATTATGGGGAGCTGACATCATCCCGACAAAATCCGGCAGCGTTTGCTGCTCCGCACCCAACCACGACTTCGGCACGACCTGATCACCGGGCAAATCATCGCGCGTAGCAAACAGAATACGTTCAGTTTTTGGTACCAGCGCATCAACACTGATTGCGGTGAGATCGTGCGCCGTCTGCGGCGTGAACACAAAGCCGCCCGCTTCAATATTGCTGTCGTCGCCGAGGGCAAGCGGCGTGGCTTCGGCGGTCAGGTGCATGGCGCGCATCTCGCGCATGTAAGCGCGGCCCCGGGTTACCGGACCCCACAGTGCAAGGCACGGCAGTGCGGTGTCATCTGCAACGACGGCGGCCAGCAGCCCACCGATGCGCACGCCGAACAAGCCGACTTCGGTGCAGCCTGAAATGCGTGCTAACGTCGAGCGCGCTTCACGAATGTCGTTTAACCAACTGGCGACGCGATCAGCATCGACGTTAGATCCCGATGAATTGCCCATCCCGGAATAGTCAAAACGCAGCACCGGTATGCCATGGAACGCGAGCCGGTTAGCAAGGTGACGCAACACCGGATAGGTGCTGACATAGTCGACGCCCAACGGCGGGCACAGCACCATGCCCATCCGCCCGGCCGGTTTAGCGCGTGGCGTATGCAGCCAGCCGAACAGCGGCGCAGCATCCGCACCGAAATAAAATGCCTGGCGTTCAACTTGGGTCACATAAGCAGCTTGCCCATGCAACCGGTCAGTGAACGTTTCCGCTGCGTGTTCTTTGTCGGTGCTACTCATAAATGTCGTACTGCTTGTTTATGCTTGGGTTCGATTTGCCGGGCAACCATTGGCTCAATTGCTGCGGGGCGGAATAATACGCCGCAGACTGATCTGGCACCAGAAGATGTTCCGACATGACCCCACCTGCTTCCTAAGCTTGTTCGGATATGGCCTGAATACGCACGGCTTCGTCGAGGTTTAAAGCCTCAACGAACCCTTTCATGAACGCAGGGTTTGACTCAATACGACGACATAACACGCTGCGCGGGTAGCCAGGTGCCAGATGCAGATAATTATCTTCCGGCTGATAACCTGGTGCATCAATTCGCAATGCAAACAAAAAACGATCTGCCGTGAGGGTCAGGCGATATCCTTCCGGTACGGGTGTCGCCTCGGCGGTCACTCTCACGCCGTCGGCGCGTGCGGGCTCCTGCGCGAGCGGAAAGTAAAATGCCTGGGCCTGTACTTCACCGTTGGGGCCCAGCAGGGTTCCGACCACCACGTCATGATGCGGCGGGCCGATGCGGTAAACGTAGGCTACGTCGAAAAATCCATCCAGCAGTACATCGGAACCGATGCTAAAGGTTTCATTCGCTGCAAGTGTCAAGTCGCGGCGCCCCTTCGCTACCACCGTTTTTCCGTCACGCAGTAGCACCATTTCCAACGACCCGGTGAAGGGCGTGTTGCCTTCGTTAATGACGTGCGCGTGTACGCCATCGAAGCCCTCGTCGCTCAATACCAGCGTGCGCGCCTGCCAGGCGCGGCGCGCGAAATAATACGATGCTTTCGGATTCCCCCCGCTGTCCAGCAGGCCCAGTCCTGCACCCGGCCAAAAATCCTTGAGGTACCAGATCAACGCACCGCGACAAGTGCTGGCCGGGCGCCGCCACTCCGAGTACACACGCGATATGACTTCACCTGGCACCACGCGACTCAGCGCCAGGTAGCGCGCGGTATCGCGGATGCGCAGTGCCCGAGGGTCGACGGAAAATAATTGTTGCAGATAAGCATCGCGCACGTCGTCGAAGTCGTAGTTAAAACCATGATTGCGGGCCACGCGTTGTTTCCAGCGTGGGTCCAGCAGCATCGGCAAGTCGCCACCGAATACTTCGTTGATCACGTCGGGTTCTGGAATGTGCGCGAAACCCAGGCATTCAGAAGCAAACTGCACCGCGTCGCCACGTACCCGCGACACCGGTTGCATGAACGCACTCACGGCGTAGTAGTGAGTGATGCCGCTGCCCACATGAAATGGCATGTCACCGCCACTCGGTGATGACGGCACATACGGAATGCCCGGATGCTCCTGTGCAATCAATGTCGGCAAGGTTTCGGCAAAGAAACTATTGCGCCATTCTGTGCGCGGCACGCCGACCATTGACGCCTGCAATTCGACATCGCTGTTGCCGCAATAAACGGCAATGCAGGGGTGATTGCGCCAGTGCGCCAACTGCTGACGCACTTCACGCACCACCGAATCGCGAAATTGCACGTCGTCGAATGGATAGTCCATATTCGAAAACATGAACTCCTGCCAGACCAAAATTCCGAGCTCGTCGCACAGCCGATAAAAGTGTTGATCTTGATACAGCATGGTGCCGCCGACTTTCACCATGTTGCCACCCGCCTGTTGCAGCAGGCGTAGCGCTTTCGCCTGATCTTCTGCACTGGCGCCTAACGAAACGATATCGTTTACGGTCCAGCAGGCGCCGCGACAAAACACCGGTTGGCGGTTGACCCGTAACGCGAAACGACCCTCGCGCTGATCAACCTCAATATGTCGAAACCCGATACGGCCGAGGTCAACGGTGTGGCTGTGACCATCGAATGTGAGAGTCGCTGTGCAGGTGTACAGGTGCGGCTCGCCATGCGTGTGTGGCCACCACAACTTTACGTTGGGGATACGCACCGAACATGAAATCTGATTGTCATCATGCTGACGGATGACCAGCGCGGTCTTGACATCACCTACGGTTAATACGCCGGTGATTATAGTATTCGCACCGGCCCCCAACTTCGCAGCAAAATTCACCACGCCGTCAGAATCGACAAGTGAAGTGTCAAGACGTGGATAAATCAGCGTGCCGGGCTGATCACGTAGCAGTTCAATGGAGCGCCACGGTCCCACCGGCGCCACGAGGGGCGATATTCCCAACATGCGTCCCAGCAAGGTCGTGCGCACCCAGCGCAACTGCTGATTCGCGACCAGCCGCGTTTTCCAGCGCGGCCGGGGTCGACGGGTTTTCAGCGCGGTACCCAGCGAGCGGAAGCAAATAACCAGCTCGTTCTGAGCCACCAGCAGCGCGCCAACCTCCACCGTATGACTGAGATACATGTTGTCGGATTGCAAAATCCGTTGACCGTTCAGCCACACGTCGGCCAGCGTCGCCAACCCACCCAATCGCAGTAGAACCTGAGCTTGACTACCAGCAAACGGAAATGCGCAGCGATACCACCAGTCACGCGCATCAAGATCAAGCGTCGACCCGTAGTCCCACTGCCCAGCCGCACGTAATGCTTGCGCGACCGTCCCGGGAACCGGCACGTTA
>JANMQQ010000326.1:0-13869 GCA_031370545.1 Gammaproteobacteria bacterium
TTGATGACCGCCGCGCCCGTCGGGTTGGCGCGCGAGGCGTACACGCAACGCCTGGGCAAGCGCCTGCGGGTTGCGACCAAGTATGTGCATACCACGCGCGACTACTTTGCCCGCCAAGGCGTGCAAGTCGAAATTATTAAATTGTATGGTTCGATGGAATTGGCGCCGTTGGTCGGCATGGCCGATTGCATTGTCGACGTGGTCGACACTGGCAACACGCTGCGAGCTAACGGACTTGAACCGGTCGACAAAATGGCGGACATCAGTGCGCGCCTGATCGTGAACAAAGCCGCAATGAAAATGAAACATCAGGCGGTTAAACAGTTGATCGACGCGCTGGCGGCGGCGGTGAAATGACCATGAATATCAAACGCCTCAACTCGGCTACGCAAGATTTTTGGCCCGCGCTGGAACAACTGCTGGCGTGGGAATCCGTTTCTGATGCCACCGTGCACACGGTGGTGCATGACATTATTGCAGCGGTGCGCGTGCGCGGCGACGACGCGTTGCTTGACTACACGCGGCACTTTGATCGGGTTACGGCGACGCGCATGGCCGAGCTGGAAATTCCAGCAGCGCGTTTGCAGTCAGCACGTGTGGGTATTCCTTCCGAGCAGCGCGTTGCGTTGGAGCGCGCGGCAGAACGGATACGCATTTATCACGAGCACCAAAAGCAAAGTTCGTGGACCTACGCCGAAGCGGACGGCACCGTGCTCGGTCAGCAAGTCACCGCGCTCGACCGCGTGGGCCTGTATGTGCCGGGCGGCAAAGCTGCGTATCCATCGTCGGTGCTGATGAATGCCATCCCGGCGAAAGTGGCCGGCGTGCACGAGTTGATCATGGTGGTGCCAACACCCGGCGGCGTGGTGAATGAGCTGGTTTTAGCGGCAGCGGCCATCGCCGGTGTCGACCGCGTGTTCACAGTCGGTGGCGCCCAGGCCGTGGCCGCGCTCGCCTACGGCACCGCCACAGTGCCGCAAGTTGACAAAATTGTCGGGCCGGGAAATATCTACGTCGCCACCGCCAAGCGCGCGGTGTTTGGCCAGGTCGGCATCGACATGATTGCCGGGCCGTCGGAAATTTTAGTGGTGTGCGACGGCAAGACCGATCCGGACTGGATCGCGATGGATTTATTCTCGCAGGCCGAGCACGACGAAATCGCGCAGGCCATTTTATTGTGTCCCGATGCGGGCTATCTCGACGCGGTTGAACACAGCATCCGACAATTGCTGCCAGGCATGCTGCGCGCCGACATCATTCGCGCGTCGCTGGGTGCGCGCGGTTCCTTGATCCAGGTGCGCGATCTTGACGAGGCGATTGAAGTTGCCAATTTTATCGCGCCCGAACATCTCGAATTGTCGGTCGACCACCCGCAACAGATGGCACAGAAAATCCGCCATTCCGGTGCGATTTTCATGGGCCGCTACACTGCAGAAGCACTCGGCGATTATTGTGCGGGCCCCAATCACGTGTTGCCGACTTCGCGCACCGCGCGCTTTTCTTCACCGTTGGGTGTGTATGATTTTCAGAAGCGTTCCAGTCTGATCATGTGTTCGCCGCAGGGGGCGTCCGAGCTTGGCAAAATTGCCGCGACATTGGCAGACGGCGAAGGTCTGACGGCACACGCGCAGTCGGCGCGTTACCGCATCAAAGATTAACGTGCGTCATGACGACTGAAAAAATTCAACACTGGATACGTCCCGAAATTCGTGAGCTCGCGCCGTACCACGTGCCCGACTCAAGCGGCTTGATTAAAATGGACGCGATGGAAAATCCCTACAGCTGGCCAGAAGATTTGCACGGTGAGTGGCTGGGTATGTTGGCGGACACGGCGGTCAATCGCTACCCCGATCCGCAGGCGCGTGAGGTACAGAAAAAATTACGCGCGGTGATGAATATCCCAGCCGACATGGAGTTGATGCTCGGCAACGGTTCGGATGAGCTGATTCAAATCATCGCGCTGGCGTTGAGTGCACCGGGTCGGGTGTTGCTCGCGCCCGAACCGACGTTTTCAATGTATCGCATGATTGCGCTGTTCACCGGCATGAAGTTCATCGGGGTGCCACTGCATGACGATTTCAGTTTGGACGTCTCCGCAATGCTCCAGGCGATTCAACAGCATCAACCTGCCGTCGTGTTCCTGGCGTATCCAAACAACCCAACCGGCAATTTATTCGACCGCGCGCAGGTCGATGCAATCATCACGGCCAGCCCGGGTTTGGTTGTCATTGACGAGGCTTACCACGCGTTTGCCGGCGACAGCTTCATGTCGCGACTGGGCAGCTCGGATAATTTAGTAGTGATGCGCACCTTGTCAAATATGGGACTCGCCGGTTTGCGGCTAGGCTTTCTTGCCGGGCCACCGAGCTGGCTGCGCGAATTCGAAAAAGTACGCCTGCCGTACAACATTAATGTCTTGACCCAGGTGAGCGTCGCGTTCGCGCTGGACCACGTTGATGTATTCGATGCGCAAACCACCGCGATCCGCACCAGCCGCGAACAGATGATGAGCGAATTGCAGCGCATCGACGGCGTGCGTCCCTTTCCCAGCCGTGCTAACTTTATTTTGTTTCGCGTGCCGAATGGGCGCGCGGTGCCGATTTTTGAAGGATTAAAGCGCGCCGGAATCTTGATCAAAAATTTGCACCGCGCCGATTCACCGCTGGCCGAGTGTCTGCGTGTGACCGTCGGCACTCCTGAAGAAAACACCCGCTTCCTCACGGCGTTGCGCGAGCTGAAGTAGAAGTACCAGACTCATCGAGGACTACGTTATGGCTGACCGGACCGCGACGGTAAAACGCGACACACTCGAAACGCAGATTGAAGTCAGCGTCAATCTCGACGGCAGCGGTAAGGGCGTGTTTGCCATCGGGGTGCCATTTCTTGAACATATGCTTGACCAAGTCGCGCGCCATGGAATGATCGACATCAACATCGTCGCCAAAGGTGACCTACATATCGACGCACACCACACGGTGGAAGACGTCGGCATCACGCTGGGTCAGGCGATTGCGTGCGCAGTCGGCGACAAAAAAGGCGTGCGCCGCTACGGACATGCGTATGTGCCGCTCGACGAAGCGTTATCGCGCGTAGTGGTGGATTTTTCCGGACGGCCCGGCGTGGAATACGGCGTAGATTATCCGCGCGCGCGCATCGGCGAATTTGACGTGGATTTGTTGCGTGAATTTTTTCAGGGCTTCGTCAACCACGCCCAGGTGACCTTGCACATCGACAGCTTGCGCGGCCGCAATGCGCACCATATCGCCGAGACAATTTTTAAGGCCTTCGGCCGTGCACTGCGCATGGCGCTGGAGCTTGATCCGCGTATGAGCGGCATCATGCCATCGACTAAGGGAAGTCTGTGAAACTACGCCAGGTTGAATGAAGGGAATCTCAATGAAACCAAATAACAAACGCGGAAGCGTACTGATCTATATTGCTGCTGCCATCTTTATGTTGTTCGCCATTGCATACCTTGTTGCGCCAACTGGGATGGTGACACCAATAGGGATCCATCTGACCGCAAGTGGAGAAACAGATATCCGAGCAACATATGGCGGACTTCAAGCGGGTATTGCTTTGTTCTTGCTCTGGACTGCAATGTCAAACGTACGAATATCAAGTGGACTGATCGCATTGCTTCTTATCTGCGGTAGCGTAGCTATATTCAGAGGTATTGGAATACTCATAAGCGGAGAGCTTGGTCTTCATTACGTAGGTTTTCTGTTCGAAATACCGCTTGCGTTCTTAGCCGCAGTAACACTACGGGGCCGAATGCGTGAAGAGAGTTCAACCTAACCAGCATATCAACGCGGACCTACCAAGGCGCCGCTTTGCTTCGGCTCACCGGTTACGCACAGCGTTAGGCTTTAACGACAGTGAACGTTTAGCAACAAGCAATATGTTGCGCGGAAACAATAACAAGCCCGCAGTTTGAATAATGGCAGAAAATGTTTGGTCGATGAGAGCGCCGAATTAAGGAAGGGCAAATGATCAAGCTAGTAAATTGTGTCGGTATAGATGCTTCTGCGGAAGCGGTGTGGAAGGCGCTGTCCGATCTTGAGAACGTAACGTTATGGGCCGAACCCATCGTGACGGCACATTGTAGCGGCGACACAAAACGCGGCGTGGGTGTAACAAGGGTATGTACCCTGAAAGGCAATATGACCATCCGAGAAAAATGGATTGCCTGGGACGAAGGAAGTTCTTTTACTTATGTTGGTTATGGCTTGCCATTGATTAAATCGGCGAAGAACACTTGGTCAGTTAGGAGAAGTAGCAACGGTGGTCAAACCCTTCTAATGAGCGAAGCTGAAATCGAGTTTAAGGGGCGTGCGCTTGGCAAGTTTCTAGAGTTTGCTATGGGGTCGGCCATGCGCCGTTTAGGGCCGCGAACGTTAGCGGCGTTTAAGTACTGGGTCGAGAAGGGCCGTCCTTTCGAGGGTAAACACTCTTCTTTGCCTATCATAACCGTGGCGTGTTGATAAATTGCTATGCGTCGCGCCATTCTGCGCGATGTTGACATTGTGCCAATGAAGTTCTGTGTTAGAAGGCCATCCGCGCCTTCAAAAAGGAAATAACCCATGCCAACAATTCTAGCCTGGATCATCGTGATCTCGATGGCATCTCTTGGTTTCGCCGTGTGGGGACTCATGCAGTTCTATGCGCGTCGCTCGACGCTCGGTCGTCACATGCGCATGCGTTTCGGAATAAAATCGGCAATCTATTTCGCTGGTTGGTGGTTGGCAGCAGTAGCGTTGGGCGCGAGTGACATGTTTCACGCTACATCCTCTTCAGTGTTTCCGGCGATAGCAGTTGGAGTCACCCTGCCGATCCTGATGGGGATGTTATTTCTGCGGCGGTCGACGTCACTCAACAGCGTTATCGACGCAATACCCATCCAATGGCTGGTCGGCATCCAACTGTATCGAGCGTTCGGCCTTATTTTTCTCGCGCTTTATGCGGCCGGTCATCTGCCTGCCGAATTTGCTATCCCGGCGGGAGTGGGGGATGTGTTGGTGGGTGTCACCGCACCCGTGGTCGGCTATGTATTTTACAAGGGCTATCGCTGGTCATGTCTGGCGGTGCTGGGTTGGAATATCGCCGGAATACTTGATCTTGTCGTCGCGGTGGCTGTCGGGTTTCTTTCTTCGCCCGGCCCTTTTCATCTGCTGGCCATTGAAACGCCCAATGAATTAATAACCGCGTTCCCCTTGGTTCTGGTGCCAGTTTTCGCGGTACCGTTATCTGTTGTTCTGCACCTTGCAACATTGAAACGCCTCAAATTTAAGTTGGGAGTGGCATCTAACAACGCGTTCAAGGGGGACAGACAATCGCTACGCTGCGATATTGGCTGCGCCTTAACCGCGAAGTTATGAACACGGTCGCGGTTGTTGACTATGGCATGGGTAACTTGCACTCCGTCGCGAAGGCGTTGGAGCGCGTGGCGCCGCGCGGCACGTCGGTGCTGGTGACGTCCGACGCGCAAGACATTGCGGCGGCGGACCGGGTGGTATTCCCCGGCGTGGGCGCGATGCGCGACTGCATGGGCGAGTTGCAACGCCGGAGTCTGGATGGCGTAGTGCGTGAGCAGGCGCGCCGCAAACCGCTGCTGGCCGTGTGTGTGGGTATGCAAATTTTAATGGACTTCAGCGCTGAAAATAACGGCATAGCATGCTTGGGGATTTTTGCCGGACGGGTGGAATTGTTCGACGCCAACATGCACGATGCACGCAGCGGCGAGCGCTTGAAAGTGCCGCATATGGGTTGGAATCAGGTGCATCAGCAAGCACCCCATCCGTTGTGGGAAGGTATCGCACAAGACACACGCTTTTATTTCGTGCACAGCTATTACACGGCGCCGGTGGATGCGCGCGTCAGCGCCGCGACTACCGATTACGGTATGACTTTCACATCGGCGATCACGCGCGACAATATCTTTGCGGTGCAATTTCATCCGGAAAAAAGCGCCGCCGCAGGCCTGCAGCTCTATAGCAACTTTTTACGTTGGAACGGAACCGTGTAATTGAAAACAGTTGAGGTCGCTTATGCTGGTGATACCCGCAATTGATTTAAAAGAAGGCAAATGCGTGCGGCTGCGGCAGGGACGCATGGAAGACAACACCGTGTACTCGGAAGATCCGGTGGCGGTTGCGACGCGCTGGGTGGAGCAGGGCGCGCGCCGCATTCACATCGTCGACCTCGACGGCGCGATGGCAGGAAGGCGTATCAATCACGCAATTGTTGAGCGCATCGCGCGCGCGCATCCGGACATTCCGGTGCAGGTTGGCGGCGGCATTCGCGACGAAGACACCGTGCAGGCGTATCTCGATGCGGGGGTGCATTACGTGATCATCGGTACTAAAGCCATCAACGCACCGCATTTCATCGCCGATTTGTGCGTGGAATTCCCCGGCCACATCATCGTCGGTCTCGATGCCAAGAACGGCAAAGTCGCCATTGATGGTTGGTCTAAATTGTCAAGCCACGACGTGATCGACATGGCGCGTCACTTCGAAGACGACGGCGTGGAAGCAATCATCTACACCGACATCGGTCGCGACGGCATGCTCAGCGGCGTGAATATAGAGTCCACAGTCGCGTTGGCGCAGGCGATTCACATCCCGGTGATTGCGTCCGGCGGCATCAAAAGCGTCGACGACGTCCGTCAGCTATGCGCCGTTGCGCATCATGGAATCGTGGGTGCAATTACCGGGCGTGCGATTTATGAAGGCACGCTGGATTTCGCGCAGGCGCAACAACTCGCCGATGAGTTGTCCAAATAAATATCATGAGCCTCGCCAAACGCATTATTCCCTGCCTGGATGTCGATAACGGTCGCGTCGTCAAGGGCGTTAAATTTGTCGACATCCGCGACGCGGGTGATCCGGTTGAGATCGCCAAACGTTACGACGAGCAGGGCGCCGATGAAATCACCTTTCTTGACATCACCGCCTCGGCGCATAACCGCGAAACCATGGTGCATGTGGTCGAAGCGGTGGCAGGGCAGGTATTCATTCCGCTAACCGTCGGCGGCGGCATCCGCACCGTCGAAGATATTCGGCGCATGTTAAATGCTGGTGCCGACAAGGTGTCAATCAACACCGCTGCGGTCACGCGGCCGGAGTTTGTGAAAGAAGCGGCCGAACGGTTTGGCGCGCAATGCATCGTCGTCGCCATCGACGCGAAGCGCGTGAGCGCACCGGGCGAAACACCGCGCTGGGAAATCTTCACCCATGGTGGACGCAAGGCGACCGGTCTTGACACGGTGGCTTGGGCGCAACGCATGGTGGAATACGGTGCCGGAGAAATTCTGCTCACCAGCATGGATCGCGACGGCACCAAGATCGGTTTCGACAACGAATTGAATCGCGCCGTCAGCGACGCGGTCGCCGTGCCGGTGATTGCGTCCGGCGGCGTCGGCACGCTCGATGACCTCGTCAATGGAATCAAGCTCGGGCACGCCGACGCAGTGCTGGCGGCGAGCATCTTTCATTTCGGCACCTATACCGTCGGTCAGGCCAAGAGTTATATGGCGCAGCACGGAATAGAGATGCGGCTGTAGAAAGCATCCATCGACGAATCGAAAGTTAGTCAGAAGCCCCGTTAGATTGATTGGATGGCTGTGATGAAAGCCAAGATTTGCATACGACCGATATCGTTTCTGTCGATACTATTATTGTGTAGCTTCGCGCTGGGTGCATGCGGAGCCTCAAACGAAACCAAGCCGCATGTCGCGCATAGTCCTGCGAAGTTTTTTACTGCCACGTTGGGTCAACTGAAGCTGCGACTTCCAGTTTCGATGGCGCAGACGTCGACCGTGCTTCCGGCAGGGTTTAAAAATTTGGTTATCCGTTCTCAGAGCGGCAATCATTCTGAGATTTATATCGGGACGCTGGATAATTTCCAGGACAGTATAGGTGCATATATCTCTAAGGGAATCCTCAATGATTCCATAAAGACCTTCGACGGATTTTTTAGCGAGCTGGTCAATGTGGTGGGGACACAGAATTATCCGAAGCTACAGAAAGTCATGGAGGTTCGTTCTGCGGCCAGCGCAAAAAAGTACCCGCGCGATAACCCTTCCGTGTATCAATTCAATTTTGCGAAAGAGAAACACATGTATATCGTTTTCAATAATCCAAAATACGTCGCCGAAATTTACTACCTGAAAGGTGCGATCAGCGACGCTGATGCGGACGCGATTTCTTCCGGCATCAAGGATTGATTGAGATCTAAGAAAATGACAAATACATGGCTTGAACAAATTCAGTGGACCAGTGACGGCTTGGTGTCTGCAATCGCGCAAGACGCCGACACTGGGCGTGTGCTGATGTTCGCGTGGATGAACCGAGAATCGTTGGCACTCACCGTCGCTGAAGGCCGCGCGGTGTATTGGTCGCGCTCGCGCAAAAAATTGTGGCGCAAGGGTGAGGAATCGGGTCACGTGCAGGTCGTGAAAGAAATTCGCATGGACTGCGACAACGATGTTTTGTTGCTGCGCGTGGAACAGCTTGGCAACATCGCCTGTCATACCGGTAGGCACAGCTGTTTTTTTCAGCGTTTGCAGGATGGCGCGTGGGTCGCCGTGGACCCGGTGTTAAAAGACCCCAATCACATCTACAGCAAGTAAATGCCACAATGAACGATATACTCACGCAGCTCGCGCAAATTCTGGAACAGCGTAAAACGCAGAGCGCCGATCAGTCCTATGTGGCATCGCTCTATGCCAAGGGGCTGGATACGATTCTGAAGAAAATCGGCGAAGAAAGCGCCGAAACCATTATTGCGGCGAAAGGCGGGAATAAAGATCAGATCGTGTATGAGATCGCGGATTTGTGGTTTCATACCTTGGTGTTGTTGGCGCAGCAAGGGCTGAGCCCGGATGATGTACTCAACGAATTGCAGCGGCGCTTTGGCACTTCGGGATTAGACGAAAAGGCCGCACGCAAGAAATAACGGAGGATGATGTATGGGCTTTAGTATCTGGCAGTTAGTAATCATTCTGGCCATCGTGATGCTGTTGTTCGGCACCAAAAAGTTGTCCAACATCGGCAGCGATATTGGCGGCGCGATCAAGAATTTCAAGAAGTCGATGCACGACGGTGAGGAAGAAGGCAAGCCGACCGCACCTGCTGAACCGGCGAAAGTTGTGCATCAGGAAGCCGCCGGGCGGGTGATCGAAGGCGAAGCCACCAAGGAAAAAGACAAGACCTGACCGGTCGTTCGGAATAGTGGCGCGTACGCATGTTCGAGATCGGCTTTTCGGAAATTATCCTGGTCACCATTGTGGCGTTGGTGGTGTTTGGCCCGGACAAACTACCGGGCTTGGCGCGTGACATCGGACTGTGGACTGGGCGCATCCGTCGCATGATCAGTAGTGTGCAGCACGACGTGCAGCGCGAGTTATCGCGTGCCGATGAGCTCAAGCGTCTGGTCGAAGAGCAGCAAAATATCCTGGATCGGCACATCATTCTGGATGACAGTGCGCCCACCGTGCCGGTCACCGGCAAAGTAGCCGCGACTGCTGCGCCGCCATCCGCACCGCCTGCGCAAGAGACGGCCGAAGCCCCGGCGGTTCCTGCACTGGCGAGTACGCAACCGCATCCCGAACCGTTGCCAGCGCCGCTGGCGCAACCTGTCGGGACCCCCGTCGATGTCCAAACGAACCAAACCAAGTAATCCTGCCTACAGTGAATTGCCGCTGGTCGGGCATCTCATCGAACTGCGCACGCGGCTGATTCGTGCGTTGCTGGTGGTCGCGGTTTTTTTCGGCATCATGTTTCCGTTCGCTAACGAAATTTACAGCTTCGTGGCCGAGCCTTTAATGCGCTACTTGCCAAAAGGCAGCACCATGATCGCGACGGAAGTTTCGTCGCCGTTTTTAACGCCGTTCAAATTTGTCATGTACGCAGCGTTGTTCGCTTCCATTCCGGCGATCCTGTATCAGCTGTGGGCGTTCGTCGCGCCGGGCCTGTATCACGACGAACGTGAACTGGCGATGCCGCTGCTGATTTCCAGCGTGTTTCTGTTTTATGCAGGTGTCGCGTTTTGTTACTTCGTGGTATTTCCGCTGGTATTCCAGTTCTTCACCAGCACCACGCCCGATGGCGTGTCGATGATGACCGACATCAGCAAGTATCTGGATTTTGTGCTCGGCATGTTTCTCGCTTTTGGTCTGGCGTTTGAGGTGCCGGTCGCGACAATTATTCTGGTGTTGATGGGTGTCGTCACCCCGCAACAATTAGTCGAGAAGCGTTCGTACGTGATTGTCGGTGCATTCATCGTCGGAATGATTTTATCCCCACCGGATATTTTCTCGCAGACGCTGTTGGCGGTGCCGATGTGGCTGCTATTCGAAGTGGGTGTGGTGGTGTCACGTATCATCATGCGGCGCAAAGAGCAGCGTGAGCAGAGCACTACCGCAGCAGCATCTCCAAGCGCTGCATCGGCCCCAGCTGCTGCCGCCGCAGTTGTGACCGACACCACCTTCCGACCGCTGACACCCGACGAAATGGATGCCGAACTTGACCGCATCACCCAACAACAAAAAACTGAACGCGAGGGTGGCGACAAACCGGCGTAATCGCAGTGCTCCCGCCCATCCAACAGTGACTAGAGAGCGATTGAACGTGTGCATGACTCTGCGTAACTGTCTCATGCTGTGTCTCGCACTGTGCCTGTTTTCAGTTATGCCCGCGCAAGCCGCGCTCGAAAACCAGTTAAAGCAAAATCCTGCCCCCTATCTCGCCATGCACGGCGACGATCCGGTGCAATGGCAGCAATGGAATGCGCAAACGCTGGAGCGCGCACGTAGCGAAAAGAAGCTGCTGTTCGTCTCGGTCGGATTTTTCGCCTGCTATTGGTGCCATGTTATGCAACGCGAAAGTTTTCGCGACCCGGAAGTGGCGCGCATGCTCAACGAATTATTTATCCCTGTCATTGTGGATCGTGAAATGGACCCGGCACTGGATGCGCAGATGCTGCAATTCGTTGAACGCTTTCGCGGTGCAGCGGGCTGGCCGCTGAATGTTTTCATCACCCCGCAGGGTCATCCAATCCTGGGTGGCGTGTATTTTCCGCGACAGGAATTTCTGTCGGTGCTCGCACGTCTGGCCGAGCGCTGGAAAACTGAACCCGAACAACTCAGCGCGTTCGCGGAACAAGCGGCACGCGAAACTCCTGCCGAAACTAGTGCCGCCGCGCCCAGCGCCACCAAAGCTACGGCTGAGTTGATACATCAAGCCCTGGAACTTGCGGATCGCTTGAGCGGCGGCTTCGGCGAGCAGAGCAAGTTCCCGATGAGTGCACAACTGCTGGCCCTGTTATCCAGCTACGAAGCGCAACCGGATGTTCAGTTGGGCCAGCATCTGCAACTGACACTGGATCGCATGGCGGAGCTGGGTTTACGCGATCATCTCTCGGGCGGTTTTTTTCGCTACACCACCGACCCCGCTTGGCGCACGCCGCATTTTGAAAAAATGCTGTACGACAACGCGCTGCTCGCAAGCGCTTATTTGCGCGCGGCGCGGATTTTTAAGCGGCCCGACTATGAACGCGTGGCACGTGAAACGCTTGATTTCATGCTGTTGCGCATGCGTTCCCCGCAAGGCGGATTTTACTCCAGCCTGTCCGCCGTCGATGAGCTCGGTGTCGAAGGCGCTTACTACCTCTGGAATGAACCCACGCTGCAAACCGTTTTGGATCAAAGCGATATTGCTGCCGCACGCGCGATGTGGAGCATGAATGGCGCGCCACCGTTTGAAGGTGGATATCTGCCGGTGCCTGAGCGTGACATCGAGTATGTTGCCGCTGAACTCAAGCTCACGGTCGAACAAGTGCAGCAGCGTGTGGAAAACGCCCGCAAGAAATTATTGGCAGTACGCGATCAGCGCCATGTGCCCGTGGATACCAAAATTATCGCGGGCTGGAATGGGTTAGCACTGATCGCGCTGATCGAAGCAGCGGCGTTGCCCGATGACCAGCGTTATGGAGTTGCGGCACGCGAGCTACGTGGCTATTTGGCCAAGCAGCTACTACGCAAAAACGAAGTGCTGCGCATGAATGCCACGAATGGCAACACCGTTACCGGTGTGCTGGAAGACTATGCCTATGTCATCGCCGGGTTGCTGCGCTACTCCGCGTGGTCAAAAAATTCCATCGACCGTGTTACGGCCAGCACGCTTGCTCGGGCTGCCTGGCAGCGCTTTCATCGCCAGAGTGGCTGGGTGTTGACAGATAGTTCGCTGCTGCCCGACCGCTTGGGCGCAGAGTGGATAGAAGACGAAGCGCTGCCGTCGCCGTCGGCAGCGCTCATCGCAGCTTCATTGCAGTTGGCCAACGCGTCCGGCGACGCCGCGCTCAAGCGGCGCGCGCTGGATGCATTGGCACGCGGTGGTCATTGGGCAAATACTCAGGCGTTTAATTACGCCAGTCACATTCCGCTGTTGAAGCAACTGCCGAAGTAAATTGGATGATGTAGTGGGGAACAATTGTCGCGACGTGCTACCGCTCGGGCACCGGTCGTTGCGCGACTACCGCTTGAGTGGAGGTCGCCGATCCGTTGCGGATAATACGTACCTCCACGCTAGTGCCCGGTGTTGTCGTGGAAATAATACCCAGCGCGGTTTGCCCGTCACTGATTGCGGTGCCTGCAATATGCGTGATGATGTCGCCCCGGCGGATACCGGCACGATCTGCAGGGCCACCGGACAATACGCCAGCGACGATCACGCCGGTCACATCTTTCAGCCCGAACGACTCGGCCAGACGTGCGGTTAGGTCCTGGGGTTCGATGCCCAGCCAACCGCGCACCGCGTGACCATAACTGATAATTTCGTCCATGACCTTTTTTGCGATACTCATGGGAATCGCGAAGCCGATGCCTTGTGAACCACCCGAGCGTGAATAGATCGCGGTATTGATGCCCACCAGCTGACCATAGGCATTGGTCAACGCGCCGCCGGAATTGCCGGGATTAATTGCCGCGTCGGTCTGAATAAAATCTTCGAAGGTGTTGATGCCCAGTTGATTGCGCCGGGTGGCGCTGACAATGCCTTGCGTGACGGCCTGGCCTACGCCGAACGGATTGCCGATGGCCAGCACCACGTCGCCGACGCGCAGGCGATCGGTTTGGTTGATGGTGATGGAGGGTAAATTGGGCAGGTCGATGCGCAGCACCGCGAGATCGCTTTCCGGATCGTTGCCGACCAAGGTGGCGCGCGCGGTGCGGCCGTCGTTCAACGCGACCAGTACTTCATCGGCTTCGGCGGTGACATGATTGTTGGTGAGCACGTAACCTTGCGCGCTGACGATAACACCTGACCCGAGGCTGTTTTGCAGGCGTTGGCGCGGTACCGTGAGGTCGCCGAAGAACTTCCGAAACAACGGATCTTCCATCAAGGGGTTGGGTCGTTGCTGAATCACCTTGGTGCTATAAATGTTCACAACCGCAGGTGCCGCTTGTTCCACCGAATCAGCATAGGAGACAGCGCCCAGCATCGGGTTGCCGTTGGGCACCGTGCCTTGTTTGATTTCGACCACCGAGCGATTGGGATTGAGCAAATTCGGAAACAGCATCAACACAACCCACGCGACGGCTAAGCCGAGAATGGCGTAGGTGATGAAAAATTTGATAAACGCACGCAGTTGCATTCGAATGGCTGGCGTAAGGAAAGGATCCATCAATTCGCGCGACTATAACCCAACAGTAGGAGTCCATCCACCCACAGAGTCTTCCACTGCAAGATGAGCCTGAACAGGGGTCGTGTTTCCAGCGCGAGATGAGCCTGAAGTAAGGATGTCTTGTTGTTCATGATGGGAGGATGAACGCCATCATGAATGACTCTGCATTGAACACGATTGAACAGG